>CALAQS010000125.1 GCA_937888435.1 uncultured Acidobacteriota bacterium
ATTCGGGGCGCACCCCAGGTCGGGTTGTCTGAGGCCATCTCCCGAATGAGCCGTCGGACCTCGGCATGAGCTCTCGGCCGCCCGGCCTGTGACTTTCTTCTCCAGAAGAGTCGAAACGCCTGGCGGTGCCACGCGATGACGGTCTCGGGCCTGACGATGACCAGACTCTGCCGCCACGAGGGAAAGCGGTGAAGGACGAAGGCCCAGAGGGCTCGGTCCCACGAAGTAAGGGGAAGACGGGCGGGCCTCGACCGCAGGAGGATGCCGAGTTGATGCCGCAGGGCGAGGTTCTCGGCCACGAGTGCGGCCCGAGGGCGAAAGAGGACGACGAGTGATCCCAGAAAGAGTCGAATCAAGCCAAGCATGCTGAGAGGATACGAGCCGAGAATGAGCCAGAGGAGGCCGGTCCGGGGAGCGCAGGAACCTCAATCGGCTGAGGTGCGTACGCCCCCATTCGGACACCTCATAGGATTCTGGCGAAGCACAGGCCTTCGCGACACTCGGCAAGCGGGGCCGGAGTGGGCCGACCTGTGCCCGCCCCACCTACGAGGCGAGTCCGAAACGCTGGTCTCCGAGCGCCAGGGCGGGCCGCAACTCCCATTGCGCCCCTACAGAGTCAGGCAACTCCGCGAGTATCTTCGTGGGCGCGGGCCGGGCCGCCGGCGTCCGGCCCGGAGATCTCGTCGGGGCCATCGTCAACGAAGCTAAAGTGAGCCCCCGCGACGTCGGCTCGATCCAGATCGCCGAGCGGTTCTCGCTCGTGGAGGTGCCGGAGAAGATCGCCGAGTCGGTCATGCGCGCTCTCCGCGGCACGATGATCCGCGGGCAGAAGGTGGTCGTGAGGCGCGACAAGGACGCGGGGCGCTGAGGCGAAAGCAATAACGTCTATTGGCTTCTGGTCGTATGCCCTAAGACTTCGGTGCTAGTGCAAATGCACCATTGAGCGTAGCGCCGGCGGGAACAAGCCTCTAACCTGTAGCAATCCCGGCACTCAGGGCGATGACCTCGGAGGTGTACCGTGAATCGTGTTGCCGGGGCGGGACAGACTGTCTCCCTTGTTCTGATGCCTGCAAGCGAGGAGAAAGGCGATCACGCACTGATCAGGAGCGATCCCAGAAGGGTCCGACGATGAGAAAGCTCCAGTCCCAGATCGAACGATTCCGGGTTGCCGGGATTCTGTCTGCTTCGATCTTGTTTCTGTTCCCCGTCGCCGCCACCGCAGCCAACCTGGTCTCGGTCGCGGTGAATCCGACGAATATCGTCGGCGGGTCGACTTTGGAGGTGACGATCTCTCTCGACAGCGCCGCGCCGCCGGGAGGCGCCTTCGTGACGCTCACGAGCTCTCCGGCCGGGATCGTGGATGTGCCGTCGTTCAGCATCGCGGAAGGCTCAACCTCGAACAGCGTCGTCCTCCTCCCGACCGGCGCCGTCACGACGGCCACCACGGTAACGATCCAGGGTTCCTACGGGGGCGTGAACAAGACCGCTACAGTCACGGTGACGCCTCGCGCGCCCGTCCGGGGAGTCGCTGGAGATCTCTGGGCGGACGTGATCCTCGGCAAGCCGGACTTCGGCGAGATCGTTCCCAACGAGGTCACGGGCGGAGCCTTGTTCGTTCCGGCAGGGACGATCGTGGATCGCTCCGCAACGCCGAACCGGGTCTACGTCTATGACGGTGGCAACAGTCGCGTGCTGGGGTTCGATCATCTCGGTACCTGCGCGGGCGGTACAAAGGTCGGGCAGAACTGCACGGCGAACTCGGACTGCCCGGGCTCGACCTGCGCCGTTGTCGAGGGGCGCGGTGCGGACCTGGTACTGGGACAGCCCTCCTTCAGCACCTCGGCCTGCAATGGAGATGGTGCCTTTCAGAGGTTTCCGACACGAGCACCGGCCAGCGCAACAACCCTCTGCACGATGCAGGAAGACCAGATATCGGTGGCGGAATGGATCCCCATCGGCAACATGTTCGTCGACGGCGGCGGGAACCTCTATGTGCCCGATTCCGCGAACAACCGGGTGCTGCGCTACAACTCGCCTTTCACGACCGACAGGATCGCCGACGACGTCTGGGGGCAGGCCGACTTCACCGGCAACAACTGCAATCGAGGGGCGAGCTCACCGGACGCGCAGAGTACCTGCTTCCCTACCGGCGTGGCTCTCGATTCCGGAGGCAATCTCTGGGTGGCCGACTTCCAGAACAACCGGGTGCTCCGGTTCCCTTACGACTCGGGTACCGGATCGCCTGGCCACACGGCCGACCTGGTGCTGGGGCAGCCGGATTTCGTCTCCAAGGGCGTCGCGGGCTACGGCTTGAATCAGATGGGATACCCGAACGCCGTGCGGATCGACAGCGCAGGCTCAGTGTATGTCGCGGACTCGCACTACGCTGCGGAAGATCCCGGGCGGGTCCTGATCTTCGCCCCCCCTCTCTCCTCCGGAATGGCCGCCACCGGGACACTCCCCTACCCGTTCAATGTCCCGACGGGTCTGGAGGTGGATCCGGCCGGCGGCATCTGGGTGAACGACACGAACAACAGCCAGCTTCTTCTCTTCGTAGGTGGAGTGCTGCAGAAGGTCCTGTTCACGGACGAAGCCGATTCGACCGGTCAGCGGCATGCCGGCTGCGTGGGCGACAGAGGCCCCTTCACGTTCCCGGACGGGATAGAGACGGTCGACTCCTGGAACATGCAGCTGTCTCGCGGCTCGACCGGCATCGACGGAGACGGCAACGTGTTCGCCTCCGGTTTCAACGACGAAGTCTGGCGCTTCCCCGGTCCAATCCCGACGCCGACACCGCTCCTCGCACATTCGGCCGACGCGCGCCTCTTCAACCCGTATCAGCAGTGGATCGGGAACGAAGTGGGCCTGGGGGGGCTTTCCTCGCCCAGCGGGATAGCCGTAGCGGCGGATCAGCTCATCGTGGCGGACGGGGGGAGGCTTCTCTTCTGGAACCATCCGCCGAATTTCACGAACGGCCAAACCGCCGATGGCTACGTCGGTGTGACCGACCCTCGCTACCAGTCGCCGTGGCAGAAATTCGGGAGGATCCGGGAGGACGGAAACTCCCACCTCTGGGCGAACTGGGTTGACCAGATCCGTGTCTACTCGCTTCCCTTGCACACGGTGGACACGCCCTTCGAGTCGATCGGCCCGACGCTTTCCGTCCTCGGGGGCGGGAGTCTGACGTGGGATTACGTCTCGCTCGATATCGGCGGGATTGCGCCCGTCGGCGCGGGAGACAAGGTCTGGATCGCAGACCCGAACAACAACAGGGTGTTCCGAATCCGCGATGCGCTGACGACGAGCCCGGCCGTCGACATCGTGCTCGGCCAGACGAGCGCCTCCGGGACCGAATGCAATCAGGGGCGCGGGGAGACTGATAGTGCCCCGAGCGGAGACAGCCTCTGCAAGCCCGGAGCGGTCAGGCTCGATCCACAGGGAAACCTCTACGTGGCCGACGACGCCGCCGAGGTCACCGGAAACTACCGGCTCCTGGAGTACGACGCCAGCCTTTTCCCGGATTCTCCGGCGAGCGCTCTCTTCGCGATCCCGGCCAGCCGCGTCTTCGGCACCGGGGGGAGCTTCACGACTCGCGGTTGCCAGGGGCAGGAAATCTGCACCACGCTCTTCGAGCCCGCCTTTACCTCAGACGGCCAGATGGTCGTCGGCGGGAACGCTTACCAGAGCCCGCGGTTCCCGCTCGTTTACAAGAATCCGCTCGACAATCAGCATGTGAGCACGTTCTTGAACGACCTCTATTCCTGGCCACAGGCCGCCACCTTCGATTCAAGCAACAACCTTTATGTCGTCGACGGCGACAGGTTTCGCGTCTTGATCTACCTGAATCCGCTCGCTGCGAATGCAACGATGACCACGCTCACCTCTTCGGCGAACCCTTCCATTTTCATGCAGCCGGTGACCTTCACGGCGACGGTGACGTCCGGCTCCGGAACGCCCACCGGGACGGTCCTCTTCAAGCAAGGCGGCACGCTTCTTGGCAGCGGCACCCTCTCGGTGGGCGGAACGGCGACGTTCACGAAGGCTGATCTACCTGTCGGGACGTCCAGCATTGCCGCGTACTACCAGGGTGATCCCAACTTCGCAATATCGAACTCCGCAGTCTTGAACCAGAAGGTCTACACATCGGCGCCTGTAATCACGGGCTTCACCCCCACGAACGGAACGACGGGGACGAGCGTGACGATCACAGGCTCGAGCTTCACAGGCGCGACGTCCGTGACCTTCAACGGCACCTCAGCCACCTTTACGGTCAACTCCGACACCCAGATCACAGCGACGGTTCCGGCAGGAGCGA
>CALAQS010000126.1 GCA_937888435.1 uncultured Acidobacteriota bacterium
ACCGTGCCGCGATCGTGTCGCCGCCGGTTATCTGCTTCACGACCGATTCGGAAAGCGCGCGCCGCGAGTCAGCCTCCACCGCCATCACGATTCGCGCGCCTTTCAGGGCTGCGACGTCATTCCGGGCGCCGTCGTGATCCGTCTCCAAGAACGTCGAGAAGTCGGCCTGGCGCGCGTATTCACCCGCGAGCCGGCGGAGGGTTTCCAGAAGAGTCGACTTCCCATTCGCACCGAGCCCGTGGAGGAGGAAGAGCACCTGTTCTGACGTTAGGCCCGAGAGCGAGTAACCGAAGGCGCGCTGCATGAACTCGATCACCGACGTGTTGCCGTCGAAGATCCTCTTCAGGAACTCGTCCCATCGCGGACACTTCGCCTTCTCGTCATATGAGACGGGAGCGAGCTTTGTGATGAAGTCTTCTCGCCTGTGCGGCTTCAATTCGCCCGTGCGGAGGTCGAGGGTGCCGTTGGTCACGTTGAAGAGCCATGGATCGGCGTCGAGCTCCCTCGGCTCGACGGGAAGATCGCTTCGGGAGAGCTTGATCGCCGCGTCGAGTCTGTCCCGCCGCTCGCTCTTCACCGCGTGCGCCGCCAACGCCTTCCGGACGTCGGCGTCTGGTGCCTGTAGGGCCTCCTTGTAGATGTTCCGTACGGTCAGCCGTGCGAGCTGCTCTACCTGCAGTATCTCGTCTTTCATCCACTTCGTTCCGTCGAAGATGAGCCACGCGTCCCACGGGTGACAGTGACGGACTCGCTCTCCGTGCTCGGCAACGAAACGCTCGCAATTTCCCACGTCGGTCAGAGGGCGCGGTGATGGGTCCGCGGCCCCTTCCCCCGGGACCAGCCGCAGCGGCTGAGCGTCGGGCGTTCTGGCAGTCGTCACGACGCGCGCCCCGTGAGCACTCGGTGGACGACTCGCTCGCGATCTCCCGGAATCGGGACGACGTTCGCCGTCGTCCAGGTGACGATCTCGCGCGCCTCCTCGGCCGTCTTCCCGGCAGCCACGAGGCGGTCGCTGACGATGCGAAGGATCTCTCCTTCGCTCATGCCAAGTTTTCTCGCGTAGACCGCGATCGCGCTCGCTGAGTGGTGGCGCTCGTTTTCCGCCCAGGAGCGCGCATCGGCCTTGTCGAGAACGTCATCCCGGACAATCGTGTCCTCGTCGCTCGACGTCGTGCGTTGGCGCGGCACCAGCACCAGCGTCGGCCTCGGCTTGACGATCGCGGGGTGCGCCGCGAGGATCTGGCCCAGGGCATACCTGAGTCCGGAGCACGGTTCGAATATGACGAGGCTCGCCTCTGCTTTCCGGTGGAAGAAGCCAGGGAGCCGCATCACGCGCGGCAGATCGTTGATGTCCGGATCGGACCCGTAGAAGTCGATCAGCCGCTTCTGCGCCGGCTTGAAGCCAGAGAGAGGAACAACTCCGCGGGGCAGCCAATACGCATGAGCTCTTTCGGCGGAGGTCCGGACCATGAAAGACGGTCTGAGCGCATAGGGGCGGAGCCGTGGCGCGTCCTCGTCGATGAAGAGCGCGCGCACGCCGGTGACGTTCTTCTCCCTTCTTCCTTTCAGGTCGCCGGCGTTCACCATCACGAAGACGCCAGCGCCGACTTCGTTCAGCCGCGCGAGCTCGGCGGCTCGTTGCCTGAGTGTTCCGTGAAGTACGCGCGCGAGCATGTCTCGCTTGGCGCCCTTGGTTTTGCGGTCGGAGAACGTCTGGAATGTAACGATGGGATCGGCTTCGCCCGTCAAGGCTTCGAGATAAGCGCGCGCTTGCGCGAGATCCGGCCCGCAAGCCGGGCGGCCAATGGGCGAGGCGAGCGCGTTCACGATGCCCTCCGCTTGAGCTTGCGGGCGAGCGCAGTGAGCGTTTCGCGTTCCTGCTTTTCGACGAGCTTTAGTTGCGCGATTTCTCGCGAGTCGAGGTGGGACAGGATCGCCGACTCCGCGAGTTCCTGAAGAGTCGCGCCGTCGAGCGCATCGACTTCGACCGAATCGCCCTCGAAGTTCCGAGCGCGACTGTCCGTCTTTTTCGTCGGCCTCGTCGGGAGGTTGTATTCCTCGATCTGCCGCTCGGTGACGGCGAGCCGCTGAACGTGGATCTCCGCGTCGGGCGCCATCTCGCGCACCGTCTTCGTGACGAACCTCTCGACGTCCACGCCCGAGGGGTCGTGGTCTCCGAAGTAATAGACGTACGTCGGCAGGCCGTGCGCCCGGATGTCCTCGGCGAGCGAGTAGAGGTAGGACACCGACGAGTAGCCGCGGAACACCATGACGTTTACGCACGATTCGCTCGCGGTGTCCGCGAGAAGGCCGGCGACCGCGTCCTTCTCGCACCAGATCTCGACGCGCGAGTCCGCGTCGGCCCACAGATTCCTTCTATAGGCCCGCGCGAAGCTTGCGACCGCCTCGCCGGTCGAGCCGTAGCTTCGGACGCCCAGCGTCCAGCGCGTGTTGTCGGAGATCGAGCCGTAAGGGATCGAGCCTGCGCGGCGTAGCCGCGTCAAGAGGCGGACGATCGTGCCCTTGTACGCCGCCTCGGTCTTCGGGATCAGCCCCTCGGCGACGGCCCGGTAGAAGACGTGCCGAACGGTCGTCGGTCGCTCCTTCTCCACGATTCGAACAAGGCCCTCTTCGAGCTCCTCCATCTCGCCCGCGGAGCGCCGAGCCCGCTTTATCGACCTAGGCTCATAGGTGCCCGCCTTGGCGATCATGGGGTCCTCCTGAGTCCCCATCGAGCCACGAAAAGGACGCGAGCGGAAGATGACGGCGATGGCTAGCCAAAGTTGTCACCCCCATCCGCCGGGGGAGCCGGCCAGCGATCCGCCTCCGTCGAATCCTTCCGAGAAGGCCGCAGAATCACCGGAAGGAGCGCGAAGTCCGGCTCGATGCCGGGGTCGAAGGAACCCAGGAAGGAATCCAGGCGATGGGCCGGCTCCTTCTCTCGGGCGATGTACCGGCGCGCGACACGCTCGAGCGACGCCCAGTCGGCCAGTCCGAGCCTCTTCGCCGCCTCCTCCCTGTCAAGGTCACCGTATCTGCTCAACCTCCACACGTTGAGAATCGCCGTCTGTCTCGGGGTCGGTTTTCGCCTCGGAATCTTCTTCGGGTCCGCGACCGCCGCTCCGATGCGGCGGAGGAGCGCTTTCAGCTCGCGCGGTGTGTCCTTCTCCTCGCGCAAGAGCCGCGGCGCCCGGAGCCACGCCAGCGCGTACCGGACGCGCCGGCACTCGAGTGCGTGCGGCACGTTGCGAATGATCTCGGTGAGGACATCGAGCGCCTTCCAGCCCTCTGCAATCTCGCCACGCAATCTCTCGGCCTTGCCAGCTGCGAGCTTTCCCTTGGCCTTCCAGTCCTTTGCAAACCTGGGGAGCAGCTCAAGGAGCATTTCCTCAGTCATACCCGCGCTCAAGGCGATCGTTCGCAAGACGCGCGAGAGGTCTTCGCACGTCCTCATGGCGTGCGTGAATCGCTCCACCTCGAGCGCGCGCCCGGTTCTCCGTTCGAAGTCGCGAACGTCGATCTCCGCGACGAGCGCCTCGTTGAGAAGGTTCACGGCGGAGAATCCGAGCTCCTCCGCCCTGCGCGCGTAGCCGGTGAGCAACGCATCCCTCCCGGCAATTGCGCTGGGTTCCGTGCGGTGTCTCTCCAAGTCGCACAGGTCGGCGGTCTCTATCGTGTACCCCGCCCATGCCCCGAGGTCCACCGCGGGCCTTTCGGGGGCCGGGGCCTCGGCCTCCTGACGGAGAACGTGCTCCGACGAAAAGGCTCGCCGGAGTTTCGCCGTCCTCAGAGTGTTAAGGCTCCTGTCCCATGCCACCTCGCTCCTCCACCCACGAGAACGCGCGCGGATGTACCGAAGGGCCATGCTCTTGACCGACTCCCAGCCCGCCAGCCCGAGCGCCTCTGCCGCCTTCTGTCTTTCGTCAGCCCCGAGGTGTTTGCGCCTCTCCCAAACCTCGAGAATCTCAATCTCTCTCGAGGTCCGTCTACGATTCGCGAACCGGAGTTTCGGCGCGTCGACAATCGCCGCTCCGATCCGGCCGAGGAGTGGCTCCAGCTCGGGCGGGAGGGAACCTTCCATCGCCTCGCGCAATTGCCACATCTTGCGGAGCGTTTGCAGCGTGTCCATGACGCGCCGGCACTCGAGTGCGTGCGGCACGTTGCGAATGATCTCGGTGAGGACATCGAGCGCCTTCCAGCCCTCGGGAGTCGGGGGTGAGAAAGACACGCCTCCGAGCGTCCGCTTTCTTCTCTCCTCGAAGTCGCGCACGTCATCCTCCGCCAGGACCATCCCGGAGAGGAGGTCCATGACGTTGATCCCAAGTTGCTCCTCCGTCTGACGCACGCGGCGAAGAATCGCCGCTTCCCTTCTGGCGATCGGGGTTTCCTCGGGCGCCCCGAAGTGGAAGGCCTTCTCCTCGTCCGTCCAGGGGCCACGGTGCGGATCGATTTGTTCGGCGGCCAGGTCCTCGGGCGCCTCCACGGGGGCGCGGTCACGCTTGCGCGGCGGGTTTCTCGGGCGTGTCTTCGCCATGTCGAT
>CALAQS010000127.1 GCA_937888435.1 uncultured Acidobacteriota bacterium
GAGGGCTTCAACTTCGTCTATGACGAGGTCGGCAACGTCGGAGAGGCGGACCCGCGCACCGACGTCACGACGGTGGAGACGAACGACAACGCAGACGCCCTTCGTCCTGGCTACGCCGAGGAGATCCGCCGCACGTTCGGGGAGCGGCTGGCCGAGGCCTACGAGAAGGGGCGCTTCGTCGACGTGCGAACGGGGCGTGTCTATTACGCCGCGAGCCGCGAGCGGTATCAGAAGCCGGTCACCTACTCCAAGACCGACGCGCTCTACCTCACGTTCGACTTCAACGTGGACCCCGGCGTCGGGCTTTTCTGCCACCGCAAGGGCGACACGTTTCATGTCTTCGACGAGCTGTACGTCGCGGACTCAAACACACGGAAGCTCTGTGACGAGATCACGCTCCGGTACAAGGGCCACCAGGGGCCCGTTTACGTCTACGGCGACGCCTCCGGCGGCCAAAGGAAGTCCTCTGCCGAACGCACGGACTGGCAGATCGTGGAGAACCTCCTCCGGCCGCTCGGGCGCTCCCTCGAGATGCGCGTGCGGGCCTCTAACCCGAGCGTCATCGACCGCGTGAACGCAGTGAACGTGGCATTCGAGAAGCAGCAGGTCGAGATCAACACGGAGAAGTGCTCCCACCTTGTGGTCGACCTCGACCAGGTCGTCTGGAAGCCGGGAACGCATGAGGTGTTCAAGCCGGCAATTCGCCTGGGCGACGAGATGGACAAGGGGAAGAAGGCGCTCACACACCTCTCGGATGCGCTCGGCTACCTGATCCACTACGAGCTCCCGGTCACGAAGCCCTCAACGGGCGGCGTGGTTCAGATCGGATGGAAGTGACGCGATGTTCGGCCTAACCGCCTTCGATTCCGCCCGCGCTTCGATGGAGCAGTCGAGCTATCGGCTCGGGATGAGGGACCGCGAGACCTCGGTCCAGATCGCCGCAGAGCTCGTGAACTTCTACCAGGGGAACCAGCGGCGTTATCTCGAGCAGCACATCGACGAAGTCTTCTCGGACGCGAAGCTCCGGACTCTCTACAAGAGCCTGATCTACTTCATGAACATCACCGCGCTCATCGTCGACCGCGTGGCGATCCTCGGGAAGAGGAAGGCCGAGATCAAGTTCGTGAACGCGGATGGCAAGCCAAACGAAGCCGACCAGAAGCTCTGGGACCGTATCGCCCGGAAGGAGATCCAGCACGGCGGCTTCGATGCGCTGCTCGGCGCCATCGGGAAATATAAGGAACTGTGCAAGACCGTCGTCGTCGTGCCCTATTGGGATCCGCGCTCGAACCGTCTGCGAGTGCGCTTCTACACACCGAACATGATCGACGTGGCGTGGGATCTCCGGTACGGCGACCCGCTAGACCCGAAGGCATACCGCATCCTCATCAACGACAAACAGAACCGTTACCGCGTCTTCGACTTCTCGGACCCGGCTCAAGGTGTGGTGTACGAGGCGATCGGCCAGGCGAACGATATGCAGCGCCAGGTGTCGAGGGACCCGGAGACCGGCGCGATCGTCGATGACTCGGTCCTCGCGGCGAAAGATCCCGAGACCGGCCTCACGCTGGATCCCTTCGTAGCATTCCGAACCGTCGTCCCGACGACCGATTATTTCGTCGACGATGGGCAGGGCCAACTCGCTGAGGGGCAGAGGACGATCAACCGGCTCTGGACGCAGGAAATGGGGATCATGCATCACGGCGCTTTCCAGGTGCCGATCCTCGAGGGGCCGGCGTGGAGACGCAAGGAGAACGCTCCGATCCAGCTCAGCTACGACCCGTCGAATGGCATCGCCGTTCCGTCGCTCACGGGAGAGACCGTCCCGTCGACAATTCGATGGGGCGGCCCGGCAAATGAGGGCTTCATCCAGAAGCACCTCGACGTGATCGCGCGCGTGACGGAGGGCCTCGTCTCGACCTTCCACATTTCGCCGAACGAGGTCATCGCCAAGGCCGATGCCGCGAGCGGCGTCTCTCTCTTCATCGGGTCGAGCGCGTTGAAGGAGAAGCAGCAGGCCGCCACTGTGCTCGACGAGCCGTCTCTGATCGAGCTCGTCTACAAGACGACGATCATCTGGAACTACCACTCTCCGATCGAGAAAGGGCGCTTCTCCCTTCAGTCGGAGGTCCAGGTCACGATCCCACAGCAGCCTCTCTCGCTCGACCCTCTCGACGAACTCAAGCACGACGCGCTCAAGGTCGAGGAGGGCTTCATCCTTCGCGAAGACGTGATCCGCAAATACAACCCGGGGATCACGCCCGAGAAGCTCGCGGCCATCAAGGCGCAACACGAGCTCGTCACTCCTCCGAACATCAACTCGCTCTTCCGCGCGAGCACGATCGGCGGCCCGCCCGCGCCCGCGGCACCCGCTCCCGCCGCTCCGGCTCCTGCAGCTAAGCCGGCGGTCGCTACGACTCCCTCTCGAACGATGCCCCCCGCCGGTGGCGGGGCTCCGAAACCTGGCGGCCAGAAGGGCGCCTAAACACCGGTCGGTGACCGGAGGAGAAGACTCATGACTGATCCCGCGACCCCGCCCGCTGCCGCCACGCCCCCCGCGACCCCGCCCGCTGGCGATCCGCCGGCCACGCCTCCCGCGACCCCGCCCGCGCGAACCGCTGCCGAGATCGAGCTCGAGCTCGTCAAGGCACAGCTCGCCGGCAAGGACAAGGAGAAGGACCTCCGCAAGGCCCATGAGGACAAGAAGAAGCTGGAGGAACAAGTCGCGGCCGGGCGCCAGGCGCTCCGGGCCGCCGGGATCATCACCGGAGACGACCCCGCAGACGCGAAGGTGATCCTCGAAAACCAGCAGAGAGAAGCGCGTTCAAAGGAGCGTCGCGAGGCCGCGATCGAGCGTGCCGCACTAAAGAAGCTCATCCCGACCGGTCTCGGCGAAGCGGAAGCGGACCTCGTTCTTGGATCCGTTCTCCGGGCCCCTGGCGTCACCTTCGACGAGGCGACCGGAAAGGTCTCTGGCCTCGACGAGGCCTTCGCTGTGCTGAAGCCCACGATCGAGCGGCTCGCCGGGAAGGGAGCCACTCCTCCCGTACCCGCGCCGCCCGCGCCGCCGATGCCTGGAATGGGCGCCGCTCCGCCGGACGCGGAGTTCGCCGGCGTCAAGACGCCTCACGACTTCATGATCCTGCCGGCTTCCCTCCAGGAGAAGTACGAGGCGAAGTACCCGGTGCAGGCGCAGAAGTTCGAGGCGGACTTCAGACGCGAAACGCAGACCGCGCGGCAGCCGATGTCCGCCACACCTGCCGTTCAACCTGCTCAACCCATGCGCCGCTGACCTCTCACCCGTGCTGAGAGACGGAGCCGCCGGCTCCGTTCCCTCGCTCTGACACTGGCATTCGAAAGAACACGGCCCCGGTCGTCGAAGTGACCTCCGGGGCCGCGCTCAAACCAGCGGCCGGACAAGACGTTCGGCCAGTCAGAGGAGAGAAACACATGGCACCGACTGGTCTCGGCGACATCATCAAACCGGTGGCGATCTCGCGCCAATTCACGGCGCTGCTCTTCGACCACCTCGTCTTCGCGTCCTCCGGCGCGGCGACGATGGACTTCGAGGCTCTGGCGCAAGAGGGCGGCGACACGATCACCATCAAGCGGTTCGGTGAGGACACCGTCGCCTCCGAGGTGAACGACGGCAGCTCCTCGACAGCCGCCAACATCCCGTCCGTGAAGGACGTCGGCGTCGTGCTTCACAGGAAGCGCGTGCGCGGCGTCGACGACGTCATCAAGGCCGCCCTCGGCACTGGCGATGCGGACGCGGTGAACGCCGAAGTCGCCAAGCAGAACGCGTACTACTGGAGCAAGCAGTCGGAGCTGGCGCTCGTCTCCGACCTCATCGGTCTCTTCGACGACACCGCGGGCATCCTGAAGGACACGCACCGGAAGGTCGGCTCAGCGGCGGCGAACTACAGCGACGTCGTCGACGCGATGGCGCTCCTCGGCGACAACATGAACGACCTCTCGACCATGATCGCCAGCTCGAAGGCATGGGCTGGCCTCGTGAAGGAAGTCGGCGGCAAGGCCAACTACATCGCGATCACCGGCCCGGACGGGAAGATCGAGCCGTTCCCGTTCTACGACGGCCGACGCGTTCTCCTCACCGACCAGGTCCCGGCAGTCGTGATCGCGGGGACGACCTACTACCCGATCTTCCTCTGTCGGCCGGGCTCCCTGGCCTTCGCTTACCAGCGGAACCTCCAGGTTCTGTACCAGCTCAACGCGCTGGTGCCGACCGAGGTGCTCACCTCGACCCTCGACGTCGTCGCGCATGTGCGCGGCACGAAGTGGATCGGCGCGATCCCCGCGGGCGGACCGACGAACGCGAACCTCCAGGTCGCTGCGAGCTGGGCGAAGACCGACTCGACCCAGGACAAGACGATCGGGATCGTCGAGTACCTCTCGCCGCTGGCCGCGTAATCACGGACTGAGCGAAAAGGAGAACAGTCATGGATGAAGTGAAGCAGACCCCGCCCGTTTCCCCGGTCTATGTGAAGCCGACACCGCCCGCCTCCACCGGAACGTGGGGCGAATCCGTCGAGACGCGGCTCGCATTCGTCGAGTCCGTCGTCCGCGCCGGCCACGCCGTCGGGCAGGAGCCCGGAACGGCGCCGACTCCTCCCGCACCCGAGGGGCAGGGTCCGAAGGGGAGTGCCGCGGACTACGCGAAGAACCCGCCTCCGACGCCGCCGGTCCTGCCGATTCCGTCGAAGGACACCACGAAGCCGACGCCGGCCCGCGGGACGACCTATGACAACGGCACAACCTACGGAATCGGCGATGTCGCTACCGTCAACGGCGTGCGGTACAAAAGCCTCGCCAACGGGAACGTCGGCCACGCGCCGAACGCCTCTTCGGGTTACTGGCAGCCCGTCTGATGGACCTACAGCCGAAGGCCGACGCCGCCAAGTGACCCTCCCGAATCCCGGTGAATTCCACGGGCCCGGGGCCGACGCGAGTGCGCCGCCCCGGGCTTTCGCACAGAAGGAGCCATGACGCCTCTCCTGACGGCCGACCAGATCCAGACCTTGAGGGTTGAATGGCTCGATGACTACATCGACCTCCGCCCGCAATGGGGAACGCCGGTAGCGGCCGCGGCGTCGAAGGGCGCGCAGGCGCTCGCGCTCAGCGGGCTCGCGTCGGTCGGAACGCTGCAGTCGGGGACACCGATCGGGCTCGTCCATAACGGCCAGGCGGCGCGCTACTACCTGACTGCCGATGCACCGATCACGTCGGGCAACGCGACGATCCAGTTCGCACCGCCTCTCATCGCCGCCGTCCTCAGCGGCGCGAAGGTCACTCCGGAGCCCCGGCAGAAGTCGCTCTACAACAAGCGGACGGGGCGTCTCTTCTTCTCGGACCAGGACCTCCTCGAGCTCGCAGACCGCGCCGCAAAGCTCCGAGGCCGCTATATCCGAAGTGCCGACGACCCGGACGGCGCGCTCTTCCGCACGATCCGCTACTACGGCTGGACGTCGATGCGCTCCTCGGACGAGTTCCTGAACGCCCTTCTCGCCGACGGCGCTGCCGCGGGTAAGAACCTCATCGACGCAAAGGGGACACAGCTCGCAGAGGACGCCCAGATCATCTTCTACGACCAGACCGGTCCGCAGAACGTGAGGTTCGTGCGGTGAGCATGGAGGACGTTCTCCAGGGCCAGGCTGAGCAGTCCGAGTACGCGCGCGTCGTCTCGAAGCGTATCGGGGAACTCGTGGCCGACAAGGTCAGCACAGAGGGCTTCCTGAACGCATCGGACGACGACCTCCGGAACATGGCGATGACGATCCTTCTCCTCGTGATGAACGAACTTGGGGATGAAGCGCTCACGAGCGCGTCGGACACGCTGCAGGCGCTCGGCTTCAAGAAGCCCACCGCGGCCGCACACGATCGCGCGCGGCAGACGGCTCTCGAGGGGAACGCGAACCGGCTCTATACAGCTCTCGAGGAAGAGCGCGCCAAGGCTCAGAAAGCGGCGTCACGGAATCGCGGGACGATGTCCGACAGTCTCGGACTCGGCATTACTGCCGCTCTTGCCCTCGCGTTTTCGAACGCGGCGCAGGGCCTCGCCACGGACCTCCCGGTCGAACTGAACGGGGCGATGGCCGAGCAGACGGTCGTCGCGGCTGCAGGAGGAGCGGCGGCCGGTGCGGCGGCCACCGAGAAAGCGGACACGGGCGCCGCGAAAGGGGCAGGCGCCGGGACTGCGGCCGCCGCCGGCGAGGCAGAGAGCGGATGGGACGTCCTGGCCGGGCTCGCGGGCCTGCTCGCCGGGGGCGCCGGGACCGCCGAAAGCACCCTTACCTGGATCACGCGCTACGACGACAGTGTCTGCCAGGAGGACGGTCCCGCTGTCACGACGCCGTCCGGCGCCGTCATGCCAGAGGGTGCAGGGACCTCGTGCGAGGGACGCCACGGGATCACGCTGCCCGCCTCGGACTGGATCTCGGAGGGCTTCCCGCGGGACTCACGGCTCCTCTGCTCACGCTTCGGCAAAAGGGGGCCGCAGTGCCGGTGCCTCCTTTCCGTCTCGGCCGACGTCCCGGACAGCCCGGTCAACATAGCGCCCGCGGTCGCGCGCGGCCGCGCTGCAGGTGAGGCGGAGCAACTCGACCTCACGGACGCGCACCTGAACGGGCTCTCCGTCACGGCGACCGGTGAGAAGGCGAGCTCGGACCTCTGGAATCTTTCGATCCGCGTCTCGAAGCGGACGCCGGTGCTCGCATGAGGCAGATCGTCCGCGCCCTCCTCGCACAGCGCCAGGCTCTTCTCGGGCCGATGCCGGACGGGAGCGCGCGCTTCTCGAGGACGCCCACGTTCTACGACGAGTCGGATCTCAACGTGGC
>CALAQS010000128.1 GCA_937888435.1 uncultured Acidobacteriota bacterium
GAGAAGCCTGACAGCCGTGTCTCTCGCACAAGGCCTCGCACCGGGAAGAACCCATGCAGGAGGAGCGCTTTGGCTCGCCCTGCGAGCGCGGGGCACGGGTCCTGCGATGAGCGCGTCGAAGGAGGCGACGCGGATGAAGTGAGACGGCACGCGCACCCGGGCGCGCCCGGGAAACAGCGGAAGGAACACACCAGAACCCCGGAATGTCCTGAATCTCCACAACGAAAACGAACCTGAAAGGAGTTTCCAATGGCTCTCCGTCCAATCGTCCGCGCGCTCGTCGTGCCTGTCCTCGGGCTCTCGCTCTCCGGCCTCGCCTCGCATCCGGCCGTCGCCGAGGGCGAGGCCCCGACCTCGCACAAAGTCGTCAACATCAGTCAGGCGACCTCGGCCGAGCTCGCGCGCCTGCCGCGCGTCGGCGTAAAGCTCGCCGACCGGATCGTGGCGCACCGCAAGGAGCACGGTCCGTTCAGACGCATCGAGGACCTCATGGAGGTCAAGGGCGTCGGGGAGAAGTTCTTCTCCACTCTGAAGCCCTATCTCTCCGTGAGCGGCCCGACGACCCTCACCGAGAAGGTGTCGTCGAAGGGGTCGCGTGGCGCCTCGAGCAAGACGAAGAAGTCAGGCACCTCCGCCCCGAAGAAGGTGAAGGCCTGACGGGAGAAGGGCGGTCCGCGCGGAACCTGTGCCGGACCGCCCGCCTCCTCTCGTGCAGAAAAATGAACATGCGCGGCACCTCCCTTCCCGAGCTCGTCGTCGTCCTCGCGATTCTCGGGCTCGTCTTTTCGCTCAGCCTTCCGCCCTTGGCGGAGATCCTCGCGGAGGAGGGGCTTCAGGCCGCGGCCCGCGAGGTCTCCGCGATCCTCACGGCGGCCCGCGGCCGCGCCGTCTTTCAGTGCGTAGACGTGGGTGTGAAGTGGACGAGCAGCGGAGGAGACCTCGTCCTGTCCGTCTATCAGGACGGAAACGGCGACGGCGTGACGACCGCCGACATCAAGAAGGGTATCGACCGTCTTGTCGCGGGCCCGTACTGGATGCGCGGCAAGTACCCGGGCATCACGTTCTCGTTTGTCCCCGGCTTCAACGGTTTCGACCCGGGTGGCGCGCCGATCGGCAACCTCACCGATCCCCTGCGCTTCGGAAAGTCCGACATCTGCACGTTCTCGCCTCTTGGCAAGGCCTCGCCCGGCTCGGTCTACCTCTCGAACGAAAAGCACCGCCAGGCGGCCGTGCGCGTCACGCCGGAGAACGCGAAGATCCAGATCTTCACGTGGCACGGCAAGTCCCTGAAGTGGATCAAGAGATGGTAACCGTCTCAGTCGGCGGCAAGCGCGGCTTCAGCCGCGGCGAGCCGCTCCTTCGTCCCGAGATCGAACCAGAAGCCGTCGGTGGGCGTCCGGTACACAGCGAGCGCGAAGGCGCCGTCGTTTGCGCGCGCGGAAGGCGCGAGGACGTCCTTCGCGAGCTCGGCGAAGCCCGGCGGAATGCGCGCGACGAGCGCGGAGTTCGCGGCCTGAAGGCCCGTGAAGAGCCAGGGCCCGGCGGCGCTCCCGGACGGACGCTCGCCTCCGACGGCGAGGAGCCGCCCGCGCGCGTCGGACCAGAGCGGCGTAAAGACGGAGGGATTCTCGTTCGGGAGGACGGCGAGCGCCGCGACGACCCCGGGCTCGCGGCGAGCCGCGAGGAGGCGTCCGAGAGGGAGCGTCGTCGCGACGTCGCCGTTCGCGACGAGGAAAGACCCCGTCCCGAGAAGGCCATGCGCGTGCGCGCGGCGGATGCCTCCGGCCGTGCCAAGGATCTCCTCCTCGAAAGACCATGCGACGGGGACGCCCTCGTACGACTCTCCGACGGCGCCGCGCAGCTCCTCCGCGAGATGGTGCGCGTTCACGACGAAAGCCTCGGCACCTTGTTCGAGGAGATGATCGAAGACGTGAAACAGGATAGGCCGCCCCGCGAGCAAGAGGAGAGGTTTGGGCGTTGCGCGTGTTTCGGGGCGGAAACGCGTGCCTAAACCGGCCGCGAGGACGAAGGCGATCATCCAGCCTGAAGGATAGCCTCACAATACGGGCCGTGCCGGGCCCCATTCGCTATCGGCTTTCCGGCGTGCGCGCCCGCGCGCCGAAGGCCGTGGACATCCCCCTCGTCGCGCGCGTCCTCGGCGTCCTTCCCGAAGGCCTTTCCGACCTCGTCCTCGTGCGGCGCTCGCTCGACGCCCGGCAGAAGCCCGCGCTCTTCTGGGACCTCACGGTGGAGTTCACGTCGGAGGCGCCGCTCACCCCGCGCCTCACCGCTCCCCTGCGCCTGTCCAAGGCACCGGCCACCCGCGGCCCGGAGCTTCTTCTCCCTCCCGCCCCGCGCACGGCCCGGGTGGCCGTCGTCGGCACCGGGCCTGCCGGCCTGTTCGCGGCCCTCGCGCTCGTGGATGCCGGCATTCCCGTCACGGTTCTCGAGCGCGGAGACCCGGCCGAGGACCG
>CALAQS010000129.1 GCA_937888435.1 uncultured Acidobacteriota bacterium
GAATCTTGCGGCCCGCGAGGCCGGGCGGAAGGCTGCTCACCGGGGCGCCATTCTAGAGCGGTGCGCCCGTGAGCACGACAACGGCTGCGGCCAGCTCCCGCGTGTGGGTGATCGTCACGTGCGCTCCCGCGACGCCGAGCCGCGCGCCGCAGTCGAGCGCCCGTCCGAAGAGAGCGAGGCGGGGCGGCCCTCCCGACGCACGGACGATCGCGAGCTCGCGAAAGGCGACCCCCCGCATCCCGGTCCCGAGCGCCTTCATGGCCGCTTCCTTCGCTGCGAACAGGCCCGCGATGTGCTCGGCATAGGCGGGGGATTCCGGGGACCGGCGCACTTCACCGGGCCGGAACAGCTTTTCGACGAAGCGCGCGCCATGGCGGTCGAGGGCACGCGCCACGCGCGGGATCTCGCAGAGATCCACGCCGACTCCGACCACGAGAGAACCGGCCGGTAGGCCGTCCTCGGCCGTGACGCGGAGGCTCACGCGGTTTCTCGCGGGGCGGCAGGTGGCGCGACGCCCCGTGGTTTCCGCCTCCACGCCTCGATCTCCGAGGCTGCCGCCCACAGGTGCAGCAGCCCGAGACCGAGGAGGAAGCTGCGGAAATAAGGCGAGGCGAGGAAGGGACGCGTGCGCTCCGGAGACCGGCCGACGACACGCACCATCCAGTACCGGCCCCACGGCGCAAACGTGAGGAACGCACCTGCCTCGAGGGCGTAGATGACGAAGAAAGCCCTGAGGAGCTGATTGCCGCCGCGAAGCCGCGCCACGCCTGGATTGTAGAGGGAGCGTTCCAGCGGCGGGTCAGGCCCTGCGGAGCGGAGCCCCCTGAGCCACTCCGTCGAACGCTCGGAAGGCCCCTTCACGTCGCGCGGGCGGAGGAGCGGGCGCCGGCTGAGGCGCGGGTGCGGGAGCCGATTGGGGCGCGGCCCTCGGGGCCTCGTGGACCGGCGCCTCTCGAGGCGGCGGTGCGTCGTGCGCGCGATCCCGCTCGACCACGCGGGGCTGTGGCGCACGCCAGCCCGAGTCGTCGTGGTGCCCCGGCCGGTCCTCGGCGCGGCGCTGGATGGGCGCGGGAGGCGGCGACGAGGGAGAGCGCCAGCCCTCGTCGCCGCGGCGGCGCGAAGCGCCGCGCTCGTGGGAAGGGAAGGAAGCCTCCCCGGGACGCGCCGTGCTTTCCGAGGCGGACGCGCCCCGCGCAGGGCTCCGGTCGACGCCGCGGCGCCAGGAGTCCGCGGACGCGCTCTTGTCCGCGCCGCGCGGACTCTCGAGAGGCGTCTGACGGTAGGCGGGATCCTGGCCGGCGCGCACGATCGTGCGGCGAAGCTCGTCCTGGGCGGCGGGCGTGAGCGTGCGGTCGCGGCGCAGGACGGCAGTGAGGCCTTCGTTCGCGGACGCCGGCAACGTGCCGCTCTGGGTGATCGGGATGCGGCGAATCGCCTCCTGGATCGACGCGGCGGGGCTGCTGCCGCGCTCGAAGCGCAGGGGTGCCGTCGCGATCACGCCGATCTCGCCCGGCCGGAAGCTCATGCGGTCCCCGCGAACGATGTCCCGCGCCGGATCGAGCCGGATCCCGAGCTGCCTGGCCGCCACGTAGTGCCATCCCCTCAGGTCAATCTGCCCGACAGCGACGTGCCCGCGAAGGTGGGGGTAAATGAGGGGGCTCGGGCCACCGACGACCCCGCGCGCGTGGCGGTAGTACGTGGAGTAATACCCGATCGGACACCAGCCCACCCACTCGGGCGTGTAGTTCCAGTAGACCCAGGCGGGCGAGTACTCCGCGCCAGGCACCCACAGCCATCCGAGAAAAGCGTCGTAGACCCACATCCCGTAGTGATACGGGAGCCAGCCCCACGGCTCGGCGGAGACCCACGTCATGCCCGCGGGCGTCCATCGCCAGTACCCGAGCGCGTAAGGCGTCCAGCCGGCGGGCACGCGCGGACTCCAGCAATATGTGCCGTACGCGGAGACATATAACCAGCTGCCGTAATCGTCGAAGGAGGCCGTGTCGTAGTCGTACGTGAAGTCCGACGAGACGTAGCGGGTCGTCTCGCGGTGGTCGGTCCGGTCCCGCCGCTCTTCGACGAAGCGCGCGAACCGGTCACGGGGCGATGCAGACACGTCGACCTCGATCTCGCTGTCTCCGCTCACGTAGGCGTATTCACCCGCGCGCACGAGCGCGCGGCCGCCGCGGCCCTGGACCTCGACCTTGCCCGAGAGGACGTAGACCTCGGTGCCGCGCGGCCCGGCGTCCACGCGAAAGAGGCCGCGGGACGCAACGAGGATCGTGGCGTCGTCCGTGTCGAAACGCAGCGCACGTTCGCGCGTCGCGACGTCGCGCACCTCGACCGCCGCCGTCCCGTGCACGAGGAAGAGGAGATCGCGGTCATCGTCTGCCTCGTAGGTGCGTGCCATCCGCTCGAAGCGCAGCTCGGTGTACCCGTCCACGCGGACGACGTTGCCGTCGGCGAGCACGGCCTCCGCGCGAGACCCGACTCCGGTGACGAGGCTGTCGCCGGCAAGAACCGGCATGTTGGCGCGGGCCGCGACGTCGTCCTCGGCGCTCGAGACGAGGAGTACGTCGGGCTGCGCGTACGACAGGTACGTGCATCCCTCCCGCTGGGCTTCCGCGCGGTCCGGCGCGCCCGCTGCGGCGAGAAGCAGGGCTGCGGCGAAAGCGAACGTCGGCAGCCTGCGGGGATTCATGTCGGGCCTCCTGCGATCCTATGCGACCTCCGTACCACGGGCGGCCGCGCGTCTCGTCCCCCTGCGGGGACGCTTGACCGGGCCCGGGAAGGCCTGCAATCTCCGCGCGCCGCCATGCCCTCCTGAAAAGTGGAGCGCGTCAAACTGTTCGCTGGAGTTCGAGTGGCCATACGCGAAATCGTCAAGTACGGGGATCCGCGACTCGTCGCGAAGAACGGAATCGTCGAGGTTTACGACGACCCGGGTCTCGCCGCGCTGCTCCAGGACATGAAGGAGACCTGCTGGGCGGCGCCGGGCGTCGGGCTCGCGGCGCCGCAGATCGGCGTCAGCCTGCGCGTCGCGATCGTGGACCTCTCCGTCGGAAAAGACCCGTCGCAGCTGATCGTTCTCGTCAACCCGGTCGTCGTGGACACGCAGGGGAGGATCCGCGACGAGGAGGGGTGCCTCTCCCTGCCCGACCTCGTCGAAACGGTCGACCGGCCGGAAAGGGTGACCGTGGAAGCCTTCGACGAGCACGGAGACAAGCGGGCGCTCGACGGGCGCGATCTTCTCGCCCGGGCCTTCTGCCACGAGGTGGACCACCTCGACCAGCGGCTCTTCGTCGACCGGCTCTCGCCCCTGAAAAAGGGGCTCCTCCTGCGCCAGGTCGTCAAACGTCAGAGGAAAGGCACCTGGTGAAGCGGGGGCCGCGCGCCCTGGCGGAACTCAGGCGCCCGCCTTCGCGCGCAGCTCGTCGACGAGGTGGAGGCGGTGAAGCGTACGGCCGAGGTGGGCCGCGAAGGCGATGAGGTGCTCGAGCTCGGGCGATTCGCCCGGCGGTGGAAGCGGCCCGCAGCGATAAAGGCGGAGCGTGCCGAGGAGCTCACGGCCTGAGAACACGGGAGCGGCCGTGATGGTCCAGTCCGTGGCGCCGTCGCGCGCCTCGCCCGGGAGGCGCGGAGCGCGTCCCGTGCGAGGATCCTCCTCGAGGCCGAGAGTCGCGACGAACTCCGGAGGCCTCCCGCCGGGCCAGGTGGTCGACGCCGCGGCGTTCAGCTCGACGAATCCCGTCCGGCGCACGTGAAGAGTCACGCCATCGGCACCGAAGACGGACGAGATCCGGTCGAGGATGGGGACGAGGAGCCGCGTCCGGAAGTCCTCGGTCGTGACGTCGTCCTCCTCGGTCTTCGCCGAGATGTCCTGCTGCAGCTCGAGGATCTGCGTGCGTGCCGTGAGCGTGTCGAGGAGCTCCTTGATGCGCAGCGCGTTCTTCACGCGCGCCTTCAGCTCGCGAGCCGAGAAGGGCTTCGTGACGTAGTCGTTCGCGAGCGCCTCGAAGCCCTGCAGAAGGTCCTCCTCCTCGGTGCGCGCCGTCACGAAGATCACCTGCGTGCCGGCGGTCGCGCCCACGGTCTTGATGCGCCGACACACCTCGTATCCGGACAAGTCGGGCATCCGCACGTCGAGAAGGACGACGTCCGGCCGTCGCGCGTCCACCTTCTCGAGAGCCTCGGTGCCCGAGAGCGCGCTCTCGAAATCGCAGCCCAGCTCGTAGGCGATGTACGAGGCCACTTCGGCCTGGTAAGGGTCGTCATCCACAAGGAGGAGCAATGGGGGCGCGGCAGGCGATCGAAACATGGAGTTCGAGGATATCGCACGGGAGGCGACGAGCCCTCGCTGGCGAAATCCCGGGCGGTCGCCGAGAATCGCTTACCGTGACGCTGCGCCTCTACAACACGCTGAGCCGCTCGGTCGAGGAGTTCCGGCCCGTCCGCCCGGGCAAGGTCGGCCTCTACACGTGCGGCCCCACGGTCTACGACCGCGTGCACATCGGCAACCTCAGGACGTTCGTCTGGGAGGACGTGATGTGCCGCGTGTTCCGCGCCCTCTCCTTCGAGACGACGCAGATCATGAATCTCACGGACATCGACGACAAGACGATCCGTGGCGCGGTGGCGGCGGAGCTGCCGCTGCGCGAGTTCACCGAGAAGCACATCGCGACGTTCTTCGAGGACCTCGGGACGCTCGGCGTCGTCCCGGCGGCGCTCTATCCGCGTGCCACGGACCACATCCCCGAGATGGTCGCACTCGTGAAGAAACTCGCGGCCCGCGGGCACACGTACGAAACGGACGGCTCGGTGTGGTTCCGCATCGCGACGTTCCCGGCTTACGGAAGACTCTCGAAGATCGACCTTTCGGCCGTGCAGCGCGGCGCGCGCGTGGCTGACGACGAGTACGAGAAGGAGGACGTCCGGGACTTCGCGGTGTGGAAAGCGGCGAAAGAGGGCGAGCCCGAATCCGCGGCGTGGACGACCGAGCTCGGCCGCGGGAGGCCCGGCTGGCACCTCGAGTGCAGCGCGATGTCGATGAAATACCTCGGCGAGACATTCGACATCCACACCGGCGCCGTCGACAACATCTTCCCGCACCACGAGAACGAGATCGCGCAGAGCGAAGGGGCGACCGGGAAGACGTTCGTCAACTTCTGGCTACACGCCGAGCACCTGCTCGTGGACGGCGAGAAGATGTCGAAGAGCAAGGGGAACTTCTACACGCTTCCCGACCTCCTCGAGAAGGGTTTTTCCCCGTGCGCGATCCGCTACCTCCTCGTCTCGGTTCCCTATCGCATGAAACTGAACTTCACGCTTGACGGCCTCCGGGGCGCCACGTCGGCAGTCGAGCGCCTGGAGTCGCTGGACCTGCGACTCAGAGAACGAGAGGGAAGGAAAAAGAAAGAAGAAGAGAAGATTTCTTTGAAGGTGAATACGCCTGAGGCGACGGGCGGGGGCTTCGCGGAGCGAGTGTCGGCGGCGCGCCGGGCGGCGTTCGATGCCCTCGAAGACGACCTGAACACCGCGGGCGCCCTGGGCGCCCTCTTCTCCTTCGTCAGGGCGACGAACGTGGACCTCGAGGCGGGTCACCTCTCGGCGTTGGATGCGACGGCCGCGCGAGGCCTCCTAAGCGAGATCGGAGGCGACGTTCTCGGCATCCTGCCGCGGACGGCCGTGGTCGAATTGACAGGCGTGTCGAAGGGCGTGTCTCACGCAGTCGGCACGTTGACTTCAGCCACTGCCGCGGCGCCCGACCCCTCTTCACCTTCTAAGAAATCTTCATCCGATTCCCCCGATGTCGGTGAGGCCTGGATACTGGAGCGCATCGAGGCCCGAAAACAGGCCCGGAAGGCCCGGGATTTCGTGGCTGCCGACGCGATCCGCGACGAGCTGCTGGGGGTGGGAATCGTCCTCGAGGACACGCCCCAGGGCGTACGTTGGAAGAGGAAGCCTTGACACGAGCTCGGGATTTCAGGTCTACTGTCCCGGTCATGATCTTCATCTCGCGCCACTGGCACGTGCATCACAGCTGAGCCGGCCGCGCTTCGCGTCGCCGGCCCATCGTGGTCCGGAGGCGCGCGGGGTTTTCAGGAAACACTCACACGACCCCCTCCGGACCGGAGGGGGTTTTCGTTTTGACCCTGACCGCGGAAAACACGCTCCTCGTCGCCTCACTAGCCCCGGCTACGAACGCCGAGGCGCTCGAGGCCGCGAAGGAGGCTTCCTGCCTCCCCCAGGGAGCCGCTGTAGAACTTCGGCTTGACGCAATGTCCGAAGAGCCGGAATTCCGCGCGCTTCGCGCGTGCTTAGAAGGAAGAACACTCATTGCGACGGTCCGTTCCGCATCCGAAGGCGGGGCCTTTCGGGGCCAGGCAGGAGAGGCGCAGAGGCTGCTTTCTAAGGCTCTGGATGCCAGGTTTGAATTCGTCGACGTGGAGTTCCGCCGCGACGGCGGGGACGAGGCCGCCCGCGTTCCCCCTTCCAAGAAAATTCTCTCTCTCCATGACCCGGAGGGCATCCCCGCCGACATGAGCGCCCTCGTCGCCCGGATGCTCGCGACGCCGGCCCGGTTCGTGAAAGTCGTCGCGACGGCGAACGATTCCGGCGATGCCCGCCGCCTCCTCGAGCTCCAGGCCGCGCACCGGGACGGGCGCCTCGCGATCTTCGGCATGGGAGAGGCCGGCATCGCCACGCGCGCACTCGCACCGTATCTCGGCGCGGCGCTCGCGTATGGCGCCCTTCTTCCCGGGCGCGTGACGGCGCCGGGGCAGCTCCTCGCCCGCGACCTCGCGGAGATCTACGGCGTGGCCCGGCCGCGAAAGGTGTCCCGGCTCTTCGGACTCCTGGGAGGAGTCGTCTCGCACTCTCTCTCGCCCGCCCTCCACAACGCGAACTTCGAGGCGCTCGGCCTCGACGCTCTCTACGTGCCGTTTGCGATGCGCATCCTCGGGAGGGAGCTCGAGCCCCTCGTCACCTCGCTCGACGCCCTCGGCCTCCCTCTCGTCGGCGCGTCCGTGACGATTCCGTTCAAGGAGGAGGCCGCGCTCCTTTCGGGCACGGCCGAGGACGGCGAGAGGGCGGTCAACACGCTGCTGAGGTCGAGCGGCCCGGGCCAGCCGCTCCTGCTGCGCGCGGAAAACACCGATCGCGCGGCCTTCGAGGCCGTGATCGAAGGTACGGGTGTCGCACTCGTTTTGGGTGCGGGCGGTACGGCTCGTGTCGCGGTGGATGTTCTTAGAAGGAGGGGATGGGAGGTTTTCGTCTCGAACCGGACCGAGGAGCGCGGCGAGGACCTGGCGAGAGAAACTGGCGCGCACGCGCTTTCGAAGAAGTCCGAAGCGGCGTGGCCCGAGGTGAGCGTGATCGTCAATGCGACCCCTCTTGGCCTGAAAGAGGGCGATCCTCTTCCGTGCGAGCAGAGTCTTCTTCACCCCGGGATGCTCGTCATCGACGCTCCGTACCGCGCCGGCGGGACCGAGCTCGTCAAGGCGGCGCGCGCCGCCGGCGCGCGCGTCGTGGACGGCCAGACACTGCTCCTCCTCCAGGCCGCGGGCCAGGCGACGCTGTTCACGGGCCGGTGGACGGCTCCGCGAGATCTTTTGGAGCGCCTCTCGTCGCGTGCGCGGCTGGCCTTCGCCTTTTTCGAAGAGCCTCGTCTTGTACTTCCGGAGATCTCCGCGTGAAGACAGACCGTCCCGATCCGAACCTGCCGCGCGGAGTCCAGGCGTTCCTCTTCGATGCGGCCGAGCGCCGCCGCAAGGCCGAGGATTCCGTCGTTCGGAGGCTCCAGGAGGCCGGCCTGCGCGAGGTCATCCTGCCCGTCCTCGATTTCGCGGATCCCTATGCGGGCGTGACGGCCGAGGGCGACGAGCGCGTCTACCGGTTCCTCGACCGGCAGGGAAACACGCTTTCGCTCAGGGCGGACTTCACCCCCATGGCCGCGCGGGTCGTCGCGCCGCGCCTCGGCACGCTCTCGGAGCCCGTGTCCCTGTTCTACCGGGGCGACGTCGTGCGCGACGAAGAGACCGGGGTGGGGCGCCGCCGCGAGTTCGCGCAGGTCGGGGCTGAACGCTACGGGGACGGGCGCCCGGAGACGGACGGGGAGATGCTCGCCCTCGCCCTCTCCTGTCTCGGTGACGTTCCGGCGGCGCGCCTGAGGCTGACGCTGGGCTGGGCGGGCCTTCTCGAACGGCTGCTTGCCGCCGTCGCACCGGCGCTTGCGCGCGGCGGGGGCTCGGGTCTCGCCGAGGCGGCCGGAGCCGCGCGCGCGCGGCACGTGACGCAGCTCGAAGCGCTGCTCCGCATCTCGGGCGCGGCCGAAGCGGCCGCCGCCGAGGTCGCACGGGCGCTCCTCGTCGGCTTCGATCCCGACTCGGGACTCTTCCGGCCGCCGGTGCTCGCGGGCGCCGCCGCGGAGCTCGCGCGAGCCGTCGCGGTGGCGCGAGCCGCCCGACCCGGCCTGCCGGTCGTCGTCGACCTGGCGGACGCGCCCCAGGCTCCCTACTACACAGGGCTCACCTTCAGCGTCGACGCCGCCGGTTGTGGCGGCACGATCGCCGGAGGCGGCCGGTACGACGGGCTCCTCGCGCGTTTCGGTGCGGCTGCGCCGGCCCTCGGGTTCTGCATCGGGCTCGAGGCGCTCGGTGCCGCCACGGATGCCGGCGGAGAGGACGGGTTCGCGCGACCGCTCCGGATCGCGGTGGGCAAGGGCCGACTCCTGCCGCAGGCGCTCGCGGCGCTCCGCGCGGGGGGCGCAGCGTTTGGCGAGCCCGACGGAAGGCGTCTCCTCGTGGCCTCGACGGACGGCGCGTTCGAGCTGCTGCTGCTCAAGGACGACGACGTGCCGACCTACGTTGCGCACGGAGGAGCCGATCTCGGCATCGTGGGCAGCGACCGTGTCGCCGAGAGCGGAGAGGACGTCACCTCGCCCGTCGAGCTGCCCTTCGGCACCTGCCGGCTCTCGCTCATCGGGAGGGCGGGCGAAACCTTCCGTCCGAACGGGCAGCCCGTGCGCGTGGGCACGAAGTACCGCCGCCTCGCCACCCGCTACTTCGACGAGAGGAAAATAGCGCACGAGATCGTCCCGCTCGCGGGCTCCGTGGAGCTTGCCGCGGCGCTGAAGCTCACGGACGTCGTCGTGGACCTGATCGAGTCGGGATCCACGGTCGCCGCGAACGGCCTCGCCGAGATCGAGACGATCCTTCCGAGCTGCGCGACGCTCATCCTCGGGCGCGCCTCACTCGTCGCGCGCCGGGCCGAGATCGCGGAGTTCGTCGAGCGCCTGCGGGCGAACGTGGGCGCAGGGACCGGAAAACCATGATGAAGATCGTGGAGACCTGGACGCGGGCCGGACGCCGGGAGATGGAGGCGTTGCTGAAGAGCCGGCGGGGCGCCTCTCCTGACTTCGCTGCGCTGAAGCAGGTCCTCCCGGTGGTGGAGGACGTTCTGCGAAGAGGGGAACCGGCGCTGAGGAAATACGTGAAGCGCTTCGACCTGGACTCTCACCCTTCCAAGAAAATCCTTATTGATCCCCGTCGCGAAAAACTGCCTCGCCTTGACGCGTCGTTCGTCCGTGCATTCCGCCTCGCCCGCCGCCGCATCGAGGCCTATCACCGCAAGCAGCTCGCGTCCGCTTCCTCCGGCTTCTCGTTCACCGACTCTCTCGGTGTCTCGTTCGTCGAGAAACCCGTGCCGCTCGGCTCCGTGGGCGTCTACGTGCCGGGAGGTCGTGCGTTCTATCCGTCCTCGCTCCTGATGGGTGTCGTGCCGGCGCGCGTCGCGGGGGTGCCGCGCGTCGCCATCGCGACGCCGCCGCGCGCGTGGGCGTCGAGCCCTGAACTGCGCTGGGCGGCGCGCGAGCTGGGCGTCGACGAGGTCCTGCTCGCGGGCGGAGCTCACGGCATCGCGGGACTCGTCTCCGTCTGCGGCGTCGCGAAGATCGTGGGCCCGGGCAACCGCTTCGTCGCGGCGGCGAAGCAGATCGTGTCGGGCCTCGTGGCCGTGGACATGCCGGCCGGTCCGTCCGAGGTGCTCATCGTCGCCTCCGGCGACGCAGACCCGTCCCTCGTCGCCGCGGACCTACTCGCGCAGGCCGAGCACGACCCGGACGCCACGTGTCTTCTGCTCACGGACTCGCGGCGTTTCGCGGCCGCCGTTCAAGGTGAAGTCGCGCTGCAAATCGGGACGTTCGAAGACAACGTTTCTTTGAAGGTGATAAGAGCGGCCCTGCGTAGCCGCGGCCGGATCTTCCTTTTCGAAGAAATCTCTCGAGCCGTCTCCGCCGGCTCGCAGATCGCCGCCGAGCACGTGCAGGTCATGGGCCGCCGCGCCGAGCGCTTCGCGCCCTCGTTGCTCCCGACCGCTGGCGCCCTCTTCATCGGCTCGTCGACGCCGACGGCGCTCGGCGATTACCTCGCGGGCCCGAACCACGTGCTCCCGACGGGGGGCGCGGCGCGCAGCTTCTCGGGCCTCTCCGTGCGCGACTACCTTCGCTGGGGCCGTTCCGTGAAAGTGACCGAGAACGCCGCGCGCTCTCTCGCGCCGCCGGCGGCGGTTCTCGCTCGATTCGAAGGCCTTGCGGCGCACGCCGCCGCCCTCGACCGGAGGGCGCCATGACAGGTCGGACGGTGCCGGTCCGCGAGGAGATCCGGGCGCTCGAGGCGTATCGGCTCGTTCCCGAGGACGCACCGCCTCTCCGCGCGAAGCTGGATTTCAACGAGTCGCCTTTCGACGTCCCCGAAGAGATCCGCGCCGAGGTTCTCTCGCGCCTCGCGGCGAAAAGGTGGGGCCGCTATCCGGAATTCGGAGCACCGTGCGTAAAGCGGGCCATCGCCGACGCGATCGGCCGCCGGCCCGAGGAGATCGTGGTCGGAAACGGCTCGGGAGAGGTGATCCTCGCCGCCGTCTCCGTGTTCGCGGGCGGAGGGGAACTCGTGCTCGCGACGCCCACGTTCTCGCTCTACGGGCAGATCGCCGCGATCGCGGCCGCGCGCGTCACGGACGTGCCGCGAACGGGTTCGGATTTCGCGCTGGCCGAAGACGCGTTCCTCGCGGCCTCGGGGCAGCCGGGGGCCGTTCCGCTCGTGTGCTCGCCGAACAACCCGACCGGCGGCGTCGTCGAGCGGGAGTTCCTGGAGCGGCTGCTCGACGACGCCTGCGTCGTCCTCCTCGATCAGGCGTACGTGGATTTCGCGGAGGCCGGGGACGATGCGCTGCCGCTCGTCGGCCCGCGCGGGAATCTCGTCGTCTTCCGCACCCTTTCGAAAGCCTACGCGGCGGCGGGCTTTCGAATCGGGTACGCGGTCGCGGAGCCCGAGCTCGTCCTCGAGATCGAAAAGGCCATTCTGCCTTTCAGCGTGGACCTCGCGGCCGAGGAGCTGGCCATCGCCGTTCTCTCCCATCCGGAGATCTCGCGCGAGCACGTGAGGAGGATCGTGGCCGAACGCGAGCGAGTCGCCGCCGCGCTTCGCACTGCCGGCGCCACCGTCGCGCCGTCCCGTTCGAATTTCCTGTTCGTGCGCCCCCCGGGCGCCGATGCCGCGCGCGTGCGCCGCGGTCTCCTCGATCGGGGCATCCTCGTGCGCGACATGACGGCGGCGGCGCCCGGACGCCTGAGGGTGTCGATCGGGTCGCGGGCCGAGAACGACCTTTTCCTCGAGGCATTCCTGGAGGTGATATGAGCCGAATCGGATCCGTCGAGCGGAAGACGAAGGAGACATCCATTTCTCTCGCCCTGGCTCTCGACGGCGCCGGGAGGGCGGACGTCGAGACGCCCGTGGGATTTCTCTCGCACATGCTCGAGACGATCGCGAAGCACGCGCGCGTCGATCTCACCGTGCGGGCGGCCGGGGACGTGCACATCGACGCGCATCACACCGTCGAGGACGTCGGCCTCGCGTTCGGCGAGGCGCTGGACCAGGCGCTCGGATCGCGGGCCGGGATCGAACGGTTCGGGACGAGCCTCGTCCCTCTCGACGAGGCGCTCGCGCGTTCCGTCGTAGATCTTTCGGGCCGGCCTTACATCGTCTTCGAGTCGCCGGTCGACAAGGAGCTTCTCCTCGTCACGGTGGACTTTCCGTTCGCCCTCGTCGAGGAATTCTGGAAGTCCGCGGCGTTTCGCGGCAAGTTCAACCTTCACGTGGACGTCGTCCGGGCGAAGAACGGCCATCACGCGGCCGAGGCGGTCTTCAAGTCGGCGGCGCGCGCGCTGCGCCAGGCCATGGCGGTCACGGGCACGGAAGTCCCCTCGACGAAAGGAACGCTGACGGCATGACCACCCCGCCCCGTCCGCCCGTCACGCTCGTCGACTACGGGGTCGGCAACACGGCCTCGGTGATCCGGGCGTTCCGGCGCCTCGGCGCCGAAGTGGACTTCACGGCCGACCTCGACCGCGTCGCGTCGGCCCGGCGGCTGGTCCTGCCCGGCGTCGCTGCCTTTCAACCGGCGATGAACCGCCTCCTCGAGACGGGTCTCGAGTCTGCCGTGCGCGCCGCGGTCAAGCGTGGAGGGCGCCTTCTCGGTCTGTGCCTCGGCTTCCAGCTCCTCTTCGAGGAAAGCGAGGAGCACGGCGTGTGCAGGGGCCTGGGACTCGTGCCCGGCCGCGTCCGCCCGTTTCCGGCCCGCGTCCGCACGCCCCACGTGGGCTGGAACCAGCTCCTCGCGCGCCGCCCCGACGGGTTTGTCGAGGGACTGCCGGACTTGAGCTGGGTCTACTTCGTCCATTCCTTCAGGCCGGAGGGCGTCGAGGCCGCGGACGTTGCCGCTGCCTGCAACCACGGCGGAGAGTTCGCGGCCATCGTGCAGCGCGAAAACGTCTGGGGCTGCCAGTTCCATCCGGAGAAGTCGTCGGAGAACGGCCGCCTCCTCCTGTCGAATTTTCTAAAGGAGGACGCGGCGTGAACGGCCAGCGGCTGGCCCTCTGGCCAGCGATCGACCTCATGGGTGGGCGTGTCGTGCGGCTGCTGAAGGGCAAACGCGAGGACGTGACGTTTTACGACGAGCCTCCCGCTCAGGCCGCGACGAGATTCGCCGCCGAGGGCGCCGACGGCATCCACGTCGTGGACCTCGACGCGGCGTTCGGGACGGGAAGCAACGGGAGAGAGATCGAAGAAATTCTTTCTTTTTCGGAGGCATCCGGGGTGGCGGTGCAGGTCGGGGGAGGGCTACGCACGGCCGCCGCCGTCGAGGATTTCTTAGAAGGGGTGAGTACCGCCCGCGCGGTGGTGGGCAGCTTGCCGTTCCTCGACCGCTCCGCGTTCACCCACCTTCTAAGAAAATCTTCCTCTTCTTCCAATTTTTCCTCTTCGTCTTTGTCGTCCCGCATCGTCGTCGCGCTGGACTGCAAGGACGGGCGGCCGACAGTGCGCGGGTGGACCGAGGACGCCGGGATGGGAGATGCCGTTTCCGTGGCCCGCGCGCTCGCGGACCTCGGCGTCTCCGCGCTTCTCGTCACGGACGTCGCGCGCGATGGGGCGATGACGGGTCCGAATGTCGAGCTTCTGTCCGCCGTGCGTGCCGTGTTTCCGGGCGAGATCCTCGCGTCGGGCGGCATGCGCGGCGAAGAGGACCTCGCTCCCGTGGAACGCGCGCTCGCGGGTGGTCCCCGCGGCGCCATCTTCGGCCGCGCGCTTCATGCTGGTGCCACGACCGTGGCGCGGCTCCGGGCGGCACGCGACCTCGAGAGGCCTTCATGACGGTCGCGGTGCGCGTCATCCCGTGCCTCGACGTGGCGAACGGCCGCGTCGTCAAAGGCGTCTCCTTCGAAAGCCTCCGCGACGCGGGCGATCCGGTCGAGGCTGCCATACGCTACGAGGCCGAGGGGGCTGACGAGCTGGCGTTCCTCGACATCGCGGCCGCGCACGAGAAGCGCGGGACTCTCGTGGACCTCGCCTCTCGCGTGGCCGAAGTGCTTTCGATTCCGTTTACCGTGGGAGGAGGCGTGCGGTCGGTGGAGGACGCGGACGCGCTTCTCCGCGCCGGAGCCGACCGCGTGACCGTGAACACCGCCGCGGTCGAGGATCCCTCCCTGATCACGAGGCTCGCCGAGCAATTCGGGGCGCAGTGCGTCGTCGTCGCGATCGATGGAAAACGCGTCCGTGACACGGGCGGCCTCGCCGTGATGCGCGTGATGACGCACGGAGGACGCCGTCCGACCGACCGGACGGTGACCGGATGGGCCGCCGCGGCCGCCGCGGCGGGCGCTGGCGAGATCCTTCTGACGTCCGTCGACGCGGATGGCACGCAGGCCGGCTTCGATCTCGAGATGCTTCGCGCCGTGCGTGCCGCCGTCGACATTCCGATCGTGGCTTCGGGCGGCGCGGGCCAACTCGACGATTTCGCGAAGGCGGTCGTCATCGGGGGCGCCGACGCCGTGCTCGCGGCCTCCGTCTTTCACGACCGCATCTTCACGATTGGCGCTGTCAAGGAGGCGATGCGGCGGGTCGGGCTCGCGATTCGTCCCGCGCCCGCTCGTGTGCGCACGCTTCTGCCTCGCTACGATGCGAGCGGGCTCGTCCCGGTGGTCATGCGCGACGTGGTGACGGGCAACGTCCTCACCCTCGCCTGGACGAACGCGGAGGCGCTCGCGAAGACGCGCGAGACTGGTCTCGCGCACTTCTACAGCCGCTCGCGCAAGGTGCTCTGGAAGAAGGGCGAGACGTCCGGAAACGTCCAGCGCGTCGTCGGGATCTCCCTCGATTGCGACGACGACACCGTGCTCTACGACGTGCGCCCGTCGGGTCCGGCCTGCCACACGGGCGCGGATTCGTGCTTCTCGCGCGTGGAGACGCTTGGAGCTCCCGGCGAGGATGCGGGGCCCGCGGACGCGCTCGACCTCACGGCTCTCTTCGCGGTCGTCAGGGCACGGAAGGAGTCGCCGGTTCCCGGGTCGTACACGAACAAGCTCCTCGAGGCCGGCGTGTCGCGCATCGCTCAGAAAGTGGGGGAGGAGGCCGTCGAGACGGCGCTCGCGTCGGTGACCGGCGACGCGGGAGCGCTCGCCGGCGAGGCGGCCGACCTTCTCTACCATCTCGCGGTGCTCCTGACGGCGCGCGGCGTCGCGCCGGGCGACGTCGCCGTGAAGCTCGCCGAGCGCCGGGGCGCCCTGCGACGAGAGAAGCCGTGAAAGCGCCTGATCACCTCGTCGTCGTCGAGCAGCCGGCCGATCTCACGACACCCGTGGCGCTGATGCGCGGCCTTCTAGCGGGGGGCGGGCCGTGCTTCCTGCTCGAATCGGTGGAGGGCGGAGATCGCGTGGCGCGGTGGTCGTTTCTCGGCGCCTCGCCGTCGGGCGAGATTTCCGGTCGGGAGACGGACCCGTTCGCCGCCCTCCGGGCGCTCCCTCGCGACGAGACGGTGACGGACGGCGACGACCTGCCGCCCTTCACGGGCGGGGCCGTCGGCTATGTGGGCTACGACGCCGTGCGGCGGCTCGAGAGGCTGCCCGACGCGAACCCCGACCCGATCGGACTGCCGGACGCGTGGTTCGGGATTTTCGACGCGGTCATCGCCTTTGATCACGTGCGGCACCGCCTTCTCTTCGTCACGCACGCCTCGAATGGCGACCAAGCCGCCGCGCGCGCCCGTCTGAGAGCGCTCGAGGAGCGGGCGCTCACCCGGAGCGGTGAGACGCGACCCGAGGCGCTCCTTCCTCTTACCTTCGAAGAATCTCTTCCCCGGTCTTCCTTCCTCGCTGCGGTCGAGCGCGCGAAGGAGCACATCCGCGCGGGCGACGTCTTCCAGGTCGTCCTGTCGCGTCGGTGGTCCGCGCCGTTTTCGGGTGATCCCTTCGCCGTATATCGCGCCCTGCGCTCCCTCAGCCCGTCGCCGTATCAGTACTATCTGCGCACGCCTCACGGCACGATTTTCGGCGCGTCACCCGAGCGCCTCGTCCACGTCGCCGCCGGGCCCGTGGAGACGACGGCCGAGACGATCCCGCTCGCCGGGACGCGGCCGCGGGGCGCGACGCGCGAAGAAGACCTCGCCTTCGAAAGGGAGCTGCTCGCGGACCCGAAGGAGCGCGCCGAGCACGTCATGCTCGTGGACCTCGGGCGGAATGACCTGGGCCGGGTCGCGAAGGCGGGCAGCATTCGGGTGAGGGATTTCTTCCACGTCGAGCGCTACTCGCACGTCATGCACATCGCCTCGCGCGTGACGGGGGCTCTCGCGCCCGGCAAGGGCGCCGTAGACGCGCTCACGGCGACGTTTCCCGCGGGCACGCTGACCGGGGCACCGAAAATACGCGCGATGGAGATCATCGAGGATCTCGAGCCGGTGAGGCGCGGCGCCTACGGTGGCGCCGTGGGCTATCTCGATTTCGCGGGCAACCTCGACGTCGCGATCGCGATTCGCACGGCGGTCGTGGCGAACGGCACGATGCACGTGCAGGCCGGCGCCGGCATCGTCGCGGACTCGGACCCTGAGGCCGAGGCCACCGAGTGCGAGAACAAGGCGCGCGCCCTGATGCGCGCCGTGGAGGAAGCGGGGACGTACCGATGATCCTCGTGATCGACAACTACGACTCGTTCACGTACAACCTCGTCCAGATCCTCTCGACGCTCGACGAGGACGTGCGCGTCGTTCGAAACGACGCGCTGTCCGTCGATGCCGTTTTTGCCGCGAAACCCGACCGTCTCGTCGTGTCCCCGGGGCCGGGCCGGCCCGAGGACGCGGGGATCTCGTGCGAGCTGGTCCGTCGGAACGAGACCATCCCGCTTCTCGGCGTCTGTCTCGGCCATCAGGCTCTCGGCGCCGTCTTCGGCGGCACGATCTCCCGGGCGCCCGTGCTCATGCACGGCAAGACCTCGGAGATCGCGCACGATGGGAGAGGGCTCTTCGATGGTCTCGAGAACCCGTTCACCGCCACGCGTTACCACTCGCTCGTGGTCGAGAAGGATTCGGTTCCCGGCGTGCTGCGTATCACGGCGACCAGCTCGGACGGGCTCGTGATGGGGCTCGCGCACCGGACGCTCCCGCTCGTGGGGGTCCAGTTCCATCCCGAGTCGATCCTCACGCCGCAAGGGGAGCGCCTCTTGAAGAATTTCGTCGCCGGGCGGCTCGCATGACGACGGCCGCCCATCGCGCGCTCCGTGCCGTGGCGCGCGGGACGCGTCTGACGCGCGAGGACGTGCGGGGCGCCGTATCGGCCCTTCTCGACGAGGAGATTCCGGCGGCGATCGCGGGGGGGCTTCTCTCCGCGCTGGCCGCCATGGGCGAGACGGTCGAGACCGTGGCCGGCACCGTGGATGCTCTTCGGGCGCGCGCCACGCGGCCTCCGGTGGACCGCGCGCTGGCCGCCCGCGCGATCGATGTGTGCGGAACCGGAGGCGACGGGCTCGGCACGTTCAACGTTTCGACCGCGGCCGCTTTCGTCGCCGCGGGCGCAGGGGCGCCGGTCGCGAAGCACGGCAACCGCGCGGTCTCGTCTGCGTGCGGTTCGGCCGACGTTCTCGCGGCGCTCGGGGTCGACATCGAAATGTCTCCCGCCCTCGCCGCCGAGGCGCTTGCCCGCGCGAACGTCACGTTCTTCTTCGCGCCGCTCTATCACCCGGTGATGAGAAAAGTCGGCCCGCTGCGGCGCGAGCTCGGCCTGCGCACGGTCTTCAATCTCGCAGGGCCGCTTTCGAATCCCGCCGGCGTCACGCGGCAGATCGTCGGCGTCGATCACCCCGAGCGCGTCCCGGTGATCGCGGGCGCCCTCGCGGCGCTCGGCGCCGAGCACGCGCTCGTGTTTTCGCACGAGACGGGAGGCGACGAGCTCCTGCCCTTCGGGCGCACGTTCGCGGCCGAGGTGCGCGGAGGGGACGTCGAGCTCCTCCAGCTCGGCGCCGTCGACTTCGGCCTCGACGAAGGAAGTCCCGGCGCGCTCCAGGGCGGAGATGCCGAAACGAACGCCGAGATCCTGCGCGCGCTCTTCGGGGGATTCCGGCGCGACGCACGCGACGTGGTTCTCATGAACGCCTCCGCCGCGCTCGTCGTCGCGGGCGTTGCGACGGACTTCCGAGAGGGCGTGGCGCGGGCCGAGGCCGCGCTCGAGGAGGGGAAGGCGGCGACGGCTCTCGATGCGCTCATCCGGATCTCCAACGGGGGTTCCTCGTGAAGGACGAAGAATCGGATTTCTTCGAATGGGTAAGAGGGGATGAGAGGGAATGAGCGGATTAATTCTCGGCGAGATCCTCGCTGCAAAGCGACGCCGGATCGCGGCGGGCGAGTTCACGGCCAAGACGGGCGCGCGTACACGCGCGGAAGTGGCCGCCGGTGCAGCGGGTCGGCCCGATGCACCGCCCGATGGAGCCCGCTTCGCCTTTGCTCTGTCCTCCTCTTCGAATTCCCTTTCTAAGCAAAATCCTCCTTTCCCTCTTCTTCTTGCCGAAATAAAGCACCGTTCGCCGAGCGCGGGCCTGATCCTGCCCGACGCGCCTTCGCGCATCGAATCGGTCGCGCGCGCCTATCGGCGCGGCGGGGCGTCGGCGCTGTCCGTCGTCGTCGAGCGGGACTTCTTCGGCGGCGATCCCTCCTGGCTGCCGCGTGCGAAAGCGGCGTCGGGCCTGCCGGCCCTGATGAAGGACTTCGTGGTGGACGAGGCCCAGCTGGATTTCGCTGCCGCTCTGGGCGCCGATGCCGTGCTCCTCATCGTGGCGGCTCTCGACGACGCGGCCCTCGTGCGGTTGCATGCGGCCGCACGGTCCCGCTCTCTCGCGGTTCTCGTGGAAGCGCATGACGAGGTCGAGGTCAAGCGGGCGCTCGACGCGGGCGCCGAGATCGTCGGCGTGAATTCGCGCGACCTTAAAACGTTCGAGGTCGACCTGCCGGGCATGGCCCGCCTCGGCGCGCTTCTGCCGGTGTCCGTCACGCGCGTAGCCGAGAGCGGCATCAGGTCGCGGGGCGACGTCGAAGCGCTCGCCGCTGCGGGCTACGGCGCGTTCCTGCTGGGAGAAGCTCTTCTCAAGGCGCCCGACCCGGCTGCGATCCTGCGCACGCTGCGCGGCGAGAACCCCACGGAGGTCAAGATCTGTGGGATCACGCGCGAGGAAGACGTCGAGACCTGTCTGGAAGAGGGCGTCGACTGGATCGGCCTCGTCTTTGCGGCGCGGTCTCCGCGGCGGCTGACGCCGGAGGAGGGGAAATTTCTGCGAATGAAAGCGAAGGGGGAGGCCGCCGCGTGGCGAAACGGCGGCGGCGCGGAGCGGGCCGCAGCGGGCAGCATGAAAGGTGTCGTGGCGGTCTTCGCCGAGGACGCGTCGGAGGAAGACGTCGAACGCGTCGCCACGTTTGTCCGCCCGGACGTGATTCAGATGCCGAATCCCCCTCCTCCCCTTCAGAAGAAATTCTCTTCGGTCCTTTCTTTCTGGAACACCATCCGCGTCGGCCGTGACGACCTAGCCGGTGCGCGTGCCGGCGACGCCCTTCACTTCGACACGTCCGTTGCCGGAGCGAGCGGCGGCACGGGCAGGACGTTCGACTGGAGCCTGCTGGACGGGATCGATCGCTCCCGTCCCGTGGTGCTCGCGGGCGGGCTGAAACCCGAGAACGTCGCTTTCGCCGTGAGAAAGGTGAGGCCGGACATCGTGGACGCCTCTTCGGGAGTGGAAGTTGCGCCGGGAATCAAGGACCCGGCGAAAATCGCGGCGTTCGTGAGGGAGGTGCGACGTGCCTGAGGCAACCGGAACCCGTTTCCGTCCGCCGGAGGCCGACGCGCAGGGCCGCTTCGGCGCGTTCGGCGGGCGGTTCGTGCCGGAGACGCTCATGGCGCCGCTCGAGGAGCTTTCACGCGCGTACAAGGACGCGCGGCGCGATCCCGCGTTCCGGCGCGAGCTGGACGACCTCCTGAAGAACTACGCCGGCCGCCCGACGCCGCTCACGTATGCGAAGCGCCTCTCGGAGAGCCTCGGCGGCGCGCGGATCTTTCTCAAACGCGAGGATCTCCTCCACACGGGCGCTCACAAGATCAACAACGCCCTGGGCCAGGCCCTCCTCACGGTGCGGATGGGCAAGACGCGCGTCATCGCGGAAACCGGCGCCGGCCAGCACGGCGTCGCGGCGGCCACCGCGTGCGCGCTCCTCGGGCTCTCGTGTGTCGTCTACATGGGGGCGGTCGACGTGGAGCGTCAGGCGCTGAACGTGTACCGGATGAAGCTTCTCGGCGCGACGGTCGTGCCCGTGATGGGCGGCACGCGCACGCTGAAGGACGCGATCAACGAGGCGATGCGCGACTGGGTCGCCTCGACGGCGACGACGCACTACATTCTTGGATCGGTCCTCGGGCCGCATCCGTTCCCGACGATGGTCCGCGACTTTCAGTCGGTCATCGGGCGCGAGGCCCTCGTTCAGAGCCGCAGGACTCTCGGAAGGCTGCCGGACGTCCTCGTCGCATGCGTGGGCGGCGGCTCGAACGCGATCGGCCTCTTCCGGGAGTTCCTTCCGTTCCGGGAGGTCGAGATGGTGGGGGTCGAAGCCGGAGGGCGGAGCCTGGCGCCCGGCGAGCACGCCGCGCGCTTCGGCCAGGGCTCGATCGGCGTCCTCCACGGCACGCGCACGCTCATCCTGCAGGACGCGGACGGGCAGGTGCTCCCGACGCATTCCATTTCCGCCGGCCTCGACTATCCGGCGGTCGGACCCGAGCACGCGCGCCTCGCCGAGCTCGGGCGGACGCGGTACGTCTCCGTCAGTGACGAGGCGGCCCTCGCGGCCTTCCATCGCCTCGCCGAGGCCGAAGGCATCATCCCGGCCCTCGAGACGGCGCACGCCGTCGCCTGGGCGATCGCAGAGGCGCCTCGCCGGCCGAAGAGCGCGGCGCTCGTCGTGAATCTCTCCGGCCGCGGAGACAAGGACGTCGTCTCGGTGGCACGGCGCGAGGGCGTCACGCTGTGAGACGCATCGGGCGGGCCTTCGCGGTGGCGAAGGTCTCGGGGCGCGCGGCGCTCGTCGTCTTCGTGGAGGCCGGCGACCCGGACCTCGCGACGACCCGGCGTCTCCTGCCGGCGCTGGCCGAATCCGGGGCCGACGTGCTCGAGCTGGGAATTCCCTTCAGCGACCCTCTCGCCGACGGGCCCGTCATCCAGCGCGCGAGCGAGCGCGCGCTCGCGTCGGGGACGACGCTTGCGGCGGCCCTCGCTCTGCTCGCGGAGCTGCGCGCCACGGGCTTCGCCGCGCCCGTCGTGGTTTTCAGCTACGCGAACCCGATCCTCGCGATGGGCGAGGCCGAGTTCGCACAGCGCGCGGCCGAGGCAGGCGCGGACGGTGTGCTCGTCACCGACCTCCCGCCGGAGGAAGGCCGCGGATTCGCGTCGATCCTGAAGAGCGCGAAGCTCGATCCCGTGTACCTCGTCGCGCCTACGTCGCCCGACGAGCGCATCCGCCGGGCGGGCTCTTTGTCACGCGGATTCCTCTATGTCGTGTCGCGCGCGGGCATCACGGGGACCCGCGCGGAGCTTCCGGAAGGGCTCTCGGCGCTCGTCGGCCGCGTCCGGGAGAACGTGCCGCGCCTCCCGGTCGCCGTCGGCTTCGGAGTCTCGACGTCGACGCAGGTGCGCGCGGTGGCGGCCATGGCGGATGGAGTCGTGGTGGGAAGCGCGGTCGTGACCGCGATGGAAGAGGCCGTCAAGGATGGCCGGGATCCCGTAGAAGCAGGCGCCGACCTCGTACGCGCGCTCGCGGCCGCGACGACGAAGGGCTGACGTGTCCGTGGGCGAAACGGGCCTGCCCGCCCGGATCTCGAAGGCGAACCGCTCGACGCTGGTCGCGCTCGTCGCCGACAACCTCACCCGCCTCACCGAGCGCGATGCGTTGCAGGCCCTGAGGCATCCGCACGCCTCGGAGGCGATGATCGAGGAGATCCTCTCCTCGAAGACGCTCCTCGCGTTCCGGGGCGTGCGGCGCCTCGTCGCCGCGCATCCGCTGACGCCGCGGCACGCGGCGCTTCGATGCCTCGAGGACCTCCTTTGGCGCGATCTTCTCGACATCGGCCGCGAGATACGCACGCTGCCGCCCGTGCGCATCGCAGCGAACCGGAAGCTCGAGAATGCGCTCCGGTTTCTCGCGGTGGGCGAGAGGGTGGCCGTGGCGCGGTTCGCCGCTTCCGCGCTGTTTCCGTCGCTTCTCGACGATCCGGACCTGCGCGTCCTCGAGGCGGTGCTCGCGAATTCGCGGCTCACGTCCGAGGACCTGCAGCGCTGGCTTGCGACCGGGCATCCCCGGCCCGAAGCGCTCGCGTTCGTCGCACGCGAGGCGCGCTGGATGAGCCGGCCCGCGGTCCGAATCGCCCTCCTGACGCATCGCTTGACGCCCCGTGCTGCGGCGCTTGCACTTTTGACGTCGGCATCGCGGGGCGAATGGCGAAGGCTCGCGGAGGACCCCTCATGCGACGCTCTTCTGGCGGCCTGTGCGCGCGAGCTGCTCGAAAACGGCCCGAATTCCGTTGACAGGAGTCCTAAGTCACCATAAGCTAAGGCGTTACGGGGAACCGGGTGACTGCCGAGACCGCTCAGGAGTTCGGCGAAGAACTTCGCCGGGAACGCGAGTTACGCGACGTGAGCCGGGAACAGCTCGCGTCGGCGACGAAGGTCTCGATGCGGCACATCGCCGCGCTCGAATCCGGCCGCTACGACCAGCTCCCCGCTGGCGTTTTCTCGAAGGGCTTCGTCCGCGTGATCGCTCTGCATCTCGGCCTCGACGCCGAGCGCTCGGTAACGGCGTTCCGGCACGTGCACGCGGGCTGGGAGGCGGAGTGTGCGCGGCGGGAGCACCAGGCGGCGACGAGCACGGCCGGACTTCGCCTTTCGCAGCCGCGGCGTTCGGTATCGTCCTCGACGACACTGCGGGGCATCGCCATCGCGCTCGCGCTCGCGGCCGTGACCGGCGCCGCGGCCTTCGTGCGCTCCCGCGGGCCTGATCGCCGCGGGCCAGAGGCCTCGGCGGCCCCGTTGGCACGCGCGGAAAGCGGTCCAGCGTCCCTCGCGCTTCCCCCCGCGGTTGCGGCGGCCACGGTCGCCCTGCCAGCGGGCGCCGCGTTGCCCGGCGCCGTTTCCTCCGCGGCCTCGCGGGGGCGGACGCTCACCCTGAGCTTCCGTGACGACTGCTGGGCCGAGGTCCTCGTGGACGGAAGGCTCGTGGTGCGCGGGCTCTTCCCGAAGGGCTCGCGCCGCGAGTTCGCGAACGGCGGCACGTTCACGCTCACGCTCGGAAACGCGGGTGCCGTCGACGTGATCGTGGACGGGCGGCCGCTCGGCACCCTGGGCGGGGAGCACGAGATCGTGAAGAACTACGTCATCGACGCGGCCCGAAACGGCTGAGCCGGGAAGGTCCGCTGGCGCTCGGTTAAGCTGGCCCCGTGACCGACGTCGCGCCGGAAGGCGATCTCCTCACCCAGATCGAGCGAGGCGAGGCCTCGCGCCAGATCCTCGATTTCGCCGCGCGGGGAATGGTTCCCCTGCCGCCCGAGGAGCTCGTCCGGGCCATCGCGAGCATCCTGGCGTCCGGGGACGAGATTCTTGCGCCGGTTGCCGAGGAGTCCTTCAAGGCGTTCGACGCGGGTTCCCTGAAGTCTGCCGTGCTGAGCGCGGGGGTGAGGCCCGAGCAGCTCGCGGTCGTGGCGCGGAGGACGCAGGACGCGTCCGTGCTCGAGCCCCTCATCCGGCATCGGGCAGTCCCGGACGAGACGCTCGCATGGCTCGCCGAGCGCGTGGAAGCTCCTCTCCAGGACATCCTCGTCACGAACCAGACGCGGCTCATCGCGGCCCCGGTCATCGTCGAACGTCTCTTCGAGAACCCGAAGCTCTCGCCCGAGATCCGGCGCCGGGCCGACGAGTTCCTCGAGGAGTTCTTCCTCAAGAAGGAGCGCGAGAGGGACGAAGGCGGGGATCTGGAAGAGGCAACCGAGGAGGCGCCAGCCGTCGTGGACCCGGCGGTGCCCGTGGACGAGGCGGGGCTCAGCGAGGACCAAAAGAAGAGCCTCTTCGCGCGGGTCTCGACGATGTCGGTGGTCGACAGGATCCGCCTTGCTTACCGCGGCAACAGGGAGGAGCGGATGTTCCTCGTGCAGGACCGCAACCGGCTCGTCTCGTCCGCGGTCCTGAAATCGCCCAAGACCCGGGACGCGGATGCCGAGGCGATCGCGAACATGAAGAGCGTCTCGGAGGACGTGCTCCGGGGGATCACGTTCCGGCGGGACTGGATGCGCCACTACGGAATCATGCGGGCCATCGTGAGGAACCCGCGCTCGCCCCTCGACGTCACCCTTTCGCTCGTCATGCGCCTCAACGCCAAGGATCAGAAGTTCCTCGCCAGCGACCGGAACGTGCCCGACGCCGTCCGGTCCACCGCGCGGCGCGAGGTTGCCCGCAAGGAGGCGTGAGCCCGCTCACGCTCGGTTGGAATTTTGGCGCCCCGGTGTGAGAATCTGACCCATGCCGACAACCCGGGCCGTGCGGGCAGGGCGCCCTGCGAGGTTCTGTTGACGAATTATTACGACGTGCTCGGGGTCCCTCGCGACGCTTCCGAGTCGGAAGTCCGCGAGAAGTTCCGCCTTCTCGCCCGCGAGTACCATCCCGACCGGTTTCAAGACGTCGCCGAGAAGAAGCTGGCCGAAGAGCGCTTCCAGGTCCTGACCGAGGCGATGAACGTGCTCACGAGCCCCACGCGGCGCAAGGCCCACGACCTCGAGCTCGAGAAGAACCGGCCGATCTCTCAGGACCTAGCGGCACAGGCGCGCGTCTATCTCGCGAAGGGCGTCAAGGCCTACCGGGAGGGAAATTTTCCCGAGGCCATCACCCAGTTCGACCTGTCCGTGAAGCACTACGACCGGGACGCCAAGGCGCAGCACTATCTCGCGCTCGCCTGCATGAAGGTGATCGGCCAGGTGCGCAGAGGCGTGGAGGCCATCGAGGCCGCGATCCAGCTCGATGGCAACAACGCGATCTTCCACCGCGACGCCGGAAAGCTGTACATGCAGGCCGGCTTGAACTCGAAAGCCGAGCGCCACCTCGAGCAGGCGCTCGCGTGGATTCCGGAGGACGCCGAGACCCTGAGGCTGCTTCAGGAAGTGCGCCCGAAGAAGGGGCAGAGCGGGGAACGCAAGACCCCGAGCGGCGTCTTCGGGCGGAAGGGATAATCGCGGCGTGAGCGTCTCCGCATTCGGACTCACCGACGTCGGCCGGAAGAGACGTCACAACGAGGACGCCTACCTCCTCGACGCCGAGCGCGGCCTTTTCGTGGTCGCCGACGGCATGGGCGGCCACGCCGCGGGCGAGGTCGCCTCGCGGATCACAGTCGAGTCGATTCAGGAGTACATCGCCGCCACCGAGGAGGAGCACGAAAGCTCGTGGCCCTTCGGGTTCAACAGCCGGGTCTCGCTCGAGGGAAACCGTCTCACGACGGCGATCGAGAAGGCGAACGAGAAAGTCATGCGGGCCGTGCAGAACAGGCCCGAGCTGAAGGGCATGGGCACGACCGTCGTGGCGGCTCTCTTCGACGTCGACCGAGCGACGCTCGTGCACGTGGGCGACAGCCGCGCCTACCTCTTTCGCGATGGAGAGCTTCGGCGGCTCACGGACGACCACTCGTGGGTTCAGGAGCAGGTCAACGCCGGCATCCTCAGCGAGGACGAAGCCAAGAGCCACCCGCTCAAGAACGTCGTGACGCGCGCGCTCGGCGGCGCCGCGCACGTTTCCGTCGACCTCATCGAGGTTCCAGTGCGTTCGGGCGACCGCTTCCTCCTGTGCTCCGACGGCCTGACGGGCATGGTCCCGGACGAGGATCTTTTCGCCCGGTTCAAGTCCGAAGACGGTCTCGAAAAGACGGTGCGTCAGTTGATCGACGTGGCGAACGATCGCGGCGGGGTGGACAACATAACCGCGATCCTCGTCGAGGTCGCAGACGCGGCGGGCAAGGACGGAGGCCACGCCGGCAGCGAGGCGGTCCGGCGGCCGGTCGTGACGTCGGGCGAGAGCACGGCAGTCAACGTCGAGGCTCCGGGGGCCCCCTCGCCCGATTCCGACTCCGAACCCCAGAGCTAGCCCGCGGACCGCTGCGCGGTCTCCGGGGATAGGCGGGCTAGCAGCTTTGAACGATGGGGGAAACACGGTCGTGTTTCCCACCCTGCCCCCTTCACCGCTCGAGAAACGCCGGTTCGCTGGCGAGGACTACTAGGAAAGGCTCCTAGCCGCCGGCGTCGCCGGCCGTCACGGGCAGCTCGCCCGTCCTCACGCGCGCGAAGAACTCCTCGGTCGCCCGGCCTATCTCGATGCACGCGAGCTCGCCGGGGTCGTCGAGGTACCAGTCGGCGGGCAGGTACCGGCTGTATGGAGCCTGCAGGAAGCGCCTGCAGGCGAGGACGACGACGCCCGTGTCCGTGCCCGAGCGAATGAGGCGCCCCGCGCTCTGCACGACGCGTGTCATGCCGGGGATGACGTACGCGTATTCGAAGCCGCGCTCGAAGCGCTCCTCGAAGTAGCGGCGCATGCGCTCCTGCTCGAAGCGGACCATGGGCAGCGCGGGCGAGACGACGACGACGGCCTGGAGCATCTCGCCCGGATAGTCCACTCCTTCGGCGAACGCGCCTCCGGAGACGGCGAAAAGGACGACTGGCGCGCCGCCGTCCTTCATCGCCGAGAGGACGGAGTTCCGCTCCAGCTCGGTCGAGCGGTCGGAGGGGCGCAGGACGCGGCGCCCGGTCAGCGCGGGCAGGTGGGCACGCACCTCGTCGAGAAAGCGGTACGACGGAAACAGTGCCAGCATGTTGCCCGGGCACGCGCGCGCCACGTCCGCGACGAGGGCCGCAAGGCGCGGGGCGGCGCGCCCGCGAGCCGCGTACGTCGTATCCACGTCCGGCGCGACGAACACGGAGCGGTTCTCCCGCGGAAAGGGCGAGGGAAGGCGGAGCACCGACGTGCGGTCGGGGTCGAGTCCGAGGAGATCGCGGTAGAACTCGGACGGGGAAAGCGTGGCGGACATCGAGACCGTGGCCGCCGCCGCGTTCAGGGTCTTGCCGAGAAGCTTCGACGGGTCCTTGCAGAGGATCGCGAGCCGCGCGCCGCCCCTGCCGCGCGCCGCGAGGACGTCGAAGGGCCCCTCGGACATGGAACGGCCTGGCGGGGGCACAAGTTTCGACACGTCGTGAAAACGCGCAAACGAGAAGTAAAGGTCGAGGACGGGATCGTCGGGCACGCGTTCGCCCCCGGCGCGCAGGTCCGCGAGGTGGCGCACGAGAAGCGACTCGAAGTCGAGGCGCAGGTCGTCGAGGCGCGCCTCGTCCAGGGCCACGAGGTCGACGGGCTCGAGCTCGTCCTCGGGAAGGCCGGCGGCCGCGTCCGCGACGAGCTTGCGCAGGCGCCGCGCGGCCTCGCCTGCGTCCCAGGCGGTCTTTGCGTTCGAGACGCCGATCCGCTGTTCGAGCGACGCCAGGGAAGCGTCGGAGAGCTCGGGCGAGTAGTACCCGCGTCCGCGGTCCACGAGGTTGTGCGCCTCGTCGACGAGGAGGATCGAGTTGGAGAGCGCGGAGGGGTCGCGCGCCGCCGCGAGCGCGACCACCGGATCGAAGACGTAGTTGTAGTCGCCGAGGACGACGTCGGCCTGTTCGGCGAGCTCGAGGGAAACCTCGAATGGGCAGACGGTCTCGTTGCGGGCCGCCTCGAAGACCGTGTCCGGGTCGAGGTGGCGGTGGCTCTCGAGGAGCCGGTCGAGGAGGCCCGAGGCCTCCATCTTGGCGCCGTAGTCCTTCGCGTACGGACAGTGGTTCTCGTGGCACAGCACGACGTCGTTCGCGCACATGCGCTCTTTCGCGCGGAGCCTCACGGACCGAAAGGACTCGCCGTCGATGGCGGCCAGGGTCTTTTCGTAGATCTCCTGCTGCGTCGTCTTCGCCGTGAGGACGAAAAGCCGGCGGTGCGACTCGAGCGCGCCGACGAGAAGGGGATGCAGGGCGGCGGCCGTCTTCCCGATGCCGGTCGGGGCCTCGACGAGGAGATGCTCGCCTTGTGCGGCGGCGCGCGCGACGGCGGAAGCCATCTCGCGCTGGCCGCGCCGGAAGCGCGCGTGTGGGAAGACGAGCGTCGCGGCCTCGGCGGCTTTCGCTTCGGCGAGGGCCCGCTCCTCGAGGAACGCCTGAAGGAGCATTCGCGTGCGGCGCACGAGGTCCTCGAGGGTCTTCTCGGGCTCGTGCGGCACGTCGAGAAGCTTCGTCGCGCCCGTCTCGATGTCCGCGAGGACGAGGCGCCCGTGAACGGGCCGCCCTTCGGCAACGGCCACTGCTTGCAGGTACCAGCGAAGCTGGAGCTGGAAGCGCTCGAGGCGGGGGGATCCCGGGAGCTTCGCGAGGTCCTCGGCGAAATGCAGGGACTTGACCTCATCCACGACGACGCGGCTGCCGTCTTCGAAGCGGCCGTCGAGGCGCCCTTCGAGCACCGCGGTGAAGTCATCCACGGCGTAGGCGAGGCGAATCGACTTCTCGACCGCGTAGCCGGGCACGTTCGCGAGGTTCTCGCCGAGCACGCGCCGATGCACCGCCTGGCCGATCCAGAGCCGCTCGAAGCCTTCGCCCCGGTCGAATCCGGCCCGGCGCGAGACGCCGCCGAGGAGCGTTCCGGGGGAGAGCGTGATCGTCTTCGCCGCGAGGTCGACCGTGAGCGCCACGGCCGATTGTAGGGCTGCTCGCTCTATCCATGAAGGCGTTGTTCAGGTAAAATGCATACGATGTCACGAGTTCTTCGGCTCTTCGGCGGCGCGGCCGTCGCCGTTCTTCTTGCATGGGCTTCCGGCGCGCAGGCGGCAAAAAAGCCCGCGGTGCCGGCAACACTCGAGCAGCGCCTGAACGCGCTACTCCGGAGGGGCCCCGTCCGGCGTTCCGAGATGGGCGTCGTCGTCAGGAGGCTTGGCGACTCTGCGTCCCTCGTCTCGCTCAACGCCGAGAGGCCGTTCATCCTCGCGTCCACGACGAAGCTCTTCACGACCGCCGCCGCGCTCGACCGACTCGGCCCCGAGTACAAGTTCCGGACGCGCCTGTACCGCGATGCCGAGGTCGGCGAGGACGGCGTCCTCCCCGGCCACCTCGTGGTGAAAGGTGGGGGCGATCCGGGGCTCTCCGGCCGTTGGTACGAGGACGACCCGCTCGCGGTGTTTCGGCCCTGGGCGGCGTCGCTCACGAACAAGGGAATCCGCTCCGTTCGAGACGGCCTTCTCCTGGACGTGTCGTTCTTCGATGACGTTAAGTCGCATCCCGACTGGCCGAGCGAGCAGGAGCAGCGGTGGTATCAGGCACCCGTGTCGGCCCTGTCGTACAACGACAACGTCGTCTTCGTGCGGGCCTCGGGAGGCCTTCGGCCGGGCAGCCCGGCGCTGCTGGGCTTCGACCCGCTCGGGCCGCCGCTTCTGAACCTCATCTCGAAAGTCGTCACCGCCGCGCGCCGCACGTGGGTTGGCGTCAGCCGCGAAGCCGGCAGCCACAACGTCGTGGCCGCGGGGCGTGTCGGGAGGAATCGCACGTGGGTCGGCGACGTGACGGTGCCCGACCCGCCGCTCTATTTCGCGGCCGCGCTCTCGCAGGTCCTCCGCGAAGGCGGCATCCGCGTCGACGCCCCGCCCACCGTACGTACCGAGCCCCCGGGCGTGCCTCCGCCCTTCTCGGGCCGCGTCCTCCTTCACACGCACGAGACGCCCCTCGTGCCCGCCATCGCCGTCTGCAACAAACGCTCGCAGTCGCTTTTCGCCGAGCAGATCCTGAAGACGCTCGGCGCCGAGAAGCGCGGCCGGGGCACGTGGGAGAACGGGAGGGCAGAGGTTGCCGCGTTCCTCGGCTCGCTCGGGCTCGACGCCTCGCGCTATCAGCTCGCCGATGGATCGGGGCGCGCGCACTCGAACCGCGCCTCTGCAGGGGCGTACGTCGACTTCCTGACGGCGCTCGCGACGCGTTGGGAGCGTTTCGAAACCTGGAAGACCACGCTCGCCATCGCCGGCGAGCCGGACGGAACGCTTCGCCACCGGCTCCTGGGCCCGGCGACGGCCGGGAAGGTGTGGGCGAAGACGGGCTACGTCGACGGCGTCGTGACCCTGTGCGGGTACGTGCAGGCGCTGAGCGGGCAGACGTACGCCTTCAGCATCCTGCTGAACGGAGGATGCGGCGACGCGCGCGGGCACGCGTATCAGGACCGTCTCCTGAACGAGCTGGCTATCTTTGGATAGCGCGCGCCGTACAAGCGCGTGACGTTCGGTTAGCACGCGCCGTGGACTACCGCCTGCTCCTGAAGAACGTCGAGAAGACTCTCGAAGCCATCGAAGGCGGCGAGGACGTGCTCGCGACGATCGTGCGCGTGGGCGAGGCGATCGTCCGGAACTTCCGGAATGAACTGGGCATCCTCGGCGGACGCCTTTACATGCGGCGCGAGAACCAGTACGTCCTCGAGCGGGGTTTCGGCCGTTCGCGTCGCGTCCCCTCGGGCATCACGGTCTCGGCCGACTACGGGCCCATCCGCCGGGCGGAGGAGGACGGGCTGGCGCTTGCCGACCTCGACGACCCGTCCGTGGATCGCGAGCTCGAGAAGCGCCTCGGCGTATCGCGCTTTGCGGCGGTCTCCTTCGGCGAGGAGCGCTATCTCCTCTCTTTCGACGTCCATCCGAGAGCGCGTGAGGAGGATCTCCTCCTCGCGCTCGGGATCATCCGGACCGTCGTCGACTCGAAGGTGCGCACGGAGCGGCTCGAGGGTCTCATGCAGGACGCCCGGCGAATTCAGCAGTCGATCCTTCCGCGCGCGGTGCCGCAAGTGGGGGACTTCGAGCTCTACGGGCTTTCCCTTCCCGCCGAGGCCGTCGGCGGCGACTTCTACGATTTTCTCCCGCTCGGCGATCTGAGCTTCGGCGCGGCGATCGCGGACGCCTCGGGCCACGGCCTTCTCGCGGCGCTTCTCGTGCGCGACATCTACGTCGGCCTGCGCATGGGCATCGGAAGCGACTTCAAGATCGCCCGCACGATCGAGCGGCTGAACCGCATCCTGAACAAGAGCCGTCTCACGACGAAGTTCGTGTCGCTGTTCTACGGCGAGTTCGAGACGAACGGCGACGTCGTCTACGTGAACGCGGGCCATCCGTCGCCCCTGCATCTGCATGCCGCGAGCGGCACGTTTAGCGAGCTCGAGTCGACGGGGATGGTCCTCGGGCCCGCGCCCGATGCGGTTTACAGCCGCCGGGCGATTCACATGGAGCCCGGCGACCTGGTTCTCCTCTACACGGACGGCGTCCTCGAGGCGCACGATTCGAAGGGCCGTGAGTTCGGCGCCCTCCGCCTGAAGCGCCTTCTCGTGCAGGCGCGACGCGAGTCGGCGCGCGAAGTCGTCCAGCGCGTCGTCAACGCGGTGCGCTCGTGGTCGCACGGCGCCCCCGCCGAGGACGATATGACCGCGGTCGCGATCCGGCGGGCTGCGCAGCGCGCCGGCGACAATCCGCGCCAGTCGGGCGAGCATCCGCGCGTCAGGCCGGAGATGGTGCCCGACGGAACCAGGCAGCCGTCCGGCTGAGGCCGTTCGGCAGCGCCACCAGGGTGGTCAGGCCGAGAGCCGTCCGGCTCTTCGTCACGTCTAGAACGCTGCGCATCTGCTCGCCGCTCTTCGCCGGCCCGCGCCGCGCGGGACGCGGCGTCCCGCACGCGGCGGCGACGAGGTCGTAGAGCCGGTTCACCGACGTCTCGACGCCCGTGCCTACATTGATCACGCCGGCTTTCCTTCGCGCGGCGGCCGCGAGGTTGGCCTTGACGACGTCTCCCACGAAAACGAAGTCGCGGGACTGGTCGCCGCCGCCGTTGATGAGGCACTCCCCGTCTTCGAGAAGTGTTTTCATCCAGATGCCGATGACGCCGGCCTCGCCACGGCCGTCCTGGCGCGGCCCGTAGACGTTCGCGAACCGCAGGGCGGTCACGACGAGAGAGGTTCCGTGCGCCAGGCCGAAGAGGTATTTCTCGCCGGCCAGCTTCGCGACGCCGTAGGGAGAGACAGGATTCGTGGGGTGATTTTCGTCCGCCGCGAAGCCCTCCGGGTCGCCGTAGATCGCGCCCCCGCTGGACGCGAAGACGATCTGGGCGACACCGGCCGCGAGCGCCGCCTGCGCGATGCGGATCGTGCCGAGGACGTTGACCTCCGCGTCGAAGACGGGATCCTCGACGGACTTTCTCACGTCGATCTGCGCCGCGTAATGGAGGATCGTGTCCACGTTTGCGTCCTTGAGGAGGCCCTCGAGGTCGAAGCGCCGGATGTCACCTTCGACGAAGTTGGCCCCTTTCGGGACGCGGGACCGATGGCCCGTCGAGAGATCGTCGAGGACGACGACTTTCTTGCCGTCGGCGAGAAAGGCCTCCGCGAGATGGGAACCGATGAAACCGGCGCCGCCGGTAACGAGGACGGAGCGCGTCTCGGGCATCATGCGGCCGAGGATAGCAATGGGCGAGCCGAAGTCTCTGCCGGAGAGCTTCTACCTGAGGAGAACCGCGGAGGTCGCGCGGGCGCTCCTAGGCTGCCGGCTCACGCGGCGGTTCCCGGACGGGACGTCGCGCTGCGTGGTCCTCGTCGAGACGGAGGCCTACCTCGGCGTCGAGGACCGTGCCGCGCACACCTGGAACGGCCGCCGGACGCCCCGCGTCGCGCCCATGTGGGGGCCGGGCGGCCACGCGTACGTCTACTTCGTCTACGGCATGCACCATTGCCTCAATGTCGTGACGCGGCGAGAGGGCGTGCCGGAAGCCGTACTGCTGAGAGCGGGTGTTTCAGAGGAGCTCTTCCCGCATTCACCTTCTAAGAAGATCCCCGGTCTTCTCCTCGCGTCCGGTCCCGCGAAGCTTTGCGCGTACCTTCAAGTCACCGCGGCGTTGTCCGGAGTTTCTCTTTCCGGCCCGGAACTCCTGATTTCCCGCGGCCCGCGCGCCCGGTTCGACGTCCTCGTCGGGCCACGCGTCGGCGTGCAATACGCGGCAGAGGCCGCCGCATGGCCGCTGCGCTTCGCGGTCGCCGGATGCCCAGCCGTGACGCGGCGCGGGCTCCTCGTCAGGTCATGACAGCTAGAGCGTTTTGAGGTCGGCGAGCGAGGAGGCCGTCACCAGGCAGTTTTTGCCGCTGCGTTTGGCCTGGTACAGGGCCTGGTCGGCGCGTTCGATGAGCGAGCGCTTCGTGCCGGCGTCCTCCGGGAAGCAGGAGAGCCCGAGCGAGATCGTCACGACGAGCGGGTGATCGATCTGAGGGGTGACGAAGAGACGCCCGGCCACCAGGTTTCGCAGCCGGTCGGCTACGACCCAGGCCTTCGCGGGCGTCGTCTCCGGAAAGACGAGCGCGAACTCCTCGCCGCCGTAGCGCGCCACCGTGTCCATCTCCCGGACGCCCTTGGTCAGCTCTTCCACGATCCCGTGCAGCACGAGATCGCCCACCGGATGCCCCCAGCGGTCGTTGATCTTCTTGAAGTCGTCGATATCGAGCATGACGAGCGCGAGCGGCTGCCCGCTGCGCTCATGGCGGGCGAGCTCGCGGGAGAGCGTCTCCTGGAAGTACCGGTGGTTGAACGCTTCGGTGAGCGAGTCGCGCACCGACATCTGCCGCGTCGCCTCATACGCGCGCGCCGATTGAATGGCCGTGACGGCCTGGTTCGCGAAAATCTCGAGGGCCTGGACGTCCTCGAGGCGCGGGACGAGCCCGCCCCTCGGCTGGTCGACCTGCAGGGCCCCGACGACCTGATCGCCAGCCGTGAGCGGGACGAAGAGCAGGTCGTTCGGGTGCCATGCGCCCGGCGCCGTGTTGCGCCGGCGGCGGTCGATCTTGCCGGAATCCTCAACGGGCTCCTTGCGGTCGAGATGGCTCACGAAGTAGGACTTCGAGATCCGGAAGTGCTCGCCGAACCAGCGCGCGATCTCCTCGCGCGGTACCTTTCGCGGCGGGGCGCTCGGCGACGTGTCGTCGAATCCGACCTGCGCGCGGCGCTCGAAGACATTCTCGGCGGGATCGAACAGGGAAAGCACGACCACGCGGTAGCCGAGGCTGTGGTGGACGGCCTGCACGATGCTCTGCACGAGGTGCTCGAGGGTCAGATGCGTCTTCAGCTCGTTGGAAACCTCGAGAATGCGCTGCAGCATCTGGGCGCGTTCCTGCAGCCGCTCGTTCACGGCCTGCATCTGCCGTCTGAGGTTGCGGTCCTGAAGGGCCAGCGCCACGTGGTCGGACACGACGGAGAGCTCCTGGAGCGTCTGTGGCGTGACGAGGGACGGGTCGTCGGATTCGGCGATGAGGATGCCCGCGATGAGCGCGGGAGTCTGGAGCGGCAGGAACACCTGATGCTGGAAGCGGGGATTCAGGACGAGGTCGCGGTCCGGGCCGCTCGCCACGCGGGGCGTGGGTGAGGCCGGCAGGAAGGGAGATTCGAGGTCCTTCTGGGTGGCGAGCCAGTCGAGAAAGGACCGCCGTTCGAGCGTCACGTCGCCGCCGAAGGAGACGAGCGCCTGCCCGTCCGGATCCTCCTCGTACGACACGGCCGCCAGGGCGCGGATCGGCAGCGCCTGACGAAGGGTGTCGAACAGCCGCGCGAGAATCTCCTCTCCTGGAGCGACGCTCGACACGATCGAGGTGAGTTCGCGGAGCGTCGCGAGCTCGCGGTTCTTGCGCGACAGCTCGGCGGCGCCGGAGCGAGCCCGCGCGAGCTTTCGCGTGACGACGATGACGGCCACGAGAAGTCCCAAGGCGATTGCCGTGAACAGGACGGGCCGGAAGTCGAGAAGCGGCATCACTTGAAGGAAACGATGCCGTTCTTCGTGAGCTTGTGGAACACGCGCATCACCTCGGGCTCGGGGAACGGCGAGATGCGGGCGATCGAGCGGACGTCCCACATGCCGTTGATGCGCGACACGATGAACGCCTCGGTTGGCGTGAACGGGAAAGACATGAGCTCTTCCATCGGCTTCGTGAGAATGGGGACGGCCCCGGGGGGGAGCTTCGGAAGAGCCTCGGAGATGGACGAAGCGTCCGCGGGAGGCGGGCCGACCCTGGCCGCTGCACCGGAACCGGCGGAGGCCGCACCGGGCGGGGCGGCCGCCGTCGGCCGCGTAGCGGAGCCGGACGAAACGGCTTCGGCTGGTGGCGCCGGCGCCGAAACCGGAGCCCTAACCGGTGTCGGGGGCGGGGTGGCGGTCCTCACGCGGGGCGAGGTCGTGTCCGAGCTGTCGCCGGACGCACGCCGTGCGGCTGTTTCGCCAGACTCGGGCCGGCGTTTGAGGAACTGGTTGAACGTGGTCGGCACGGGCGTCCGCGGAGCGGGCGGAGCGAGCATGAACTCGTCGATTCTCGGCGCCGGCGGCACCTCCTCGGGAATCGTATGCAGATCGCCGGACATCAGCGGATCGAACGACGACGACTCTTCCTCCACGGGCTCGGTCTCCTCGAACACGGGCTCCGCGGCCGTCTCCTCCCTTTCGCCCACGAGCCTCACGTGGCCCGTGAGCATCAGGTCGTACATCAGCTTGGCGACGTGGAATTCGGGGTTGTGGGTCTCGAGGGCGATCTGGTCGATCGCGCGGTGGCCGTTCACCGCGCCGAGGATCATCCTGTCGCGCTCGCCGAGATCTGCCTCGACGGGCAGGACCACCGAGGGTATGGCGCGCATCGTGGGGACGCGCGTCTTGATGCGCTGCCATTCGTCGTAGCGGCGCAGGCCCTCCATGACGATGCCCGTGACGTCCGACGAGATCGGGACCATCGGAAGGCTCGGAATCTCCCCGTCGATGAACGCGAAAGAACCTTCGGTCCACAGGAAGATGTCGTAGATCGTCTCGGCGGCTTTCAGCCGCACGAGGTCCGCGAGCTCCTCCTCCTTGATGGCCCCGATCATGACGAGGATCTTGCCGAGGAGGATCCGGGATTCCTGCTGGACCTCCAGCGCGCGGATGAGCTCCTCCTCGGTGATGAAGCCGAAGCCCACGAGAAAGCGCCCCAGATGCTCGCGCTCGAGCGTGGACGAAGAGGACGTGACGCGCCCGTTGTTGAAGTAGATGCGCTTCTCGCCGGGCGTCCCGCGCACGACGAGCGTCCCCGTCTTCAAGCCGGCCGAGAGCCACTGAAGCAGCTCCGACAACTGCATCGTGCGCAGATTTCCTGCGATGGCCATCCGTTGCGATTGTAGCGCGTAAGAGGCTGACTCGAGCGGCTTTACTCCATCGGTGGGTTGTACGACGGAATCCCCGTCACGGCCTGCCCGAGAACGAGTGTGTGGATGTCGTGCGTGCCCTCGTACGTGAAGACCGACTCGATGTTCGCGAGATGCCGGAAGACCGGGTATTCGCCGACAATCCCGTTCGCCCCGAGGATCTCGCGCGCGAGCTTCGCGCACTCGCGCGCGACCCAGACATTGTTACGTTTGACCATCGAGACGTGCTCGGGTTTCATCGTGCCGGCGTCTCTCATCCTGCCCAGCCGCAGAGCCAGTAACTGTCCCTTCGTGATCTCCGTGATCATGAAGGCGAACTTCGCCTGGACCAGCTGGTGCGACGCGATCGGCCGGTCCTTGAACTGCTTGCGGCTCTTCGCGTAGTCGAGGGCGCAGGTGTACGTGGCCATCGCCGAGCCGAGGCCGCCCCACGAGATGCCGTACCGCGCCTGCGTGAGGCAGGAGAGCGGGCCCTTGAGCCCTTCGACGCCCGGCAGGACACTCGCGGCGGGCACGCGCACGTCCTCGAAGACGAGCTGTGACGTGACGGAGGCGCGGAGGGACATCTTCATGCGGTGCTCGGGCGCCGTGAAGCCCTTCATGCCCCGTTCCACCAGAAAGCCGCGAACCGGGCCGTTCACATCGCCGACCTTCGCCCACACGAGCGCGACGTCGGCGATCGAGCCGTTCGTGATCCAGGACTTGGCGCCGTTCAGGATCCAGTCGTTCCCGTCCCTCTTCGCGACCGTGCGCATGCCTGCCGGGTTCGAGCCGAAGTCGGGCTCGGTCAGGCCGAAGCAGCCGATGCTCTCGCCCCTGGCGAGAGCAGGGATCCAGCGGTCCTTCTGCTCCTTCGAGCCGTACGTGTAGATCGGATACATGACGAGCGAAGACTGGACGGAGACGAACGAGCGCAGCCCGGAGTCGCCGCGCTCCAGCTCCTGCGCCATGAGGCCGTAGGCCACGCTGTTCAGCCCCGGGAGGCCGTACTCGGAGATCGTGGATCCGAAGAGGTTCATCGCCGCCATCTTCGGGACGAGCTCCACCGGGAAACGACCCTCGTACGCGCACTCCTCGATGATCGGGAGGACGTCTTCGTCGACGAAAGCGCGCACGAGATCGCGCACGGCCCGCTCGTCCTCGGAGAGCATGTCTTCGATCCCCAGGAAATCAACTCCGGAAAAGCTCACACGTCCTCCACGTCCGAAGAGTACCGAAGAATTTCTTAGAAGGGTGAATACAAGCCGGGGGCAGCCGGCACCGATGGGCTGGCGCCCGCCGCCGGAGCCTCTTTCGACCATTTGAAAGAATCTTCCGGTGCTAATGTTCCTGTATGGCGACCCCTGCGTGGAAAATGGCGGCTGACCTCTCCGAGGGCTACGTCACCCTCAACCCCGTCAGTCTCAAGAAGTACGAGAGACACGAAGTCGACGCTCTCGCGAAGGAGCTCGAGAAGCTCGTTCGCGATCTTCGCGCCCAGACCGTGCCGCAGGACGACGCCGAGGCGAGCCAGACCAAGAACCGCAAGCTGCTTCGGCTCTCGCAGGCGACCGTCGTCCTGAACAGCTGGCGGATCCGGATGCCGAAATAAGATAGAGATTCTTGGAAAACTCGCTTTCGATTTCAGATCTCCCGTCTCATGCCGGCGAGACCGTCACCCTCAAGGGATGGCTCTACCACTGGAGGAAGGGCGGGAAGATCTGGTTTCTGGTCTTGCGCGACGGGAGCGGGTATCTCCAGTGCGTCGTCTCGAAAGCCGACGTGCCCGAAGCCGTATGGGAAGCCGCGACGGGCGCGACGCAGGAATCCACGCTCGAGGTGACCGGCCTCGTGAAGGCCGACGCGCGCTCGCCGGGCGGCGTCGAGCTGGGCGTTTTGGACGTGAAGGTCCTCGACCTCTGCCACGATTGGCCGATCACGCCGAAGGAGCACGGCGTCGACTTCCTCATGTCGCAGCGGCACCTCTGGCTGCGCTCTTCGAAGCAGGTCGCCGTCCTCAAGGTGCGCAGCGAGGTCGAGAGCGCGATCCACGACTTCTTCCACACGCGCGGCTACACCCGCGTCGATTCTCCGATCCTGACGCCCGCGGCCTGCGAGGGCACGTCGAGTCTTTTCGAGACGCAGTACACGGATGACGAGAAGGCCTACCTGTCGCAATCCGGCCAGCTCTATCTCGAGCCGGCGGCCGCGGCTCTCGGAAAGGTCTACTGCTTCGGGCCCACGTTCCGCGCCGAGAAATCCAAGACGCGGCGGCACCTGCGCGAGTTCTGGATGGTCGAGCCGGAGGTCGCGTTCCTCGAGATCGACGGCCTCCTGGACCTGGCCGAGGAGTTCGTCAAGGAGCTCACGGCCCGCGTCCTCGACCGCCGGAAGGAAGATCTCAAACGCCTCGAGCGCGACGCCGCGAAGCTCGAGCCCGTCGTCTCGAAGAAGTTCCCGCGTATTTCCTACCGCGACGCCGTCGAGATGCTGCAGAAGAAATCGTTTCCGGTGAAGTTCGGAGATGACCTCGGCGGCGACGAAGAGACGGCGCTCACCGAGGGCTTCGATACGCCGATCATGGTCACGAGGTACCCGGCGTCGATCAAGGCGTTCTACATGCAGCCCGACCCGGTGGACCCGGACGTCGCCCTCTGCCTCGACATGCTCGCGCCCGAAGGCTACGGCGAGATCATCGGCGGGTCGCAGCGCATCCACGACCACGACCTGCTGCTCTCGCGCATCCGCCAGCACGACCTGCCGCTCGAGGCGTTCCAGTGGTACCTCGACGTGAGGAAGTACGGGACGTTTCCCCACTCAGGCTTCGGCATGGGTCTCGAGCGCTTCGTCGCGTGGATGTGCGGCGTCCCGCACCTCCGCGAGTGCATCCCGTACCCGCGGATGCTCTATCGGATCTACCCCTAGCGATCCTCCGCGTC
>CALAQS010000130.1 GCA_937888435.1 uncultured Acidobacteriota bacterium
TCAAGACCGCTATTCGCGCCCCGAAGATGAACTGCTACGCCGAGCGCCTCATCGGTACCATCCGCCGCGAACTGTTCGACCATGTAATCGTGGCGAGTGAGCGTCACGCGAGACGGCTGCTTCAGGAGTTCCAGGTCTGGTGCAACGAGGACCGCCTTCATCTCGCCCTCGAGAAGGACGCTCCTGATCACAGGCCGGTCGAGCCGCCCGAGATGGGTGAGGTGATCTCGCTAACCCGCCTCGGTAGGCCTCATCACCGGTACTCGCGGCGCGCAGCCTGAAGCCAGGACGCGTCCGCGGTGGTACCACGGTGGCTCTGCGATGCCGTCGGACTAAGTCCTGATCCGGACGGCTCGCTTCTTCTTCACGAAGACTATGGAGAGCCGCCGGTCGCAGAGCCTTCAGTCGACATCGCTCGCTCACCGCAACAGCCTCCTCGAGGCCGGTTCTGTTCCGTCGCTCACCCCCGCTGCGATTTTGGCGATCCACAAGTCGATGACGAGCTGGAGAAGATGCTCCGAACGCCCGGGCGCGCCCTCCAAGCGCTTGTGCCCAGCGACGTCCTTCACCGCGAGCCTCTCGATCCGGGGCCGGCGACCCCCTCGACGCCCGGAAAGTCTATACCCCGCGCGAGGGCGCGAACGACGACCTCGTCCTGGCGCTGGCGATCGCGGCGTGGGAGGCGGAGCGCAGACCCGGATTGGCGTTGTCGTTCGGATACGGCGTTTTGGAGACGGCAGCGTGGAAGGGCTTCTAGCGTGAGGCCGGAGGCCGAGAACGGGACCAGACGCGCGGCGTCGGGAGATCGGCACGTCGCCCTCGTGCCCCGCGCGACCCGCGCGACCCGCGCGACCCGCGCCTTCCGGCGATCGGAGCCGTGCTTACGCGGATGTTCGACGAACGACCGCTGCGTAGGCGCTCGCGAAAGGAATTACGAGATTGCTCAGATTGTGCCCGAAGACCGACGGCCAAATACTGTCAGTGCGCTCGCGAACCCATCCCGATACAAGACTCATCAGAAACGGGGCTATCCCAGCGTGTAGGACGATGTGCGGATGAAGTTGCGGATCGACATCGACGAGACCATTGGCGCCCGCGAATAGGACCGCGGTGATAACGAGCCCCCAGCCGCACGACGCGCCCGCGATCTTCCACGATCTGGGAAACGCGCGGTTCAACAAGGACTGAAATACTCCACGGAATACCAACTCCTCGGCCAGGCCCGGCATCGTGGATAGGTAAAGCCAGCCTTCGGTGGTCAATTTAGATCTCGAGCCGAGGGCAAAAAATACCGCCGGCACTGCCATGGCGATCAATAGCGCAATGATTGACGGCGTGAGCCATCCTGGTCGGAGTCTCGAGGTGACACCGATCGAGTTCAACGAGACTGTGGGTACGAAACGAACCAGCAGCAAGGGCCACGCGATTGAAAGAAGGCATTCCTGCCAATGCCAATGTAGGTGTCCGAGGCCCTCGATGGGTGGAAGAGAGGTGACGGCTGTCTGAACTAACAACAGAACCCCGACCAGCCAGAGCATCCGCCAGTTCCGCGCGCGAGTCTGCCAAACCGCCGCGACTACAAACGGCAGCGCACACGCTATTATCAGGCAGGTTACGAGGCCGACGCTCGCAAGATACCGAGAGATTACATTTAACACGATAGGGGCCTCTTAGTAAGCAAGCGCCCGGTTTCGCTCCGGTTGTTCGCGAGGATCTTACGTGCCCGGGTCCGGAGCCGAGCTTGGCGTCGCACTCTGGACTGGTGCGAGCGCGCGAACGACGACCTCGTCCTAGCGCTCGCGATGGCGATTGGACTGGGGCTTCGGCGGCGTAGGTTTGTCCGTTTCCTTTAGCTGGTCGCCGATGACGGTCTTCAGAGGGCAGAACGAGAAGGCTGGACACTTCTTGCAACCGACGGCGAGAGCGACGGGACAGAGAGTCATGTTGTGCTCCTTGGTGCCGGGATAGGCTACACCCTGAGGGCAGTGGGTCTAATGAGGCGGGTCGGCCCTCATCCGCGCCCATCGTCCTTGACCCGCCCAGCTCTCGTCTTCGCCGACACCAGGATCAGGAAGAGCGAGCCGAGCCACATGCAGAGATCGACGCGCGCCTCGTGCAGTGAGCTCCAGACACCGTACCGCGGGAGCTTTGGGAGAGAGAAGGGTCCCACCGCACGTCCGAGCAGGATCGGGAGCTTCGTCGACAGCAGCGCGACCGAAATGTTGATCAGCATGACGGCGGCCGCGAGACGGATGAAGAGCCCTAAGAGGATCAGGGTCCCGCACACGATCTCGGCCACGCCGACGAAGGGTCCCATGAGCTCGGGCGACGGGATTCCGACCTTCACGAAGCGTCCTGCCCCCAGCTCCACCGGGTATAGGAACTTCTGGATCCCCTCGGAGAGGAACACGATCCCCACCATCAGGCGGATGAGGATGATCGCCCGCGAACCGGAGATCTGAAAGCGCTGTGGCATCGACTCTATCGCCGCAGTTTACGTGCGAGCGCGATGGCAGCCTCGGCTCCCTTTGGGGCCCGCAGCTTCTTTACCTGCGCGCGCTGGGCGGCGGAAAGCGACCGAATCGCGCTCATGTACTGCCCCTCGACGCGCATTGCGGCGCGACGGTTTGCACTGACTGGGCCTCTCGCGGCGGAAGCCACCCCTTCGCGCGACGTGGCGCTGAGGCGGGCTTTCTGGCCTCGGACACGACCTTGGCCCCCGATGAGAGCGAGCGGCGCTAACGCCGCCTTGAGCTCGGCCAGGTTTGCGATCAGGTCGTCGAGAATCGCGAATAGATGGCGGGCCATTGAGTGCCTCCAAAAAGTGGACTTCCCTGATCAGGTTGCGGAGGGTAGCACTGGGCTGACGTCACGCCGGATCCGGGAGACGGAGACTCGCCCGAGGGGCTCGACGACGCTCCGTCGCGCCAGGGCGTGGAGAGAGCCGGCTGGCGGAGTACGGCACTCTGACTATTATCTGGTGGCCGAGTCCGAACTGATCCTCTGAGTCGGGAATCCATCGCGCCATGAAGCTGCCGTCGCCTAAACCGAATGCCGTACGCCTACTCCTGCTGGCCCTGATCGCGGCCGGCGCGATGGCATTCCTTCTCGCGGGGGGCTACCGCTTCCTGAGCTTCGACAACCTCGTGGCGCACAAGGATGCCCTGATTGACTGGGCCGATGCCCGGCCGCTGCTGGCCCCGGGGGTCTGGGGCGCCGCCTACGTGGTGCTCGGACTGTTCGGCCTGCCTGGCGCCACGGTCTTGAACCTCACCGCCGGACTTCTTTTCGACTTCTGGGAGGGCCTGCTACTCGTGGTCGCGGGAAGCACCCTGGCCTCGGCCGTGGCCTTCCTGTCCTTCCGTTACCTGCTCAGAGGCTTCGTGGAAGAGAGGATGCGACGCCGGTTTCCCCATCTGCTCGAAGGATTGGAACGCGAGGGTGTCTACTTCGTGCTGACCCTGCGACTGCTGCCCGTGATTCCGTTCTCCGCGACCAATGTGATCTTGGCAGTCAGCCCGGTCCGCTTCGCGCCTTTCCTGGTCTTCTCGATACTCGGGCTGCTGCCACGCTACCTGCTCTACGTATACGCCGGTGCTCATCTTGGGGATGTTCAGAACCCGAATGATCTCTGGTCCCTCCCGTTGGTCGGCGTGCTGGCGGCACTGGCCGTTCTTCCGTGGCTGGTCAAGGGCGTCTTGCGCCAGATGAAGCACCGGTTCTAAAGAAGGTAGCCCGCTTGATCAGGAGAGTCGAGCGTATCAGGTGCCGCAGCGAGGGCCGCAGGTCGCGCAACGAGAGCCGGGTGTAGATTGCTTCGAAGTAGGAAGAGTCTGACTCCTGCCGCGTGGAGGATGTCGCGCTGTCGGAGCGGGACTGAAAGGAAACGGACATGGAGGATCATGGATGGAGCGTGGATCTGGGTGGCAAGCGGATCGAGCTCCCACCGATGCCGCAGATGCCGCGAATCCCGCGGATCCCGCGAGGCGGGGCGCTCCTCATCCTGGGTGTCGCGGCGGCCCTGTTCGGAATCGTGACGGGGTACTACCAGGTCGAACCGGACGAGGTGGCGGTGGTCCAGCGCTTCGGCAAGTTCGCGCGGACCACCGAGCCGGGCCCTCACCTCAAGATCCCGTTCGGCGTGGAGCAGGCCACCAAGGTACCGGTCAAGCGCCAGCTCAAAATGGAGTTCGGGTTCCGGACCTCGCTGGCGGCGGCCCAGACCACCTATGCGCCCCCCTCGCCCCAGACCAGCGCCGAGGCGCAAATGCTCACAGGAGACCTCAACGTCGCGGTGGTCGAGTGGATCGTCCAGTTTCGGATCAAGGATCCGGGGGCGTACTTGTTTCGCGTGCGCGATGTCCCCGAGACGTTCCGGTACATGTCCGAGGCGGCAATGCGCCAGGTCGTGGGCGATCACAGCGTGGACGAGGTCTTGACCATCGGACGCGAGGCGATCGCACTTGAGACCAAGGCGGAGCTGCAGCGGCTGTGTGAGCTGTACGGGATCGGCATCGAGGTCCAGCAGCTCGTCCTCCAGGACGTGAACCCCCCCACCGAGGTGAAGCCGGCATTCAATGAGGTCAACCAGGCCATCCAGGAGAAAGAGCGCGCCATCAACGACGCCTGGGCCGACTACAACAAGGTGGTTCCGCAGGCCAAGGGAGAGGCCGAACAGGCCATCCGGGCGGCCGAGGGCTACGCGCTCGAGCGCGTCAACAAAGCCGAAGGGGATGCCAAGCGCTTCGATGCGCTGCACGAGGAGTACCAGAAGGCGCCCGCTGTGACGCGCCGGCGCATCTACCTCGAAACCCTGAGCGCGATCCTGCCGAAGGTGGGACGAAAGGTGATTCTCGACGAAAGCGCGCGAGGCGTCCTCCCGCTCCTCCAGCTCGAGGGCGAGCGGAAGGAGGTGAAGCCGTGAAGGGGCCCGGCATCGTTACGGGGGTGGTGGGGATGGTGGCGGCGATTGCTCTCCTCTTCTCGTCGGTCTACACGCTCTCAGAGACCGAGCAGGCGATCCTCACGCAGTTCGGGAAGCCGGTCGGCGGCGTCGTGAAAGACCCCGGCCTGCACCTCAAGGTGCCGCTCGTCCAGGACGTGCACCGGTTCGACAAGCGCTGGCTCGAGTATGACGGAAACCCGAATGAGATCCCAACCAAGGACAAGAAGTACATCTGGGTCGCCTCGTACGCCCGCTGGCGCATCGCCGACCCGCTGCGGTTCTTCCAGGCTGTGCGCGACGAGCGGGGCGGGCAGAGCCGCCTCGACGACATCGTGGACGGCGAGACGCGGAACGCCATCGCCTCCTTCGATCTGATCGAGCTCGTCCGCTCGACCAACCGGCCCTTCCAGGTGACGGAGGATCTGGCCGGGATCGGAGCGGCCGAGGCGATGGCAAAAGTAAGCAGCGGCCGCGCCGGGATCGCGAAGATCATCCTCGACAAGGCAGCCAAGATCACACCCGAGTTCGGGATCGAGCTGGTGGACGTGAGGTTCAAGCGCATCAACTACGTGGAGAGCGTGCAGAAGAAAGTCTTCGAGCGGATGATCTCGGAGCGCAAGCGCATCGCCGAGCGGAGCCGCTCCGAGGGCCAGGGGCGCGCCGCCGAGATCCGCGGCCAGAAAGAGCGCGATGTCCTCGGGGCTTCGTCCGCCGGCTACAAATCCGCCCAGGAGGTCAAGGGGATCGCGGACGCGAAGGCTACCGCCATCTACGCGCGGGCCTACGGCAGAGACCCCGACCTCTACCAGTTCGTGAAGTCGATGGAGGCTTTGAGCGCCAGCCTTGACGAGAAGACGTGGCTCATCCTGTCGACGAACTCGGAGCTGTTGAAGTTCCTCAAGAGCGATGGGGGCGGCCCGACCCGGTCCGGGAACTGACTCCAGACCCGAGGTGAGCATGGATCGTGAAAAGAGATGTGGGGGGCTCAGACGACGAGCCGGCGCGCTCTCGGGGCCTCTGGAACTCGCCGGTGTGTTCGCGTTCGCGGCATGGGTGCTTCCGGCGCTCGCTGTTCTCCTTTCTACGCCCCTTGTCTTCGCAGGTCAGTTTTCCCACGTTGTTGTAGGCTCAGGCTGTACGAGACCCGAGTCGCTGACCCGGCAACGAAGTGAAGGAGGCCCCGATGAAACGTTCTCCCGTGGTGCGCCCGATATTCCTCCTCGCCGCGGCCGCCGGCCTCGCGCTCGCGGTTTCGGCCGCCCTCCAGTACACGCCGCAGGAGCAGCTCCGCATCGTGCCGGCCAAGAACCTGCCGGGGAAGGTCCACCTCCTGCCGGCGACGCTCGAGACCACACAGTGGGGCTGGTTCGACAACGCGCAGCCTCCGGTGCTCCGCGTCAGCCCCGGCGACACCGTCGTCATGGAAACGATGATGCACTCGCACAACCAGATCGTCCCCGGCACGACGATCGAGGAGATCAAGAAGCTCCGGACCGACAACCCCGGCCGCGGGCCGCACTCCTTGACGGGACCGATCTGGGTGGAGGGCGCCGCGCCCGGCGACGTCCTCTCGGTGAAGATCAACAAGATCGTGCCGCGCTCGTACGGCACGAACTTCAACGTCCCGGGAATGTTCGGCGAGTTTCCGAAGGACTTCGCGGACGGGCAGGTCAAGTACTTCTACCTCGACTGGGATCGCAAGGTCGCCGAGTTCGCACCGGGCATCGAGATCCCGCTGCGCCCCTTCCCGGGCACGATCGGCGTGGCGCGCGCCGAGCCGGGCAAGTACAGCACGGTGCCACCCGGGCCCTTCGGCGGGAACATGGACATCCGCGAGCTGACCGAGGGGACGACGCTCTACGTGCCCGTCTTCGTCCCGGGCGCGCTCCTCTGGTCCGGCGACTCGCACGCCGCGCAGGGGAACGGCGAGGTGAATCTCACGGCGCTCGAGACCGCGTTCAAGGAGTTCAACGTCACAATCGACGTCGTGAAGGGCAAGTCGATAGAGTGGCCGCGCATCCGGATGAAGGACGCGTGGATCACGATGGGCTACGACAAGGACCTCAACAAGGCACTCGAGATCCTCAAGGCCGAGACGGTGAAGTTCCTCGTCGAGGAGAAGCGCGCGACGCCCGACAAGGCGGCCGCCGCGATGGCGATGCTCGCCGACTGCCGCGTCTCAGAGGTCGTCAACATCCTCAAGGGCGTCTACTGCATGGTGGCGGACCCGGGCAAGCTAAAAAGCCTTCCGCCGCGCCCCGTCGCCGAGACGAAGGACGAGCTCGTGACGACCGGGACCGACTCCGACCTCAACAAGGCGATGGACACGGCCTCGATGGCGATGATCGGCCTCCTGCAGGAAAAGAGGGGCCTCTCGCGCCTCGACGCCTACGGCCTCGCCAGCCTCGCGATGGACTGCCGCCTCGGCGACATGTCCGACGCGAAAAAGAGCGTCCACTGCCTGCTGCCGAAGAGCCTGTGGGTGGGAGGCGCGAAGCCCTGACCTCCACTCGGGCGCTCCCGAGCCCGAAACGTACTCGAGGATGCGGCTCTTGACGCGACGCCGGCCCTCCCGTACCTTCGTCGCGGTGAAGGTTCCGGCCAAAGCTCCCGCCGTTCTCGTCGTCATGACGTCGGTGGGGACGGAGCAGCAGGCCCTCGAAATCGCGCAGCGTCTCGTCGAGAGCCAGCTCGCCGCCTGCGTCAACATCCTGCCCGGCGTGAGATCCGTTTTCCGCTGGAAGGGGAGGGTCCAGCACGAGGGCGAGTTCCTGCTGATGGCCAAGACCTTGAAGGGCAACTTCGAGCGCGTGAGGCAGGTCCTGAAGGAGCTCAATGCTTACGAGCTGCCCGAAATCCTCGGCTTCCCCGCGAGTCACGCCGACGAAGCCTTCGCCGCGTGGGTGGCCGCGAACTCCACGGGAATCGAAAATCCGTCGGACGACGAAGATGAGCTGGGGGGAGCGACGATCGACTGACGCTTCCGCTGACCCTAGACCGCCGCGAGAGCGTTCTCGAGATCCTGAACGATGTCCTCCACGTCCTCGATTCCCACGGACACGCGCACGAGGCCGGGCGTAATGCCGCGGCGGAGGCGCTCTTCGGGCTCGACGCTCGCGTGCGTCATCGAGGCCGGGTGCGAGATGAGGCTCTCGACGCCGCCGAGCGACTCGCCGAGCGCGCACACGACGACGCGGTCGAGGAAGCTCTTCACCGCCTCGACGGACCCGAGATCGAAGGAGATCATCCCGCCGTAGCCCGACATCTGCCTCGCCGCGACCGCGTGGCCGGGATGAGACGGCAGGCCCGGATAGAAGATCTTTTTCACCTTTGGGTGCCCGGCGAGCCACGCCGCCACCGTGCGGCCGTTCGCATCGTGGGCGCGCATGCGCACGGGCAGCGTCTTGATCCCGCGCGAGACGAGGAACGAGTCGAACGGCGAGAGGATCGCGCCTGCCGCGTTCTGCGTGAAGCCGATCTTGGCGCCGTCCTCGGGGTCCGCGCAGATAATGGCGCCGCCTACCGAATCCGAATGGCCGTTCAGGTACTTCGTCGTGGAATGGACGACGACGTCGCAGCCCAGCGCGAGCGGTTTCTGGAAGAACGGCGTCGCGAACGTGTTGTCGACGACGACCCGGATCTTCGCGCCGATCCTCCCGCTTTCGCTCCTGGCCACGTCCGCGAGGGCCCGAAGGTCCGAGATCTCCATCGTCGGGTTCGTCGGGGTCTCGACGAAGAGCATGCGCGTCGCCACCGTCACGGCCGCGCGCACGGTTTGGGGATCGGTCGTGTCGACGTAGTCGAACGTCACGCCGAAGCTCGCGAGGATCTTCGAAAAAAGCCGATACGTGCCGCCGTACGTGTTGCGGCTCACGAGCACGTGGTCGCCTGCCTTGACGAGGCTGAGCATGAGGGACGTCTCGGCCGCCATGCCCGAGGCGAAAGCGTGAGCCGTCGCGGAGCCTTCGAGCGCGGCGAGCTGCGTCTCGAGCGCGAGCCGCGTGGGGTTTTTCGTGCGCGCGTACTCGTAGCCCTGGCGCGGCTTGCCAAAGCCCTCCTGGACGTACGTGGACGTCTGGAAGATCGGCACGACTACCGCTCCGGTGAGCGGCTCGGGCTCCTGCCCCGCGTGGACGCATGTCGTCGCGAAGCCCGGGGCTCGCGCTTTCTTGGGCGTCTTCTCGAGCTTCTTGCTGCCGGTCTTCGTCTTCATCCGAGGATCCCCTGGCTCTGGTACCGCTCGGCGCCGTCCGCCAGCAGCGTGACGACGCGCTTGCCGGGGCCGAGGCGGCGGGCAATCTGCCGCGCGGCCGCGGCACTGCAGCCGGAGGATCCGCCCACGAGGAGCCCTTCGGTGCGCGCGATCTCGAGGACCGTGGCGTAGGCCTCGGCGTCGTCGATCGCAATGACTTCGTCCACGAGCGAAGGGTCCCAGATTTCGGGAAGGAACGACTGGCCGATTCCCTCGACCTTGTGCTTACCCGACTTCCCTCCCGCGAAGATCGAGCCCTGTGGCTCGACGGCGATCTTCAGGAGGGCGGGCAAGCGCTCGACGAGAAACCGCGCGATCCCCACGAACGTGCCCGTGGAGCCCGCGCCGATGACGACCGCGTCGAGGCGCCCGTCGCACTGCTCGAGGATCTCGGGGCCCGTCGTCTCGTAGTGCGCGCGTGGATTCGAGGGGTTCGCAAACTGCTGCGGCACGTAGGCACCTGGGATCTCTTTCGCGAGGGCGTGCGCCTTGTCGATGGCGCCCTTCATGCCGAGCGCGTCGGGCGTCTTGACGACGGTGCCGCCGAGCGCGGTCATGACCTTCTGTTTCTCGATCGAGAATCTCTCGGGCACGCAGAGGATGACGCGGTACCCGCGCGCGACGCCCACGAGCGCGAGCCCGATGCCCGTGTTCCCGGCCGTGGGCTCGATGATCGTTCCGCCCGGCCTGAGGAAGCCCTTCTCCTCCGCGTCGCGGATCATCCCAACGCCGATGCGGTCCTTCACCGAGCCGCCGGGGTTCAGGAACTCGCACTTTGCGAGGATTTCGGCGGTGCCGCTCCCCGCAAAGCGCGACAGCCGGACCATCGGCGTGTTCCCAATGAGATCCAGCGCGGAATCGGCGACGACGAGCGGACGGGCAGCGAGGACAGTCATCGAAGAGCGACTTTAGCAGCGCGCGCAAAGCGCACGCTGAACGTCTTTGAGACCGGGGGGAGAGATTCCCAATCTCTCCCCCCGGACCCCCTCACCGGGCCGGCCGTCTCTCGCGGTAGCAGTCGCGGCAATAGACGGGCTTGCCGTTCGTGGGGTTGAACGGTACCTGCGTCGTCTTGCCGCACGCGTCGCACGTCACGTTGTAGAGCTGGCGCGCGCCTCCGTCGCCGAAACCGCCGGTCTTGCGCTTGTCGCGGCAGTTCTTGCAGCGCTTGGGCTCGTTCGAGAAGCCCTTCTGCGCGTAGAACTCCTGCTCGTTGGCCGTGAAAATGAAGGGGGTACTGCAGTCGATACAGGGGATGGTCTTGTCCGTGTACATCAGAGCTCCAGAGAAGGTTTCCGATTCGGGATCGGAGAACCGTGGGGAAATCGCGGACGCGGCTCCACGCGGAACAGCGGCCGCCGGGTTGGGGTGAGGGAAACCTTCACCGGCTCCGGGACTTCAGGAGGCTTCGGTGGGGCCGTTTCCCAGATGGGGCCCCGGGGGTTGGAAATAAGGGGGAACCTCCTTGACCAAGACCTTCCGGCCATGACTTCTCTGCCGGTGAAGACATCGGGGAATGGCCCGCGAACTCTCCCTGGCGTTATCGATCAATGAGAAACAAGAATGCCCGCGAAAGCAAGAGAAAAATTAAAGAGATCGTTTCTCATCCGAGGCGTACGCGGTCGGTGAGGCGTGTCCCGCCCGCGTAGACGGCTCCCTCGAGCAGGGCGGGCCCCGCCACCTTCTTCACGGGCACGTGGGTCTGGGCGTCCACGAGGTCGAGGGCGTCGATTCGGAGGCACGGCTCGATCTCCAGCGCGCTGCGCGCGGCCGCGAGGATCTTCCCCGCCCTCCGCTCCCCGAGCGCGTGGAGGAGCTGGCCCGCCAGGAGGGCGCGGAAAAGAGCCGGCGCGGCCTTGCGCTCTTCGGGCGACAGCCGGGCGTTGAGCGGGGAGACCGCGAGGCCGTCGCTTTCGCGCTCCGTCTCGGCCGCCACGGCGTCACTTCTTCGAGCCGCGCGGGACGTAGATCTGGGTGCCCCGGAAGGGGCGCGTGATCTGCGCGATGAGGTCTTCGAGGTCGCCCTTCCTCTCGACGAAGTCGATCTCGTTCGTCTCCACCACGAGGAGCGGACAGTCCCGGAAATGATAGAAGAAATAGTTGTACGCCTCGACGAGCGACTTGAGGTACTCGGGCGCGATCGCCTTTTCGTAGGCCCGTCCCCGCTTCCGGATGCGGCTGAGGCAGGTCTCGACGCTCGCCGTGAGGTGCACGACGAGGTCGGGACGAGGAACGCTCGCGGCGAGCGTGGCGTAGAGCTTGTCGTAGAGCGCGATTTCCGCGTCGTTCAACGTGAGGTAGGCGAAGATCTTGTCCTTCGCAAACGTGTAGTCCGCGATCACGAGGTTCCGGAAGAGGTCGATCTGGGCGATCTCCTGCTGCTGGCGATAGCGCGAGAGCAGGAAATAGATCTGGGTCTGGAACGCCGCGCCCTTTTTCCCCGCGTAGAAGTCCGCGAGGAAGGGGTTCGTGACGTCCTCGAGGATCTGCGTGCCGCTGAAGCGCTTCGCGAGAAGCCCCACGAGCGACGTCTTTCCGACGCCGATCGGGCCTTCGATCGCGATGTGGCGAAGCGGGAATTCCTTCGGAGTGGGCGCCGGCACGAGACGGCGAGTTTAGCGCCTGAGGAGGACGTCGCCGGCGCCGCAAAGGAAGACCGCGACGGACAACCAGCCGTTCGCCGTGAAGAACGCGCCGTTCACGCGCGAAAGGTCCTTCTCCGAGACGAGGACGTGCTGGCGGACGAGGAAGGTGCCCGCCAGAACGACGCCGGCGCCGAAAAGCGGACCGCCCCGGGCCAGGACGAAGACGCCGTAGAGCAGCGCGAGCGAAAGCGCGTGGAAGATCGTCGAGAGATCGAGCGCGCGGCGGGCGCCGAGACGCGCCGGCAGCGAGAAGAGGCCGTGCGCGCGGTCGAACGCCTCGTCCTGGAGGCTGTAGATCACGTCGAAACCCGCGACCCAGAAGAGAACGCAAAGGCCGAGCACGACGGGCGTCGCCGCGAATCGTCCGGTCACGGCGATCCACGCACCCACGGGCGCGATCGCGAGGCCCAGCCCGAGGACGAGATGCGAAAGCACGCTCAGGCGTTTCGTGAAGGAGTAGCCGAGGACGATCGCGAGCGCGAGCGGCGAAAGCGCGAGGCACAGGGGATTCAGGAACCAGGCCGCAAGGACGAACACGGCGGCGGAAAGCGCGCAGAAGGCGGAGGCGGCCGTCACCGAGACCGCGCCCGCCGGAATCTCGCGCCGCGCGGTGCGGGGATTCACCGCGTCGACATCGCGGTCCACGATCCGGTTGAAAGCCATCGCAGCCGAACGCGCGCCCGCCATCGCCAAAAGGATCCCGAAAAGCGTCCCGGGCTCGGGCGCCCCCCCAGCCGCGAGCACGGCCGCGAGCAGCGCGAACGGCAGCGCGAAGATCGTGTGCGAAAACGTGACGAGGGAAAAAAACCGCTTCACGCCCTTCACGGTCCGCCCGTCCAGCGATAGTCGGCCGTATCGATTTTCACGTCGAGGAGGTCGGCGACACGCAGCAGGTAGGCGTCGAGGAGGTCGTCCACCTCGCGGGCCGCGTAGAACGCGGGAACGACGGGCGCGACGATGCCACCCGCCAGCGTGACGCGCACGATGTTCTCGGCGTGCACGAGAGACAGCGGCGTCTCGCGGAGCCCCAGGACGAGCCGGCGCCTCTCCTTGAGGCAGACGTCGGCCGCACGCTGCAGGAGGCCGCGCGACGTGCCGTTCGCAATCGCCGCGAGCGTTCCTGCCGAGCACGGCAGGACGGCCATCCCGCGCGTTCTGAACGAGCCCGAGGAGATCGGGGCGTCCACGGCGCTCTCGGCATGGAGGACGATTTTCGAGCGCGTCGCCTCGTCGAGGCCGGCGGAATCGAGGAGCGCTTCGACGGACGTGATCCCCGCGCCGATCTCGGTGCGCGCCACGAGGAGCGCGCGCGGCGACACGACGACGTGAAGCTGCTCGACGTCGGGCGAGGCGGAGAAGAGCGCGAGCGCGCGCAGGCCGAGGCGCGAGCCGCTCGCTCCCGAGATCCCGAGGACGAGATGGCCCGACTCTCTCACGCAATCTCCTTCCCACCGATTCTCCACCACAGGGGTTCTCGCGGTCGCGACAGCCGTCAGGAGACGTTGTCAGGTGCCGACGGATTCGTGCGGCCAGGGCAAGTGATGAAGCCGCAGCGATCTGCGCCGCGTCGCTGGAAAAGAGCTGACAGAGAAGCCTGACAGCCGTGTCTCTCGCACAAGGCCTCGCACCGGGAAGAACCCAT
>CALAQS010000131.1 GCA_937888435.1 uncultured Acidobacteriota bacterium
CAGGACCCGCAGCGTCCGTTTCAAACGGCAAGACAGGGTTTGGCGCGGCAAGCTCCTCATCCCGCGACAGTTAACACGAGCCGGTTCGCCCGCCGTCCGGTCTCGAGCGCCCGGAACTCCCAGACGACCGCGCTTTGAGCCATCCGAGGATCCTTCAGGAAAAGGGCCGGTTTCTCGAACCTAAACCGCCGTCCGGACAGACTGCGTGTCTGGGGGGCGGGAGGCGAGCGTCATTTCAATCCATCGACAACGTACAGCTCCGAGAGGAAGCGATGATACGAGTAGGCGTAGGAGGTTCCATCCGGAGTCGTCAGGAGCTGGCCGGTGCCGAGAAGTCCTGCCGGATCGCGGGGTGCGATTTCCTTCCAGAGCTCCCGCCGTCCGCTCGAGGGTTCGACGATGTAGGTCTTCAGCGCCCCGTTACCTATTACGATCCTGCCCACGTAGAGGTGCCGGTCGTCGCGCCATCGGATGGGAATCTCACCGGGCTCGAGACCGGGGAATGAACGTGGTTCGCCGCCGTCTGTCGGGACCAGGAAGCCCGCAAGGGCCGGACCAAGAGCCACGATCAGCGATCCGTCGGGAGAGACAGGATTCCCCGCGGTGATGAATCCCTCCGAAGTAAGTGCTCGCGCATCCTCGCGGTCCAGACTCTGGACATAGAGCCGCGGTCCGTGTCCTCGCTCTGCCCCGGAAAAAACGACCCGCTTGCCATCCGGCATCCAGTTAACCGACAAATACCTCTCGATGTTGCCGCGTGGAAGCTTCCGAGACGCGCCGGGCCCGGTGGGAAGAAGCAATAGCTCTGAGGCCGGAGGCATCGCGACGGCGGCGACCCATTTCCCGTCTGGCGACAGCTTGCCCGCGGCGCCGTCTCCGAGCCGCACCGCGGGAGAGCCATCGGTTCTGCGAATGTAGACGCTGCACAAGCTTCCGGAAGCCGAACTGACCTCCTGTCCGACGAGGAGAGTGCCGTCCCGCGAGAGGTCGGTCCCGAAAGAGGCGTCGAGCCATGAGAGCTCCCGCTCCTTCGAATCTCCCGGACGGAACGCAAGCACGCCGTGCCGCGAGGTCTCCTGCGCCAGAAGGACGCGTCCATCGCGGGCGATGTCGTGGAGCGTGAGGTCCCCAGCGCTCGCCGCGACGAGACGGACGCGGCCCGACGGCGTCACGGAGTAGAGAGCGCGGCCACCCGGTCCCTTCGCTGCTGTAAACCAGATCTCGTCTCCCCTCGGAGACCACGCGAGGCCGAAGACGCTCCTCCACTCGTCGGTCAGAGATTTGATCGTTCCTTTCCCATCGACGAGAGAAACCTTCCCCTGAACGCCTGAGAACGTCGGCTGATCGAGAAAGGCCACGAGTTCGCCATCCGGCGCAACGCGCGGGCATGCGATGACGTCAGAAGTCTCGAGGAGCGTCCGTCCGATCGGGAACTCCAGGCGGTTCTTTCCACCCACTTCCCGTGCCACTGCCAGCTGCTCCCCGTCCGGCGACCAGTCGGCGAACCGGACGCCATCGAGTAAGTCCCGCGCGGCGCCTCCTGCCAAAGGCGCCTTTGCGAGCGTCCCTGTTCTCATCAGGGGATGGGCGACAGAAAAGCGCAGGAGGAGGCCCATTTCGTCGCGGCTGGAAATGCAGAGGATGTCCCCGTCCGGCAGGCCGAGCGACCGGGACTCGAGAGCATCCGCTCGCGTCGAGAAAAGTCGCACGGGCCACCCGTCCCACGCGGCGCCGTAGACGATCGTCCGTCCGTCAGGGCTGAAGCGGGCCGAGGAGATAAATCCCCGCTGGAACGTCAGCCGTTCGTACACCGGTGCCGGCACCAGCCGCCGGGCTCGTAGCGCAACGAGGGTCGCAGCGATGGCGATGAGCCCGAGGGCGCCCAGGAAAAGTGGCCCCAATCGTCGTCCGACCCGCGCCCTTCCGGGAGCCAGCTCGCCGGTCGGCAGCCGCGCCTCCAGATCGAACACGAGGTCATTCGTGGACTGAAAGCGATGGTTGGCGTCCTTTTCGAGACAGTGCCTAAGAAGACGTTCGAGACTAGGTTCCGGTGCTCCGCGGGCCGTGGCGAGCTCGGGCGGGTCATCATTCAGGATGGCCGTCATTGTCTCGGGCGATGTAGCGCGGCGGAAGGGATTCCGCCCCGAGATCATCTCGTAGACGATCGTTCCAAAGCTGAAGATGTCTGAGCGGTGATCGACGGACTCGCCTGTCACTTGCTCTGGAGACATGTAGCCAACGGTCCCCATCACTGCTCCGGCCTTAGTGAGGTCCGAGGCCGTCTCGGTCTTCGTCAGGCTCTCGCCGGTCTTGGCCCGCACCCGCTTCGCTAAGCCAAAGTCGAGGATCTTGACTTGGCCGTCCTTCGTGATGAAAAGATTCTCGGGCTTGAGGTCCCTGTGAACGATCCCCTTCTCGTGCGCGGCGGCGGCGCCCTTGGCGATCTGGAGGGCGTAATCGACGGCCTGTTTCCTGGGGATTGAACCGGCGCGGAGCTTGCCCCTCAGCGTCTCACCCTCGAGGAGCTCCATGACGGCATAGGAGATGCCGTCGTGCGTCCCGAAATCAAAAATCGAGAGGATATTGGGATGGGACAGCGCCGCGACCGCCTTGGCCTCGCGCTCGAACCGGGCCAGCGAGTCGGGATCAGACGCAATGGATTCGGGCAGCACCTTGATCGCGACGTCCCGGTCTAACTTCTTATCCCGCGCCCGGTAGACCTCGCCCATCCCGCCCGCGCCGAGGGGAGAAAGAACCTCGTAGGGACCGAGGCGCGTGCCGGCGGAAAGTGCCATCTCGATCTATTCCATTTTTCTGCTTCAAGCTTATCCCGAACTTAGTCCTCTCCGGTCGGGCGAGGAAGCTCCTTACTTGGCGACGGTTAGGACGAGCCGGTTCGCCCGGCGTCGTCCGACCTCCAGCGCACGGTAGTCCCGGACCACTGCGCTCTGAGACATCAGCCCGGGGAGCCTTCATGGAAAAAGGCCGATTACTCGAACCTAAACTGTCTCTCGCTCCCTGTAGGGCCGCAATTCCCGTTGCACGCCTTCAACGTCGGGCAATTCCTCTTGCAGCCCTACATACCCCCT
>CALAQS010000132.1 GCA_937888435.1 uncultured Acidobacteriota bacterium
TCAAAGGACCATCGTCTCGTGGATCGCCTCGCCGCGGGCGAACCGTTCGAGGGACAGCGCGCCGACGTCCACGCTTTCGCTCCGCCCCCGGACGATCATCTCGGCGACCGCCCGGCCCGCCGCCGGCGCGTGCATGATGCCGTGGCCGGAGAACCCGGCGACGACGAAAAAGCCGGGCACGCCGGGAACCGGACCGATGACGGCGTGGTGGTCGGGCGTCACCTCGTAGAGCCCGGCCCAGCTCCGCTTGATGTCGAGGCCCGATTCGCCGACGGCGGGAAAACGCGCCTCCAGCGCCTCGGCGATGCGGAGCGGGAAGTCCGGGTCGAAGGCGGTGTTGAAGCCAGGGGGCTCGTCGGGGTTGGAGTACGCGATCAGGACCCGGTTCCCCTCGCGGCGGATCAGGACGCCGCTGTCCGCGTCGATCGTCATCGGGATCGCCTGCGGGAGCGAGGGGCACGGCCCGCTGATGAGGATGTGCCGGCGGACGGGCACGACGGGAAGGTCCACCCCTAAGAGCGCCGCGACGCGGCCCGAGAACGGCCCCGCGGCGTCGACGACGGCGGACGCCCTGATCTCGCCGGCCGCCGTGTGGAGGCGGAACTCTCCGGAGGAGTCCCTCCCGATCGCCGTCACCCCGGCTCCGTAGCGCGTCTTGGCGCCGGCCCGCGTCGCTTCGCGGAGGAAAAAATTCGTCAGGCCGCCCGGATCGATGAATCCGTCGCGCGACCCGAAGGTCCCGCCCAGGATCGGCCCGGCCGCGTACGGCGCCTTCGCGCGGACGCCCGCCGCGTCGAGCACCTCCACGCTGACGCCGCGCGCGCGCTGGAAGGCGGCGGCGGCCGTCATCGCGGAAAGCCGCGCCGGGTCGCCCGTGAGAAAGAGGTAGCCGGCCTTTCGGTACAGGGGCGGCTCGCCGATCTCGTCCGCGAGGGCGTCGAGGATGGCCATCGAGGCGAGGGACATGGCGACGTTGATCTCAGTCGTGAACTGGGCCCGGATGCCGCCGTTCGCCTTCGACGTCGAACCGCTTCCGGGCAAGGGCTCCTTCTCGATCAGGCAGACGCCGGGCCGGCCAAGGCGCGCGAGATGGAACGCGACGCTGCAGCCGATGACTCCGGCGCCGATGATCGCGACGTCCGCGTGATCCGCCATCCCCTCCCCCCTCGCCGTACGGCCGATCGTAAGCCGGACCGATAATCCCTGACTGAAGATCGACCCGACGAGGTGGCCATGAACTACGAGTTCCTGAAAACAAGCGTGGAAGACCGTGTCGCCTGGCTCGAGTATCGGCGCCCGCCCTTCAACGCCATCGACTGGACGATGCTCCGCGAAATCCCCGTGACGCTGGACGAGCTCCTAAGGGACCCAGGCGTCCGCGTCATCGTGATCGCGAGCGCGCTAGAAAAGTTCTTCTCGACCGGGGCGGACCTCCGTGTCCTTGCGGCCATGCGGGCGGGGGAAATGCGGGAATGGGTCGAGATCTGTCACGGTCTCGTTCGCCGGATTCGCGAGGCTTCAAAGCCGCTCGTCGGCGCCATTCACGGGACGGCGGTCGGCGGTGGACTGGAGATCGTCCTGAACTGCGACGTCCGTTTCGCCGCGAAGGATGCGCGGCTCGGGCAGCCGGAGATCAACATCGGCTTCATTCCCCCCGTGGGGACCACGCAGTCCCTGTCCAGACTCCTCGGCCGTTCTCGTGCGTTGCGGTTTCTCTACGAGGGAAACCTCGTCACGGCCGACGAAGCGCTCGCAATGGGGCTCGTGGACTTCGTCGTGCCTAAAGAGAAGCTCCGGGAGGAGGTCCAGACGTATGCCGCGGCTCTGGCCAAAAAACCGGCGGCCGCGCTCGCCGCCATCCGACGCTGCATCACGCTGGGTCTCGACCTACCCTACGACGACGCCCTCGCCCTCGAGCTCGAGGCGGCGGTCCACCTCGCGGGAACCTCCGACTTCGCCGAAGGCCTCCGCGCCTTCCTCGAGAAGCGGCCGCCGAAGTGGGAGTAGCTCGTCCTTCGGCCGCGCAGGCTGTGCTAGGCTCTTTGAGATTCATTCGCAAGAGCGGGAGGACTCCATGGCCATCTACCTCAAGTATGGCGACATCGACGGCGACGTAACGGAGCCGGCTTACCGTACATATATCGAGTTGATGAGCGTACAGTTCGGCCAGGGCAGACCCACGCATTCTTCAGATAGCCCGCAAGCGTCTCCGAACGTGTCCGAAATCGTCGTGACCAAGGAGGCCGACAGCGCCTCGGCTCGCCTCGCTAGCGAATCTGTCGCCGGACAAGGGGTTCCGGCGATCATTGATTTCGTCCGCGCTGACGGAAGCGTCTCTCTCCGATTGGAGATGTCGGGAACGATGATCTCTTCGTACCAGCTTTCCGGGAGCGGGGACAACCCCACGGAGTCGCTCACGCTCAACTTCACGGGGATGGAATACAAGAACGCTCCGGGCACACCGCCGTAATCCTAGGGGGCCTTGAAGGCCTCCACCAGCGCGTCCATTCTCTCGCCCGCCTGAACGAGGCGTACGCGCTCGAAGCCCGCCCGCGCCAGCCCGCCCGCGATCTCGTCGAACGTGTACGTCCCCCCGCTGGCGGTCCCGACCAGCATGTTGATCGCAAATAGCGCACCGGCGCGGGGGCCGGTGCGATCGGGCTGCATCACGTGGTCGCGGATGACGACGCGGCCGCCCGGGACGAGCGCCTCGTGGATCCTCTTGTAGAGCGCGAGGTTCTCGGCGGGCGAGTTCTGATGAATGATGGCCGAAACGAAGGCGAGGTCGTGCCCGGGCGGCAGCGGATCGGTGGCGAAATCGCCCCCGGCGAGCGTTACGCGAGGCAGGACCCCGGCCGCGCCGAGACCCACCCGCGCCATCTCCACGACTGGCGGGCGGTCGAACAGCGTGGCCGTCATTCCGGGGTTCGCGCGGAGGAATGCGAGCGTGTACGTCCCCGAGGCGCCGCCCACGTCGAGAAGCCGGCGCGCTCCGCCCGCCCCGACGGCGGCCACGATCACGTCGGCCTGCGGCGCCGCGACGACGTGCATCGCGCCGATGAACGCCGCGAGGAACTCCGCGCCGGCCGCGTCGGCACGCCTCGGGACGACTTTCCGCGTGAGCTCCGACCAGTTGTTCCAGAGGTTCGCGGCATGAAAAACCATCGGGAGGACTGAGCGCTCGGCTCCCTCGACCAGGAAAGGCGCCACGGTGGGCTCGGTCCGCCACCTTCCGGCTTCCTTCACGAGCAGCCCCTGCGCCGCGAGCGCGTCGAGCAGCATCTCGAGCGCGCGCCGGTCGGCGCCGGTCTTCGACGTGACCTCGTCGAGTGAGAGCGGCTCGGGCGCGAGAAGCGTGAACAGGTCCAGTTCGGCGCCCGTCAGGAAGACCCGGCTCTCCATGAAGTTCCGGGCGAGAGCGAGAAGCGAGTCCGGTGTGTGCGGGGTCATTTCCGGGGGAGGAGTCTACCGCCTTGCCTGCTCCTCCGCCTCCGGCATGATCATCGTGGAACATTGCGGTCTGCCTTCGTGGACCAGACGTTTAGAGGGGCACGCTCATGATCCTCGGGATTGGTACCGACCTGCTCGACGTCGCGCGAATGGCGAAGGATCTGAGGAGGGGGCGGGATTTCGGAACACGGTCTTCACGCCGTCCGAGATCGAATATTGCGAGGCGAAAGAGGCGGCGGACCGCCTCGGCGTGAAGAACATCCTGGTTTCTCTCTCGCACACCGACAGCCTCGCGGCGGCGAGCGTCGTGCTTCAGGGGTGAGCTGCTGAGGAGGAACCCCGAAGGGGTGCCCGGCTCTGCGCGCGGCTCTACTGCTTCTCGAACACGGAAGTGGTGTTCACTGTCTCGCCTGCCCTATTGGAGCTTCCGCGCAAGTAGGACAAACGCCGCCACAGCCAGGAGGAGCGCGAGAGTCCACAACCCGTGGTCGGAGACCGCCGGGATGTCGAGGGGTGGCGTCGGGGTCACGGTACCGCCTCCGCCGAAGGGTGTCGACGTGCGAGTTGGCGTCATGGATGGCGTACTCGACGGCGTGAGAGTCGGCGTCGAGGTCGGGGTGGTTGTCGGCGTGGACGACGCGGTTGGCGTGAGAGTCAGAGAGGCCGTCGGGGAGACCGTCGGCGTCACGGTGGGAGTCGACGTAAGAGTCGATGTAGGCGTGGGAGTGGGCGTCGGAGACGCCGTTGGTGTGAGGGTCTGCGTCGAGGTCGGGGTGATTGTCGGCGTCGGCGACGCTGTTGGCGTGAGAGTCGGAGAGGCCGTTGGGGAGACCGTCGGCGTCACGGTGGGAGTCGACGTATTCGTCGACGTCGGCGTGACCGTGGGCGTCACCGTAGGCGTGAACGTCGGCGTCACCGTCGGAGTCGAGGTCGGGGTTCCTGTCGAAGTGGCCGTGGGTGTCACCGTCGGCGTCGGCGTAATCGTCGGCGTCGATGTCGGTGTGCCCGTCTGCGTGGACGTGGGAGTCGGTGTTGGGGTCGGCGGCAGCGAAAGATTGAACGTCCCGGTCCCTGCCGTCGTGAAGCTCGACAGGAAGTTCCCGGTGACTCCCAGCGGCGGGTTCACCGAACTGAAGCTCAGGGCGAGACCGCGCGAGATCGTGCCGCTGTAGTCGAAGAAGTCCGAGGTGAATGTAACCGAGTCGCCCGAGCCGGTGGATCCATCGAAGTTCACATCCGTGCTGCCGGATGACCCGGAGAGCCTGCCCGTGTATACGATCGTGAGGAGGTTCGTGCGGGACCCGTTTCCCTCGGCGGCGGGTGTGTCTCTCGTGATCGTCATGGTGCACGCGACGACGTTGAATGGCTGAATGAGAGACGGCCCGACGCTCACGGAGGTCGTCGTG
>CALAQS010000133.1 GCA_937888435.1 uncultured Acidobacteriota bacterium
CGAGGAGGAGGCACGAATACGAGGCCAGCAGCGCCCCCTGAACGCCCTTGCCGACGCGGATCGTGCGCACGGCGTGCCGGGTCAATCCGGGAGTCATCGGCGCAGATTACCCGAACCTCGCGAAGCTTCGAGAAAACATGCTGGCAAGGTTGGGACTCATTCGAGATCGAGAACCTGGTACTGGGCTGCCTCGTTGAGGATGGTGCCCCAGACCTTGTGCGAAGCCTGGTGCTCCGATAGGCCGAACGAGAGCTTCGTCCCGATTCCGAGGTCGAGGTCGTGGATTCCCTCGAGCGCCTCGATGACGCGGTCGGTCGTCAGGTTCGCGCCGGCGCGCCGGAGGCCTTCGACGAAGAGGGTCCCGACGATGTAGCCCTCGAGCGAGACGAAGTCGGGTTTCTCGCCCGGGAAATACTTCTGAAGAGCGTTCCGGTAGCCGATGACGGCCGTGGAGTTCGAGTCGATCGGGGGAACGACCTGCGTGACGATGACGCCGGATGCGAACTTTCCACCGAGCTGCCGCATTTCCTCGGCAAACGCCGTCGCGCCCACGAACGACACGTTGGAGAAGATCACGTCGAGCTGCTGTCTCTTGATCTCCTCGACGAACTTGGCCGCCGGCCGGTACGGGGCGACCATGACGATGGCCTTGACGGTCTTCCGGTTCTTGAGGACGCCGTCGACCGCTTCCTGGAGCTCGAGCGTGTTGCGCTTGAAGCCGACGCGCAGGATCTCATCCGGCGCGCGCCCGTATCTTCGGAGAGCTTTCGCCACTCCGGCGAAGCCAGCGTCCCCGAAGCTGTCCTGCTGCGCGAAGACGGCGATTGCGGCTGGACGAATCTTCTTCACCTCGACGAGCCATCGCACGACGGTTGCCGTCTCCTCTGCATAGCTCGCCCGGTAATTGAAGACATACCGGTCGGGAGGATCCCTCCTGAGGAGGCCCGCGCCCGTGAAGGCGCCGAAGAAAAGCGTCTTCTTCTCGTTCGCGTAGGGAACAGCGACCTCCGACGTCGGCGTCCCGACGTTGCCGACGATCGCGAAGACCTTCTTCACCTCGACGAGCTCCTTCATCGCCTCCTTCGTGCGCGCGGGCTCGTACCCGTCGTCGAGCGCGACGAGCTCCAGCTTGCGCCCGGCGACCCCGCCGGCCTCGTTCGCGACGGCGAGGGCCGTGTCGAGACCGAGCTTCATCTGGCGGCCGAGCTCCTTGGAGGGGCCGGACAGCGCGGCGCTCATCCCGAGCGTCAGCGGCGCCTTCACCGCGGGCGCGGGAGCCGCAGCCGGGGCCGGCGGACGCCCCTTCAGGAGATACCAGAGGCCTCCTCCCGCGATGAGAACAGCCGCGGCGAGCCCGGCCACGAGGGCGGCACGCCCCGCGCCGTCCGGGGCCGGAGGCCGTGCGCCGACGGCGGGAAACCGCGGAACGGTGACGGCGCGCAGCGGACGCACCGGAGCGGGAGCGGGCGGCGCCTGCCGCTTCGCGCGGGTCTCGTCCGCGTGCTTCATCCCCTCCATGACGATGACGCTCCAGTGCTGGTCGATCGTCCGGTGCGGTGCTTTGACGCCCATCTCGACGCGAAAGGCGCCTGCCTCCTTCTCGAGCGCCGTCCAGACGGCCTCGACGCCCGACCGGTTGCCGAACTGTGCGTCAACGAGGTCTCCCGAATCGAAGTAGAAGAGGGCGTCAGGGGCGTCGGAATAGTTAACAGTCAGACGCGCGACCTGGCGGCCCGAGCAATACACCTGCAGCAGGTCCGGAAGGGCTATCTCTTCTAGATTGCCTTGGAGCACCATCGGAAGCTCCTCTGCTCTCCCGCACCGGGAGCGCCTGATGCGCCGCGACGAGCCGGCACGCGTGGAACGGTTAGCGGATCGGCGAGGAGATTGTAAGCCCGGCGGCGGAGCGTAGGTCGCACGTCTGGGTTTGAACCGGCGCACCGCGAGCAACCGGAGCGCACCGCAGCGACCCGGGCGTGCCGCGCGTGTAGCAAACGTTGGAGTCCGCTCGATCACGACTAGTCAGAGCGTGTAGGGGTGC
>CALAQS010000134.1 GCA_937888435.1 uncultured Acidobacteriota bacterium
GCCGCCGACACGGCGGCGGCCGCCGGGATCGTCAGGATCCACGCGATCACGATCGAGCGCGCGACGCCCCACCGCACGGCCGAGAACCGCCGGACGGAGCCCACTCCCATGATCGCGCCCGTGATCGTGTGCGTCGTCGAGACGGGCACGCCCCCGAGAGAGGCGCCGATGAGCGTCACCGCTCCCGCGAACTCGGCGCACGAGCCGCTGATCGGCCTGAGCGCCGTGATGCGCATCCCCATCGTGCGCACGATGCGCCAACCGCCCGAAAGCGTCCCGAGGCCGATCGCCGCGTGGCTCATGAGGATGATCCAAAACGGAATGTCCAGCGTCTTGAGAGTGCCCGTGGAGAAGAGAAGCACGGCGATGATGCCCATCGTCTTCTGGGCATCGTTCATCCCGTGACCGAACGAGAACGCCGCCGCCGAGACGAGCTGGACCTTTCGAAAACCGCGATCGAGGGGCTCGGGTCGCGCGTGACGAAAGATCCAGGTGGCGGCGAGAAAGAAAATGAAACCGAGAACGAACCCGAGGAGCGGCGACAGCACGATGAAGACGACCGTCTTCCCGAGGCCCTTCGGCACGAGAGAAGCCGGCCCCGCCTTCACGAGGGCCGCGCCGGCGAACCCCCCGATGAGAGCGTGCGAGGAGGAGGACGGAAGGGCCCACCACCACGTCGCGAGATTCCACACGATCGCGCCCACGAGTGCCGCGAAAATGAGAAGGGGATCCACGACGGCCGGATTCACGATGTCCTTGCTGATCGTCTTGGCGACACGCGTCTCGAGGGAGAACGCCGCCACGAAATTGAAAAAAGCGGCCCATATGACCGCTTTTTTCGGCGTCAGGACCCGGGTCCCGACGACGGTCGCGATGGAGTTCGCCGCGTCGTGAAAGCCGTTGATGAAGTCGAAAGCGAGCGCCACGAACACGACGAAGAGAACGAAGGTCATCGGCGAGGCGCGAGGCTCAGGAGGACTTCAGGACGATCTGCTCGAAAACGTTCGCGACGTCCTCGCAGCGGTCCGTGGCCTCTTCGAGAACCTCGTAGATCTCCTTCCATTTCATGAGCACGATCGGATCCTTTTCCGTCTCGAAGAGGTTTCCGATGGAAATGCGGTTCAAAGTGTCGGCTTCGTTCTCGAGGCGGTTGATCTCCACGCAGATTTCCAGGATCGCCGCGGAGTTCTTGAGGTCCCCGAGGAGACCCGCCCCACGGCAGATCGCCTCTGCCGACTGCACGAGGATGGCCGTGGCCGACTTCAGAGCCGGCGTGGGGGCGGGGATCTTGTAGAGGACGAGTCGCGCGGCCGCAGCGTCGAGAAAGTCGAGTACGTCGTCGAGAGCCTTGACGAGGTCGTGAATGTCCTCCCGGTCGATGGGCGTGATCCACGTGCGCGAAAGAAGCCCGAACGTCTGGTGCGCGACCTGGTCGCCCTCGTGCTCGAGGTGCTTGATCCGCGCGACCTTCAGCTCCACCTCGGTGAAGTCTGCGGCGAGCTCGTCGAGGGCGTTCGCGGCCTCGAGGATGATCTCGGCGGCGCGCGCGAATTGCGGGAGAAAGCTCTCCTCGCGCGGAAACAGCTTGATCACGGCGCCGAGAGTATCAGAGCGGCTTCACGCCGATTTCACGGGGACCTTACACGCAAACGAGCATATTTGATCGGGTGTGGCGCACCGGGCGTGGCAGGATAGGGACATGATCCGACGCTCGCGCGCCCTGCGGGCACTCGTCGTCCTTCTTCCGGCCTTCGCGCTCGCCGCCGCCGTTCCGGCGCCGGCTCCCGCGCCGAAGCTCGCCGTCGTGATCTCCGTGGACGGCCTCGGCTGGGCCCGCCTCGAGGGATACCGGCCGTGGTTCGTCGCGGGCCTGAAGCGGCTTCTCGACGAGGGCCACGTCGAGCGCGCTGCGCGCTACCAGCACCTGAACACCGAGACCGGACCGGGCCACGCCTCGCTCGGCACGGGTGCGCCGCCGCGGGTCACGGGGATCGTCGCGAACAGCTGGTTCGAAGCCGGCGACGACGGCTCGCTCCATACCGTCTATTGCACGGACCAGCGCGATCCGGCCGCTCCGGCCGGATCGGCGCGCGTCATTCCGGGTCCCGGCAACTTGCGCGTTCCGACGCTGGGCGACCGCCTCGTGGAGGCGAAGAAAGGCGCGCGCGTCGTCTCCCTCTCGGCGAAGGACCGCGGCGCCATCTTCCTGGCCGGTCGGGAACGAGCCCACTCGGTCTACTGGTACGACAAGGAAACGGGCCGCTTCGTATCGTCCACGGCATACGACCCGCCTTCCGCCGTCCGCCTCGCGGTGAGGAGATTCAACGAAACGAAAGCCGGAACCATGCTCCCGGGCCGTTTCGGGCTCGTCTGGAAGAAGTGGGCGGGGCCCTTGCCTCCTGCCGGAGCGAAATTACTTCCGACTCCCGTACCCGCCTCCATCGTTCAGCGCTACCAGTACCCCGTGCATGGTCTTGGATTCGACCACGACCTCTCACGATTCGGAGTGATGCCGACGGGAGACACGCCGGGCTACTTCGGAGGCATCTATCGGAGTCCCCTCGTGGACGAGCTCACGGCCGACCTCGCGCTCGCCCTCCTGAACGACCCGGCGCTGGAGCTCGGCCACGGCGACGTGCCCGACCTGCTGTGCCTTTCCTTTTCGGGCCACGATCCCGTGTCGCACGACTACGGCAACGAATCCGAGGAAGAGCTCGACACGCTGCGGCGCCTCGACGTGCAGCTCGGCCGCCTTCTCGACGCGCTGGAGGCGGGCTATCCGAAGGGCACCTTTCTCGTCGCGCTCTCGGCGGATCACGGTTTCCCGGTCATGCCAGAGGTCGCGAGGACGATCGACAAGACCGCCTCCGGCGGCCGGATCGACGTCGGCAAGGAAACGCTCGACAACTTCAAGGAGCGACTGAACCGGATGCTCGACGAGACGCTCTGCCTCGACGTCGGCGCCAAGCCGGTCTTCGGCATGGACGGCTGGGACCTTTTCTACGACCGGGCCGCACTCCCCGCGAAGAGCGTCGCCGGCGCCTGCGGAGCGGCGGGACGTTCCGTGACGGCGGCCGACGTCGACCGCGTCCTGCCGGGTCTCGTGAAGCTGGTCTGGGGCGCGGAAGTCGAGGACGTGCTCCTCACCTCACAGGCGGCAGCGTGGCGCGAAACTCCGGCCCTCTCTTTCGTGAAGAACGACTTCGACGCGCAGCGCTCGGGGGACGTCATCCTAGTCCCCCGCTGGGGCGTCCAGACGTCCTACAACCCGGGGCGCGGCTCGATGCACGGGACGCATTACGAATACGACATCCACGTGCCGCTCATCTTCTGGGGCGCGGGCGTGAAGGCCGGCGCATCGGAGGCGCCGTCCACCCCCTACGACCTCGCGCCCACCGTGGGTCAGTGGCTCGGCGTCACGCTTCCCCAGGCGATCGGGAAGGCGCTTTTTCTGCCGCGGTGACGAAGGGGACGCCGGACACCGGAAAGCCGCGGCGGCGTCCGCGCTACCGCGGCACGCATCCGCGCGCGTTCTCGGAAAAATACAAGGAGCACGATCCCACGCGCTTTCCCGGGGAGCGCGCGAAGGTGCTCGCCTCCGGCAAGACGCCCGCGGGCAGCCACGTCGCGGTTCTCGTCGCGGAGGTCCTTGCCGCGCTCGAGCCAAGAGCTGGCGACACCGCCGTGGACGCGACCCTCGGCTTCGGTGGCCACTCCTCGGAGATCCTGAAGAGGATCCTGCCCGGTGGGCGGCTCCTTGCGCTGGACGTGGACCCGATCGAGCTGCCGAAGGCCGAATCGCGATTAAAGGCGCTCGCGGAGTCGCTCGGCGACGCGGGGGCCGTGCGCTGTGTGAGGCGCAACTACGCGGGGCTCCGCAAGCTCCTCGAATCGGAAGGCCTCGCTCACGGCTCGGACGTGATACTCGCCGACCTCGGCGTCTCCTCGATGCAGATCGACGACCCGAGCCGAGGCTTTTCGTGGAAACACGACGTTCCGCTGGACCTCAGGATGAATCCCGAGCGGGGGCAGCCGGCGGGCGTTCTGCTGAGTCGGATGAAGAAAGAGGAGATCGGAGATTTTCTTAGAAGGTTGGGAGACGAGCCCGAAGCGGCGGGAATCGCCGCCGCGCTTCGGGAAACGATCGAAGCTCGCCGCAGCGAAAAGCCCATTCACCTTCTAAGCACTTCGGACGTTGCGGCTGCGGTGGATTCCGCCTACAAAGGATTGACGTCCCGTGACGCGTCCGAAGCAAAGAAATCTTCCCTCCAGCGCACCTTTCAGGCGATCCGCATCCTCGTCAACGACGAGCTGGCCGCGCTCGAGTCGTTCCTCCGCGATCTGCCCCACTGCCTCGCCCCCGGCGGCCGCGCCGCGATCCTGACGTTCCACTCGGGCGAGGACCGGCGCGTGAAGAAGGCGTTCGCGGCGGGACACGCTGACGGCACCTATGCGGAGGTCTCCCGGGAAGTCGTGCGCGCCTCGCCCGAAGAGCGCCACGCCAATCCTCGCTCCCGGCCCGCCAAGTTGCGCCGGGCCGTGCGGGCGCGTTGACGCCCTTCCGGCGCCACGCTTCGCGCCCGCGCGATACATAAAGGCGCAGACGGCGAGGATCCCGAGGGTGGTCAGCGCTTCGCCGGGGAGGCCCGCGACGAAAGGCGGACGGCCTTTCGGCGCGACGCCGAGCGCGACGAACGCCGCGACGAGGACGCCCGCGAGGCCCTCGCCCGCGACGAGACCGGATGCCGCGAGGACGCCCCCGTCGCTGCCTTCCGGCGGATGGCCCTGGCGCGACCTCTCGACGAGGCCGCGC
>CALAQS010000135.1 GCA_937888435.1 uncultured Acidobacteriota bacterium
GGGAAGAAGGGCGGGGCAGGCGCGCGAAGAACAGAAGCGGGACGGCCGCACCGAGCCACAGCAGCGCCGTAGGCAGGTAGGCGTTCTGGCGCACCCAGGCGTCATTCGCATTCGAAGAAACCGCCGCGACCGACAACGCGTCGCAGATCGAGGAAACGAACGAGGGCATCCCCGCGCGGATCTTCCCGGAAACAAAGGGCAACACGAGGAACATCCCGAGAAGCGACCCGAGGTATCCGGCCGCGACGCCCCAGCCCGACACCCGCCCGGAATTCGTCTCGTCGGAAACGTCCGGGAGGAGCGCGTTGTAGAAGACGTACGCGCACTGGAACGCGATGTTCGCGAGCGCGAACAGGACGAGGACGCGCGGCACAGGCCCCGGCGCGGCGACCAGCGCCGTGAAGGCGACGCCCGCGAGGACGAACGGCACCAGGAAGCGCCGCTTGCCCGCGCGGTCCGCGAGGTGTCCGAGGAAAGGCGCCGCCACGGCCACGACGGCCATCGAGAGGCCGAACGCGAGCGAGAACTTCTCGCTTCCGCGGGGCACCCGCCCCGCGATGTCGAGCGGGAGATGCAGCGACAGGAGGTTCATCGCGAAGCTCGTCGCGCCGAGCTCATAGAGGCTCCACGCGAGAACGGTCCCGTATCGGGCCCTCACGAGATCCTGTAGGCCGCCTCAGGCCGGCGAGACGGGCGGAAGATCAGCGCCCAGGCGACGCCGACGACGAATCCGCCGACATGCGCCCAGAACGCGACGCCTCCGTGCGACGCGGCGGCCCGGCCGGCGCGCGTGAGCTGCTCCGATCCCATCAAAAACTGCAGCGCGAACCACCCGAGGAGATAGACGCCCGCCGGAAGCTCGACGATTGGAAAAAGAATGAAGAGCGGGACGACGGTCACGATGCGGGCGCGCGGGTAATACACGAAATACGCTCCGAGGATGCCCGCGATCGCGCCCGAAGCGCCCAGATTCGGGATCGCCGACGACGGCGACAGGAACGCCTGCAGCAGGGTCGCGCATACGCCTGCCGCGAGGTAAAAAACGAGAAATCTGAAGTGGCCGAGCGCGTCCTCGACGTTGTCGCCGAAGATCCAGAGGAAAAGCATGTTTCCGAGGAGGTGCGCAAGGCCTCCGTGCAGGAACATCGCGGTGAATATCGTCACGACCGCGTCTGAAAACGTCCAGCCGACGAGCTCGGGGTGAAAGAACCGGAGCGGAATGAACGCGAACGTTTCGAGAAACGCGTCCAGGTTCTCGCCCTGGAGGAGCTCCAGCACGAAGATCGCGACGTTCGCGACGACGAGGAGTCGCGTGACGAAGGGAACCGTCCGCGTCCGGATCGTGTCGCGCAGCGGGATCATGAACGATCCATGATACGGACGCGCGCGACGCGCGAGCGCCTATCTCCGCCGCTTGTTCAGCAGATCCTTGAGGTCCTTGCCGGCGCGAAACCGCGCGACCTTCGCCGCCGCGATGCGGATCGTGGCCTTCGTTCGCGGGTTGATCCCCGCACGCGCCTTACGGTCGGCCACGTGGAAGACGCCGAGACCCGGAATCGCGACGCGCTCGCCCTTCTTCAGGTTTCCGGTGATCGCGTTCACGACCGAGTCGAGCGCCGCGGTCGCGTCCTTTCTCGTCAGGCTGGTGTCGTTCGCAATTGCATCCACGATGTCGGCTTTGCCCGCCATGGGGTCTCCTTCTGGCTCTTCGCGGTTGCCGGGAAGCGCCGGCAATGTAGGCTCGGCCCCGGGGCCTTGTCAACGCAGAGATTCGCGGCGAAGCACGACCGCCGAGAAGCCGTCGTGCGTTGCTCCCGGCAGGACGCGCACGAGGCCCGCGGGCGAGACGGCGGCCGCGAGCGGCGCGGGGAGGCCAGCCGCCTCCGGGACGACGCGGCTGAAACCCGGCCTCTCGCCGAGCAGCGCGTCCACCACGTCCTCGTTTTCCTCCCGCTCGAGCGAGCACGTCACGTAGACGAGCGTGCCGCCCGGTGCGACGAGGTCGAGCGCCGCCGCGAGCAGGCGTCGCTGCGTCTCGGCGAAACCGGCCAGGTCTTCCGGCTTCAGCCGAAGGCGAATCTCGGGGTTCTTGCGAAGCGTGCCCGTTCCCGAGCACGGAACGTCGAGAAGAATCGAGGCGAATCGGCCGGGCGGCAAGGGCGCGCGGCCCGCATCCGCGCGTACGACGAGTGCCTCGCTCCGGCGTCCGGCCGCGGCGAGGTTTGCGGCCAGCCTAAAGGCGCGCGACGCCGTCCGCTCGAGCGCGACGACGCGGCGTGCGCGCCCCGTCGCGAGGAGTGTGCGCGTCTTGCCGCCCGGCGCCGCCGCGAGGTCGGCCACGACGTCCGTCGCGGGAACCAGCTCCACCATCGCCTGCGCGGCGACGTCGACGACCGCGACTGCGCCGGACGCGACGAGGGAACTCGAGGCGCCGTTCCCGGCCGTCACCGTGAGCGCGAGCGGGGCCCACGGCGAGCGCACGGCCTCGATGCCGTCCGCCGCGAGATGCCGGACGATCTCCTCGGGCGTTCCGGCGCGGGGATCCGCAAGGAGGTCGATCGGGGCGTCCTCTTCGTCGGCCGCGAGCGCCATTCGGGCCGCCTCTTCGCCGAACGCCACGACCCAGCGCGCCACGAGCCATTCCGGATGCGACGTCTCGAGCGCGAGCCGGCGGACGGGGTCCGCGCCCTCGGGAAGCACGACGGCTCCCGGCCGGGACTCCTTCTCGGCCACGCGGCGGAGCACGGCGTTCACGAGGCCCGCGGCCTTCGGCGCGAAACTGCGCACCGCGGCGACGGTCTCGCCGACCGCCGCGTGGGGCGGCACGCGATCCATGAGAAGAAGCTGAGCGGCCCCGAGGCGAAGCGCCGCGAGGACCGCCGGATCGAGCGATTCAGGCGCCTGCCGGAGGTGCCGCGACAGAACGTGGTCGAGGCGCAGGGCGCCCCGAAGAGTCTTCTTGACGAGCGCGCGCAGAAAGTCGCGGTCACGCGGCGGCAGATCGCGCCCGCGCGCGTCCACGAGCGGCGCCGCGTGCGCGCCGTCCCGGGCCACGCGTACGAGTACGCCGAGCGCCCGCTCGCGGACGGGCCGCGAATCGGCCATCAGCCCCAGCGCTCGCCGCGCGCGATGCGCTCGCCGCGCACGAACTCGGAGGCGGCGAGCGGTTTCTTGCCCTCGGCCTGCAGCGTCGCGATCGAGACTGCCCCTTCGCCGCAAGCAACGACCACTCGCGAGCCCGCTTCCAGGAGAACGCCGGGGGATTCTCTGCTCCCTCTCGCACCGGGAGTATCTCGCGCAACCTGCGAGAGGCCCGAGAGCTTCAGGCGCGTTTTTCTTCGAAGGGTGAAGAGGCCGGGCCATGGTGTGTAGGCACGGCCCCTTCGAACGAGCTCGGCCGCAGGCCGCTCCCAGTCGACGCGCGCGTCCTCGCGGGAAATCTTCGGGCAGTAAGTCGCGAGAGAGGAGTCCTGAGGAAGGGGACCTCTCCCCTCTTCCCCTTCTAAGAAAACCAACGTTTCCGTCAGTAAGTCCGCACCTATTTGCGCCAGCCGCGCGCCGAGGGAAGTAGAATCTTCTTCTTCCCCGATTCTCGTTTCCCGCATCGCGTACACCGGGCCCGTGTCCATCCCGGCGTCCATCCTCATGATGGAGACGCCCGTTACCGGGTCCCCCGCGAGGATCGCCGCTTGCACGGGCGAGGCCCCGCGCCAGCGCGGGAGGAGCGAGCCGTGCACGTTCAGGGAGGCGAGCCGGGGCAGGTCCAGCACCCTTTTCGCCAGGATTCTCCCGTACGCGACGACGACGAAGACGTCGGCGCCCGCCTGGGCAAGGCGTTCGACGGCGGCGTCATCCTTCAGCGTCGCGGGCTGGAAGACGTGGATTCCCAGCGACTTCGCTCGCGCGGCGACCGGCGGATCGGTCACGTCGCCTTTCCGCCCGACGGGTTTTCCCGGCTGGGAAACGACGAGCGGAATGCGATGCCCCGCGGTCAGCAGCGCCTCCAGGGAAGGAAGAGCGAAGGAAGGCGATCCGAAAAAAACCACTTGCACGGCGACAGTGTATCGACACGAAACCCAGTTTTCCCTCTAGAATACGCGTATCCCGACTCGGGAGCGAATTGAAGAAAGGACGGATTCACATGGCTGGAATGACGAAATCGCAGATCGCAGAACACCTCGCCGAAAAGACCGGACTCACGAAAAAGGTCTCGGCGCAGTACCTCGAGGAGCTCGCCGCTCTTGCTTACAAGCAGGCGAAGAACTCGTTCACGATGCCCGGCCTCGGCAAGCTGGTGCTCGTGAACCGCAAGGCGCGCATGGGCCGCAACCCTGCGACCGGCGAAGCGATCAAGATCCCGGCGAAGCGCGTGGTGAAGTTCCGCGTCGCGAAAGCCGCAAAGGACTCGATCCTCGGGCCAAAGAAATAAGGGCGCTCCGAATTCCCTCTGGCCGCGCAAGGGGCGGGGGGGAACCCGGGCTCGGGTTCCCCCGACCACGCCAGCTGGCTGACCCGCACTCTTCGGTTGCGGGCGCAGCCCGCGCGGGTCAGTTCTGCCGGTTGCGGTCGATCTCCTCGAAGTAGTCCGTCGGAACGAGGATCTCGCGGCTCCTGCTGCCACCCGCGGGCGGTCCCACGATTCCGTCACGCTGCATCATGTCGATGAGCTTGCCGGCGCGCGAGAATCCGATCTCGAGTCTCCGCTGCAGGAACGAGATGGACGCCATGCGCTCGCGCACGACGAGGCGAGCCGCCTGGTCGTACATCGGGTCCGTGTCGCCGGAGTCCGCGCGCAGTCCGCTCGCCGCCGCCTCCACCTCGCGGTCGACGGTCACGCTTTCGTCGTAAATCGGCTTGGCCTGCTTCTTCAGGAAGCGGCAGATCTCCTTCGTCTCCTCGCCGCTGATGAAACCGCCGTGCACGCGCAAGAGATACGACGTTCCGGCTGCGAGATACAGCATGTCCCCCTGGCCGAGAAGCGACTCGGCGCCCATCGAGTCGAGGATCGTTCGCGAGTCGACCCTCGTCCGCGCCGTGTAGGCGATGCGGCACGGCAGGTTCGCCTTGATCGTGCCCGTGATGACGTCCACGGACGGGCGCTGCGTGGCGAGGACGAGGTGGACGCCGACGGCGCGGGCCTTCTGCGCGAGCCGCGCGACGGACTCCTCGATCTCCCGGGGCGCCGTCATCATGAGATCGGCGAGCTCGTCGATGACGATCACGATGTACGGCATCGGGGAGATCGCGCCGGTCTCGTCGGCTTTCAGCCTGTCGCCGAGCTTTTCCCTCACCTCGGCGACCGAGCGCGGGTCGCGGATGGCGGCGTTGTACTGCTCGATGTTGCGCACGCCCGGCCATTCCGACAGGAGCTTGTAGCGGCCCTCCATCTCGTCCACGGCCCACTTGAGCGCGTTCGCGGCTTTCTTGGGATCCGTGATGACCGGCACGAGGAGATGCGGCAGGTCTTCGTAGTCCTTCATGTCGTTCATCTTCGGGTCGACGAAGATGAACTTGACCTCGTCCGGACGCGCCTTGAAGAGGATGGACGTGATCATGCCCGACACGCCCACGCTCTTGCCGGCGCCCGTCTGTCCGGCGACGAGGAGGTGCGGCATCCGCGCGAGGTCCGCGACGACCGGCTCGCCGTGCACGTCGATGCCGAGCGCGATCGTGAGCAGCGACGGCGAGCGCCGGAATCTCTCGCTCTCGATGACCTCGCGGAGCGCGATGAGGTCGCGGCTGCGGTTCGGAACCTCGATCCCGATCGCGGCGCGGCCCGGCATGCGCTCGATGCGGACCTTTTCCGCCGCCAGCGCAAGCGCGAGGTCGTTCTCGAGGGACGCGACCTGAGAGACCTTCACGCCTGGGGACGGCTTGAACTCATACGTGGTGACGACGGGTCCCGGCGTGTAGGCGTCCACCGCGCCCTCGACGCCGAACTCGAGGCACTTGGCGGCGATGAGCTCCATCGTCTGCCGGAATTCCTCGCGGTCGCTTTCGCGGTCCCTCTTCGGCGCCGCGCGGAGGAGCTTCGCGGGCGGAAACACCCAGCCGGACGCGTCGCGGGGGGCCGGGAACGGAAGGATTCTCTGCGGTTGATCGGCCTTCTTCTCGAGCAGGGCCGGCCGGGCCACGGGCCTCGGCGGCTCGCCTTCGGCGCCGCCCGCCTTCCGGATCGAGAAACGTCCCGCGCCGGCTTTCTCCCTGACGCGGAGCGTGGCAACGGACGGGATGTAGACGACGTCGCCCTCGGGTTCCGACGCCTTCTGGGGCGCGGGCCGGGCGGCATCCTCCTTCGCGCGCTCAAGGTGCTTCTTCACCACGTCCCGCCGCTGCTTCTCCTTCAGAACCAGCTCACGGCGGCGTCGGCGCTCGAGCAGGAACCCGCGCCACCAGCCCGAGAGCCGCAGCGTCGTGCCTGAAAGGCCGTCGCCGAGAGAGAGCGACGTCGCGAGGAGCAGGCCGATGAGAAGGCCGGCGGACAGGAGAATCGCGGCGCCTGGCGGGTTGAGCGCCGAAACCGCGAAAGAGCCGAGGAGGTCGCCCACGAAGCCGCCGGCGTCGAGCCCGCCCCCGAACGCGCGCGGGCGCCCGAGCGCGAGGTGCGCGAGCGGCGCGAGCGCGAGCACGACGAGGGCGACGCCCAGGCCCTTCGTGCCCCAGGCGCCGACCTGCCTCGAAAGAAAGCGCCGCCAGCCGAGCGCGAGGAGCGCGAGCGGCGCGACGAGCGCGGCGAGGCCGAAGAACTGGAGGCTGCCGTCCGCGAACGTGGCGCCGAAGCGCCCCGCCCAGTTGCGCGGCCGGAGCCCCTGGTCGTTCACGGCCGAGAAAAGCGAGGGGTCGTTCGGGTGATACGACACGAGCGCCGCGAGAAGAAGAAGGCCCGCGGCGACGAGAAGGATTCCGAGAAACTCGTCGCGCCGCCGCGCGAACGCCGACGGAGGAGGCGCTGTCCTGAGGGCGGTCGCCACTACGAAAGAACCTTCAGGTCGCCGACGAATCCGGAGGAGATCCGCTCGGCGAAGAAAACGAGCACGAGACCGAGAACAGCGCAGTAGACGATGAACGGCCACAAGCGCATCGAGACGACGATCCGGAGAAGGGCGGAGATCGCGAAATAGCCGACGACGGCCGCCACAAACATGCCGATGACGTACGCGGGAAGAGAGCTTCCGTCCACCAGCGGACCCGTCTTCAGCCGGTACGCGTGGATGTTCTCGACGGCGGCGGCCGCGAGGATCGTCGGGATCGAGAGCAGGAACGAGAACTCAGCCGCCGCGCGGCGGGAGAGGCCCGCGAAAAGACCGACGGAGATCGTGTTCCCCGAGCGCGAGAAGCCGTGGAGAATCGCCGAGACCGACTGGCACACGCCCACGAGCGCGGCGTCGCGGGGGCGCATCTCCTCGAGCGCGCGGCCGCGTTCGCCCCGCGCGCCGCCCACGCGTTGCGCGATGAAGAGAAGCACGGCCATGCCCAGCAGCGCCACGCCCATGCGGCGGAACTCGGTCATCCCCTCGATCGCGAAGCGCTTCAGCGGCATCGTCACGAGGCCCGTGAGGCCGACCGCGAGAGCGAGGAGCCCGATGAGCTTCCACGCTTTTCGCCTTTCGGACGGGTCGGAAGAGACGGCTCCCGCGAACGTCGTGGCGATCCGCGACCGGAAATAGACGACGAGGGCGAAGAGCGTCCCGACGTGAAGCAGGACGTCGAAGAGGATCCCGGGCTGGGCGAAACCGGGAAGGAAGCGCTGCGCGAGCGCCAGATGCGTCGTCGAGGAGACGGGCAGGAACTCCGTCAGGCCCTGCACGATGCCGAGCAGCACGGCCTGGCCGAGGGTCACCGACATCGACGAATTGTAACAGGCGGTGTCGCGCTCTTCGGGCTATTTGCCGGGCGGTCCGAGCTTCGGCGCCAGCGCGCGAAAGGCGTCCAGGCCGAGCGTTTCGGCTCGCGCCGTCGCGGGCAGACCGGCATCTGCGACCGCAGAGACCGCGCGCTCGCGGCCCCACCGGGGCGTGAGCGCGTTCACGAGCGTCTTGCGCCGCGACGTGAAGCCGGCCGAGGCCACGCGAAGCGCGTCGTCGGCACCGGCCACGGGGCCGTGAGGAATTAGCTCGAGAACCGAGGATCTCACCTTCGGCGGCGGCGAAAAATCGCCCCGCGAGACGTCGAAGAGCCGGCGCGCGGCCGCGTGCGCGCCGACGTCAAGCGTGAGAAAGCCGTAGGCGTCACCTCCTGGCAGGGCGACGATCCGGTCCGCGACCTCCTTCTGGATCATGACGACGAGGCGGGAGAAGAGATCCGGCCGCCGCACGAACGCGCGCAGCATCGGCGTGGCGCTCTCGTACGGGAGGTTGCCGACGAACGGCACGGGCGGGCGGGCGCCAATCCGCGCCAGCGTGACCTCGACATCTGCCCTGAGCACATCCGCCGTCTCCACGAAGAGCGCCCGTTCGGCGAGCTCGTGGGAAAGGCGCGCCGCCAAAACAGGATCGATCTCGAACGCGAGGACGCGCGCGCCCCGGTCGAGGAGCGGCCGCGTGAGGGCCCCGCGGCCGGGCCCCACCTCGACGACGGTCTCCCCTTCCCTAGCCCCCAGGGCATCGAGAATTTTTTCGGCCGTCGAAACGTTGACCAGGAAGTGCTGACCCCAGCGGGCCCGAGAAAGCCGCGCGCTTGACGCTCTCACACGCCGCACCCTACCATCCAAGCTCGCGCCCGGGATCGTCCCGCCGCGACCGCAAGCCCGCCAGAAAGGAATCCACGAAATGTCCGCAAACGTCCTCGAGCTGAACGAAGGTTCGTTCGAATCCACCGTCCTGAAGAGCACGAAGCCCGTCCTCGTGGACTTCTGGGCGGTCTGGTGCGGCCCCTGCCGGCAGGTGGCCCCAATCGTCGAGTCGCTCGCGTCGAAGTGGGGTGAAAAGGTAACCGTGGCGAAGCTGAACGTGGACGACGTGCCTTCCGTGGCCGAGCGCTACGGAATCATGTCCATTCCGACGCTCATGCTCTTCAAGGGCGGCCAGATCGTCGAGCGTGTCGTCGGCGTCTCGCCGCAGGCTTCGCTCGAGCGCAAATTCGAGCCACATCTGAATTAACTAATTTCCCCGTCTTCCTTCCTCCGGCCCCGGCATGATCTTCCGCGCGATGGGGCCGTCGGGACTGTCCTCATAGAGGATCCTGAGACGGACCCCTCGTCTCGGCGCCGCCGTGATCTCGGTCGCCGCGTCGAGGCGGAAAACCCGTCCACCCTGGCCGACTTCCGACAGGACGACGTACGCGCCAGGCTCGTAGCGCAGGCACGCGCCGGCCGCCCGGAGAAACGGCACCGGAGTCGGCGTCGCCGTGGGAGCGGGCGTCGGGGTCGGGGTTGGGCGCTTCTTTTTCGCGGCCTCCGAGGCGGGAGCCGCGAGGAGGAGCGCCGCGAAGGCGAGGCACGCGGCGCGGGCGGACGCTGAGAAAGCCACCGCTTCGAGCATAAGGCCGCGTGGCCGGATTATCCTTCCCAGAGCCCCGAGCGGGACGAGAATCAGCACCAGACGGCCCCGGCATCCCGCTTGCTGTACTCGACTTCCGGCCGTTCCCCGATGCCGATTCGGCGTCGAAATGAAGCCTTTGAAGGGACAGGATGACGACGACGACGTTCACGACCGCCGCCCCGGGCCTCGACCCGGCCGCCCTCACCGAGAGAATCCGCGAGAAGTCGCTCCTCGTCGGGGCCCTCCTGACCGAGATCCGCAAGGTGATCGTCGGCCAGGGCTCTCTCGTGGACCGGCTGACGATCGGCCTTCTCGCCGATGGCCACCTGCTTCTCGAAGGCGTCCCGGGCCTCGCCAAGACGCTCGCCGTGAGGACCCTCGCGCGCGGCCTCGACGCGTCCTTCTCGCGCATCCAGTTCACGCCCGACCTGCTCCCGGCCGACCTCATCGGCACGCTCGTCTTCAACCCGAAGACACAGGAGTTCGTCGCGCGCCGCGGCCCCGTGTTCGCAAACCTCGTTCTCGCCGACGAGATCAACCGCGCGCCCGCCAAGGTGCAGTCCGCGCTCCTCGAGGCGATGCAGGAGCGGCAGGTCACGGTCGGCGACACGACGACTCCGCTGCCCGACCCGTTCCTCGTCCTCGCGACGCAGAACCCCATCGAGCAGGAAGGCACCTATCCCCTGCCCGAGGCGCAGGTCGACCGCTTCCTCATGAAGCTCACCGTCGGCTATCCGACGAAAGCCGAGGAACGCCAGATCCTCGACCGCATGGGCGACACGACCGAGGCCGAGGCCTCCGCGCAAGTGCGCCCCGTCCTCACGCCCGCGGCGATTCGCGAGCTTCGCGTTCTCGTGCGCAGCATCTACGCAGACGACCGGATCAAGGGATATCTCGTGGAGCTCGTCGCCGCCACGCGCGATCCGAAGGCGTACGGTCTTTCGGATCTCGCCGATTTCGTCTCGTATGGAGCGTCGCCGCGCGCCACGCTCGCGCTCCTCGCCACGGCGCGCGCGCGCGCCTTCCTCGCCGGTCGCGGCTACGTCGTGCCGGAGGACGTGAAGGACGTCGCCCCGGACGTGCTGCGTCACCGCGTCCTCCTCTCCTACGAGGCCGAGGCCGAGAACGTGACGAGCGACCAGGTCGTGAAGCGACTGCTGGAGAGAGTGGAAGTCCCTTGACGGGGTTGTAGCCCCTCGCCCCCATGCTGCCACGCGACATCGTCCGCAAGCTCCACCGCATCCGCATCCGGACGAACCGTCTGGTAGAGGCGGGCGTGGGAGGCGAGTACCACTCGGTCTTCCGCGGCCGCGGGATGGAGTTCTCCGAGGTGCGCGAGTACGTGCCCGGGGACGACGTGAGGACGATCGATTGGAACGTCACGGCCCGGACGGGCGTCCCGCACGTCAAGAAGTACGTGGAGGAGCGGGACCTCACGGTCCTCCTCCTCCTCGACCTCTCGGCGTCGCAGGGTTTCGGCTCGCAGTACCTCACGAAGCGCGAGCTCATGGCCGAGCTCGCGGCTCTGCTCTCGTTCGCGGCGGTCAAGAACCACGACCGCGTCGGCGCGCTCCTCTTCACGGACCGGCTCGAGCGCTACCACCCGCCACGCAAAGGCGTCGACCACGCGCTCGCGATCACACGCGACGCGCTTTCGCTCGCGCCCTCTGGCCGCACGACCGACCTCGCACTCGCGCTCCGGAGCGCCGCGTCGCTCTTGAAGCAGCGCGCGGTCGTTTTCGTCGTGTCGGACTTCCTCGCGGCGGGGTACGAGAAAGCGCTGAAAACCCTCAACAAGCGCCACGACGTCGTCGCGATTCCGATCGCCGATCCGCGCGAGCAGTCCCTGCCGCCCGCGGGCCTCGTGCGCCTGCGCGACGCCGAGACGGGCGCCACACGCGTCTTCGACACGGCCGACCCCGCGTTCCGCGAGGCCTGGGGGCGCCGCTCGGCGAGCCTGCCCGAGCCGGCGGCCATCTTCCGCTCCTCGGGCATCGACTCCATCCCCCTCAGGACGGACGCGTCCTACGAGCTCCCCCTCGTGCGTTTCTTCAAGCAGCGCGAAAAGCGCAAGGCGGCGGGAAGATGAGGAGAATTCTTGTTGCTCCCTCTCGCGCCGTTGCGCTCGGCCTCACGACTTTGCTGCTCGCATCGGGATTCGGCGGTTTTTCTTTGAATGGTGAAGAGGGGCCTCTTACGTTCTCCGCGACCGTCGACCGCGCGTCGGTAGCGCTTGGCGACCGGGTCGTTGTGACGTACGCCGCGCGCATTCCCGCCGGCGCGACGCTGACGCTCGACGCGCTCGTGACGCCCGCGCCCGAGGGTGGCACGCGGCCACCCGGCGGCGCAGTCCTGGAGTTCGAGAATCCCGCGCCCCCGGTCGTCAAGAAATCGAAGACCGGGGATCTCTTCGAATGGTCGCAGTCAGTCGCGTTGTTCCCCTTTGCGGCGGGCGCGATCACCGTGCCGGGGCCGCACTACACCTTCGAAGAATCCTCTTCGGGCCGCAAGCTCGACGTCCGTCCGCTGGATCTGGAGCTGACGGTGGCATCGCGTCTCCCTCCCGGCCAGAAACCCGACCAGCTCGCGCCCAAGGCGGACAAGCCGGTGCGCATCCCCGCGTGGCCGGCAACGTACTGGATCGCGCTCGCGGCCGGAGTCGCTCTCGTCGCGGCGCTCGTCGCCTGGCTCGTCTCGCGCCGGCGGCGTAAGACTGCCTCCGCTCCGGCCGCGGCGCCCGCACTCGCGCCCGGTGAGGAGCTGCGCGTTGCGCTCGCACGCCTCGCGGCCGCGGCGGAAGACCTCGGCGACGACGCGCGCGACTTCTATTCCGAGCTCACGTACGCCGTGAAGCGCTTCCTCGAGCGCGCGACGGGCGATCCGGTCCTCGAATGGACGACGTTCGAGACCGTGAGGCGCCTGCGCGATAAGGGCTTCGAGTTCCCGCGCGAAGCCGCATTCCCCGATCTCCTCGCCTCCGCCGACCGCGTCAAGTTCGGGAAGGGCGCCGCGACGCGCGAGGACGCGCGGGAGGCACTCGTCAAAGCACGCGTCGTCCTCCACGACGTCGAAGCGCGACAGAAAACCGAAGGTCTGGCGCAGGCCGCCCGCGCCGCCGCACCGAAGGAACGCGCCTCATGACCGGACTTCGCGCCTTCGTCGAATCTCTCGTCCCGCCGGGCCTGTCGTTTCGCGACCCGCTCCTGCTCATTCTCCTCGTTCTGGTTCCGCTCGCGATCGCCTTGAAGATCCTTCGCGAGAAGCGCGGGGACGGCGCGCTCGTCGTGCCGACGCTCGCGAACGTCGCCCGCGTACGCCCGACGTGGCGCGTGCGCTTCCGCCTGCTGCCCTTCGCACTGGCGCTGATCGGCTACTCCGGCCTCGTCGTCGCGCTCGCGCGTCCTCGCCTCGGCCTCGAGCGGACGGAGTCGTGGACGGAGGGCGTCGACATCTTCATCGCGCTCGACGCTTCCGGCTCGATGGCCGCCGAGGACTTCACGCCGAAGAACCGCTTCTTCGTCGCGAAATCCTGCGCACGCCAGTTCATCGAGGGGCGCTCGAGCGACCGCGTCGGCCTCCTCGTGTTCGCGGGCCGCTCGCGCACCGTCAGCCCGCTGACGACCGACCGCGGCATGGTCCTCGACCGGCTCGCCGGCCTCAAGCTCGGCGATCAGGGCGACGGCACCGCGATCGGCCTCGCGCTCGGCAACGCGCTCGCGCGCCTCAGGCCCTCGAAGGCGAAATCGCGCGTCGTCGTCCTCGTGACCGACGGCGGGAACAACGCGGGCGAGATCGACCCGGACACCGCCGCCCTCGTCGCGAAGGCGCTCGGCGTGCGCGTCTACACCGTTGGCGTCGGGACGAACAACGGGCCCGTCGAGATTCCCATCCCAATCCGCGACCCCGAGACGGGACGCGTCACCCAGCGGCGCGTGCGCGCAAACGTGGACGTGGACGAGGCGCTGCTCCAGCGCATCGCGAACGCGACGGGCGGCCGCTTTTTCCGCGCGACGGACGCGAAGGGCCTCGCCGACACGTTCGCGACGATCGACAAGCTCGAGAAGAGCGAGATCAAGACGACGAAATACACGCGCTTTCGCGAGGTTTTTCCGATGGCCGCCCGGCCCGCGGCCGCGTGCCTCGCGCTCGCCGGATTCGCCACGCTCTTCCTGTTCCCGGTGACGCCCCGATGAGCGCGTGGGCGACGCTTTTTGCCGAGCCGGCGATGCTCCTTCCCGGACTCCTTCTCGCGGCCGTGGCAGCCGGCGCGCTCGTCTTCTCCGTCCGGCGGCGCGCCGCCCGGAGCGCCGCGCTCGTCTCTCCCGCGCTCGCGGCGAAGGCGGGTCTCGCCCCCGCGGGCGGTTTCCCCGCCGCAGGCACCGTGCTCACGCTTTTCGTCGTGCTCGGCCTCGGCGGCGCGCTCGCGCGGCCGCGCTGGGGGAAAACGGCCGAGACCGCGCAGCGGCGGGGCGCCGACGTCGTCTTCGTCCTCGACACCTCCGCCTCGATGCGTGCGGCTGACGTTTCGCCCTCGCGCTTCGTCCTCGCGCGGCAGGCAGCGCAGTCTCTCCTGTCGCGCCTCGGAAGCGACCGCGCCGCGTTGATCGCCTGCGAAGGAGATGCCCAGGCCCTCGTGCCGCTCACTCTCGATGCGGCGGCCGTCGGACTCTTTCTCGACGCGATGGAGCCCGGCATGGGCGCCAGGCCCGGCACGTCGCTCGCCTCGGGTCTCGCGGCCGCGGCCGACCTCTTTCCGGCCGGATCGACGGGTGGCCGGAACGCCGTCATTTTTTCGGACGGCGAGGACCTCGAGGGCGGGGTCGACGGCGCGATCGCGCGCGCGAAGGCCGAAGGCATCACCGTGCACGCCGTTTTCGTGGGAGCTCTGGGCGGAAGCGGCGCCCCAGTGCCCGAGGTCGACGCGGCCGGACGCACGATCGGCTTCAAGAGCGACGCGAGCGGCCAGCCGGTGCTCTCGAAGGCCGACCCGGAGCTCCTTCGCCGCCTCGCGGCGGAGACGGGAGGCTCGTTCACCGTCGTCTCCCCGGGCCGCACCGATCTCGAGGGCGTCGCAAGGCAGATCGACCTCGGCGCGCGCCGTCCGCTCTCCGAGATCCTCATCACGTCGCTCGAAGAGCGCTTCCAGATTCCGCTCGGCGTTGCGGTGGCAGCGCTTGGGCTTCTCTTGCTCGGAGTCGGAAGGGGGGGAAGCGTTTCGAGGGGCGCCAAGGCACCAGGCTTCGTTCGGAATTTGCTTAGAAAGGGAAAGAGGGATGCCGCGGAGCTCGGAGTGGTGGCCGTTTTGCTCCTTGCATTTGTCGTAGCCGCGCGCACCGAAGCGCAGCAGCCGGCCCCCGCGGCCCCCGCGACCGCGCCGTTGACGCCCCCGTCGGCCTCTTCGAACGGCGCCGCCGCTCCCGCTCCGCCAGACGCCCAAGCCTCCCCCGACGCAACTGCCTCACTCCCCTTTCTAAGCAAAATCTTCTCTTCTCCCCGTTCCGAAGCCAAGAAAGGCCAGCAGGCCCTGGACGAGAAAAAACTCGACGAAGCCATAGGGCATTTCTCGCGCGAAGCGAAGATGAAACCGAAGGACCCGACGGGCAGCTACAACCTCGGCACCGCGCAGTCACACGCGGGCAGGCCCGGCGAAGCGCTCGCGTCGCTCGAAAAGGCGCGGAAGGAAGGGCGCGGCGCCCTCGCGGCCGACGCAGCGTTCAACACGGGCCAGACTCTCTACCGCGAAAAGCAATACGAACCCGCGGCGACGGCCTTTCGCGAGGCGCTGAGGCGCCGCCCGGGAGACGCAGACGCGGCCTGGAACTACGAGCTGTGCGTACGCCGCGCCGAGGAAGAAAAGCAGAAGCAGAAAGAGCAGCAGAAGGAAAAGAAGGACCCCAAGGACGAGAAGGACAAGACGGGCGGGAAGGACGGGAAGGACAAGCAGCAGGCCGGCAGCACCGAACAGAAGAAGCAGCAGGAGAAGGAATTCGAGCAGAAGGCAAACATGACGCGGGACAAGGCCGAGCAGCTCCTGTCGGCCATCGAGCGCTCGGACCTCGACGAGCAGAAGAAGAAAATCACCGAGCAGCGCAGCAAACGGCGTGTCGCGAGGGACTGGTGAGGCGCACCGCGCTTCTCGCCGCGGCCGCGTTCGCCGCGTTCGCCGCGCCAGCCGCGCCAGCCGCGGACGAGCTCTCCGCGCAGGTTCTGGTAGACAAGGCACGGCCCGCCGCGGACGACGTCGTACGGCTCACGTACACGTTCTCCGGCTCCGGCCTCGGCGGCACGCTCCGGCTCCCCGCGAGCCTGCCTCTCAGAAACCTCACGCTCGCGGGTGGCCCGTCGAAGTCGGAGCAGATGTCCTTCGTGAACGGCGTCTTCAGCCGCTCGCTCTCGCTCACGTACTTCCTTCGGCCCCAGGGCCCGGGCCCGGCCGAGATCGGCGAAGTTTCGTTCGGTTTCGACGAGAAGACGGTGAAAGCGGCGAGCTACCTCCTCGAGGTCGGGCTTGCGCGCGGCCGCGGTGGCGCGGCGCCGGAACCCGAGGAGGACGACCCGATCGCGCAGCTTCTTCGGCGGCGTGACGCCACCTCGATCCGCCCCGCCGGCGCGGGCGCGTCGCAGGCGCGGCCCTTGATCGAGTTCCGGGTCACGCCGGACAAGACGACGGCCTACGTGGGCGAGGAGATCACGCTGCATTACGAGCTCCTCACGCAGGCCGACGTGCAGGGGCTCGAGTATCTCGAGCCGCCTCGCTTCCCCGGCTGCTGGGCCGAGGATCTCGAAAAGCCGGAGAAGCCCGTGGGGCACCGGGACGTCGTCGACGGCCGCACGGTCATGCGTTTCACCCTGCTCAAGAAGCTCGTCTCTGGCCTCAACCCGGGCACCGTGAGTATTCCCGAGGCGAAGATCCGCACGAGCGTCCGCGGCTCCGCGGACCCGTTCGGGGACCCGTTCGGATTCTTCCCGCGCCCGCAGGTCATGGACCTCGTCGCCCGGGCGCTCAGCCTCAGGATCCTTCCGATCCCGGGCGACGCCGCGTTCCACGGGCCGGTGGGCCGCTTCGACCTGAGCGCGAAGCTGGATCGCATGGTCGTCGCACCCGGCGAAGCCGTGACGCTGCGCATCCGACTCTCGGGTACCGGCAACCTGCGCACGGCGACCGAATCGCCGAAGTTCGACGTCCCGAACGCCACGCTTTATCCGCCGAGCGTGAAGTCCGATTCCTCTCGAACCGGTCGCGCGCAGGTCGCGACCGAATGGAGCTACGTCCTCGTGCCGAAGGAGAACGGCACCGTGACGATTCCGCCGGTCTCCCTCGCGGTCTTCGACCCGGTCGAGAAGCGCATCGTGACGAAGACGACCGCGCCGCTCACGCTCGTGGCCGAAGGTGGCGCCCCCAGGGGCGCGGCCGCCGGCCTCACGACCGCCGAGACGACGCTGCCGCTCCTCTCCTCCCCGGGACCGTCTCTTGCTCCGCGAAGCGCGGGGTCCGGTCTCGAGGCCGGCGTCGACTTCTCGGGCCATACCGTGACGCTTCCGCTGTGGGCTGTCGCCGCCGTGCCCGGAGCGGCGCTCCTCGGATTCGGCGCGGCCGTCGCCGTCAAGCGGCGCCGGACCCGCGGCGCGTGGCGCGAAGCCCTCGAGCCGGAGCCGGGTGAGGCGAAAGAGCGTGCAGCCGCACGCGTGGACCGGATGCTCCGCGAGATCCTCGCGCGCCGATACCTCGTGCCCGAAGGCGCATCCGCAGCCGACGTTCTCTCCGCTCTCGCCGAACGCGGTCTTTCGGCTGCGCGGATCGACGACGTGAAAGAGCTCCTTTCGGACGTGGACTTCCTTCGCACCGCGCCCCAGCTCGGCGACTATGACGCGAAGATCGCCGCGCTGCGCGCGCGCGCCGCGCGCATCTTGCCGCGCCTCGCCTGAGCGCGTTCGGCGGGTTCGAACCTCGAAGCGTAAAATGCCGTCGTCATCGTGAACACAAGAGTCGCCCGGGTCATCCCGGCCAAGCAGCTCGTGCGTTACATGGAGCGGCATCGCCTGCTCGACGAGACGAGCGGGACGCCGCCCGACCGCTTCCTCATCACGCTCGTGAACCGCGCGATGGAGTTCGTTCCCTCGCAGGCCGGGGCCCTCCTCCTCGACGACCCCGTCTCGAAGGAGGACGACCGTTCGCGCAACGAGCTCGCCATCATCGTGACGGCCGGCGACGTGAAGGAGAGCGTCTTGGGCCGCAAGGTGCGGCCCGTGGATGGCATTGCCGGCTTCGTGTACGCCCGGGGCGAGCGCACGTGCGTGAACGAGGTGGGCGGCGCTCATGCGTTCTCGCGCGAGATCGACGCGCTTCTCGAGATCCCCATCACGAACGTCCTCTCGGTGCCCGTCGTGATCGAGAACCACGTGTGCGGGTCGCTCATCCTCCTGAACCGCCAGGGCGAGCCCGCGTTCACGCCCCGTGACGAGCGCCTCATGGAGCTGTTCGGAGACACGCTGTCCCTCGCGCTCCAGAACCTCCTCGACGAGCGGCGCGCGCGCGAGGTCGCCCGGCGCGATTCGCTCACGTCGCTCTACAACGACCGCTATTTCCATCGGAAGCTTCAGCGCGAGATCGACCGGCTCGGCGAGTCGAAGGAGGGCGAGCTCGCCCTCCTCTTCCTCGACTGCGACAACCTCAAGAGAGTGAACGACGAGCATGGCCATCTCGCCGGAAGCCAGGTGCTCCGCGAAGTGTCTTTCATCCTCCAAAGGACGCTCGCCGACACGGTCTCCCTCGCCTGCCGCTACGGCGGGGACGAGTTCACCGTGATCCTTCTCGACGCGGACCTGAACACGGCCGTCGCGATCGCCGAGAAAATCCGGTTGGCGATCAACGACTGGACGTTTCTTCCGATGTCGATCGGCCCCGGCGAGCCCGCGTTGAACCTCAAGAACGTCGTCACGATGTCCGTGGGCGTGGCTACGTATCGCGCCCACGTGAATACGTCCCTGCCGGTCGCCGAGCAGAAGAACCAGATCCTCAAGAAGGCGGATTCAGCCCTTTACGCCGCGAAGACGAAGGGAAAGAACTGCGTCGTCGCCGCGGAGGCGGCCTCTGCGAGGGGCGGCGGCTCGACGGTGATCCTGAAGACCTGACTTCCGGCCTCAAGGCTTTTCATTTCAATGCCTTACGCCGTTAACGGGGAAGAGTTATCATGTCCTTCATGGCTTTCCCTTCCTCCTCCGTGAGGCCCCCCGTTTCGGCCAAGACCGTCCTCGAGTCCCTGTCGAAGCACATCCTCGTCGACGGCTACCACGTCGTCATGGACCTCAAGGCCTCGCGCGGCAACTTCCTCCGCGACTCCCTCCGCGGAGTCGAGATCCTGGACTTCTTCTCGAATTTCGCGACCTGCCCGATCGGCTACGCACACCCGAAGATGACGACGCCGGAATTCCTCGACGAGCTCGCGTGGAGCGCCGTCACGAAGCCGGCGAACAGCGACATTTACACCGAGCAGATGGCGTCCTTCGTCGAGACGTTTGCACGGCTCGGCGTGCCCGAGTCTCACGCGGGACACATGTTCTTCGTCGAGGGCGGCGCCCTCGCGGTCGAGAACGCGCTCAAGGCCGCTTTCGACTGGAAAGTGCGCCGGAACTTCCGCAAAGGCCACCGGCGCGAGGTGGGGACGAAGGTCCTGCACCTCGAGCAGGCTTTTCACGGCCGCAGCGGCTACACGCTCTCCCTCACGAACACGAGCGATCCGCGGAAGACGATGTACTTCCCGAAGTTCGACTGGCCGCGCGTCGTGAATCCGAAGCTCACGTTTCCCCTCACCTCGGAGAGCCTCGCGGTGACGATCGCCCTCGAACAACTCTCGATCGCGCAGATCGAGCGGGCAATTCACGAGAACGGCGACGACATCGCCGCGTTCATCCTCGAGCCGATCCAGGGAGAAGGCGGCGACAACCACTTTCGTCCCGAATTCCTCGCCCGGGTGCGCGCGCTCTGCGACGAGCACGACATGCTGTTCATCCTCGACGAGGTGCAGACCGGCATGGGCCTGACCGGGACGATGTGGGCCTTCCAGGGTCTCGGCGTCACGCCCGACCTCTTCTCGTTCGGCAAGAAGACGCAGGTCTGCGGCTTCGCCTCGAACGGGCGCATCCTCGAGGAGAAGGACAACGTCTTCACGGTCTCCTCTCGCATCAACTCCACGTGGGGCGGGAACCTCGTCGACATGGTGCGCTGCCGCAAGTTCCTCGAGATCATGGACGAGGAGAAGCTCGTCGAGAACGCGAAGACGACGGGGGAGTTCCTGCTCCGCAAGCTGAACGAAGTCGCGTCGGAATTCCCCGGAAAGATGACGAACGTGAGGGGGCGCGGCCTTTTCATCGCGTTCGACCTTCCGGACGGGAAGGCACGGGGCGGCGTCCTCTCCTGCTGGCTTCAGAAACACAACGTGATGGCGCTGCCTTCGGGCGAGCGCGCGATCCGGCTGCGGCCCCCGCTCACGCTCGCGCGGGACGAGGCGGCGCTCGGCGTCCAGCGGCTCCGAGCGGCGCTGACGGAAGTTCTCGGCTGAGCGTTCGCCCTCTTCACCTTCTAAGAAATCTCTCTCTTCTTCTTCTCCTCTTCTTTTTCGTCGTCTTCATCCCTCTTCCCTCGATTGTTCTCCTTCGCTGGCGCGACCCGAAAACGACCGCGTTCATCGAGGCCCGGAAAGAGCACCTGCGCGCGCAGGGCAGGAACGACGCGATCGACCGGCGCCCCGTTCGCCTCGGGCAGGTCGCGCCCGCCCTCGTCAGGGCGGTCCTCGCAGCAGAAGACTCCCGTTTCTTCGAGCACCACGGCATCGATTGGGAGGCGGTCTCTTCGGCCCGTCAGTGGAACCAGGCGCACGCGCACAGCCGCAGAAAACGCCTCCACGGCGCCTCGACACTCACGCAGCAGCTCGTGAAAAACCTCTGGCTCACGGGCGAACGCACCTGGTGGCGGAAGGGGCGCGAGGCGGTCCTCGCCGTCGCTCTCGACCTCCTCGTGCCGAAGGCGCGGATCCTCGAGATCTATCTTTCGGCAATCGAGCTCGGAGAGACGACCTATGGCTGCGAGGCGGCGTCACGCGCGCTCTTCGGCGTGAGCGCGAATCGCCTCTCGGCTCCACAAGCGGCGCGTCTCGCCGCCCTGATCCCGGGTCCCGCGTGGTACCGCGCGCATCCGACGGCGTGGGAGCAACGCGCCGAGCTCATCGCGCAACGCATGGAAAGCCAGCCGCTGCCGGCGGGACTGACGGCGCCCGCGCGCTAGAATCGCCACGATGAAAAAGCGCTTCACCGGCCTTGCCGAAAAGGCCCTCGTTCTTTCTCTGATCATTCTGACCGCTGCCGCATGCAGCCCCAGGCCCTCCGACCTCCGCATCACGCCGGCCAAGGTGACCCTTTACGGACCGGGTCGCACCCAGTCTCTCAAGTACGAGATCTACGACAAGAAGGGCACTTCGCTGCCTGGCCTGACCGCCGTCTGGGTCGCGGACAAGCCAAAGGTCGCGACGATCGACGCGAACGGAGTCGTTCTCTCTCTCACGCCTGGGCGCGCAATCATGACCGCGACCTTCCAGAACCTCACGTCGAGCGCCGTCGTGGAGGTCATGGACGTCTCGTCGCTCACCGTCTCCCCGAGCCGCATGACGCTCGTCGGGCCGGAGGGCACGAAGATGCCTCTTCTCGCCGAGATCAAGGACGGGAAGGGGAACCTGTCACCTCTGAAGCCGAAGTGGGCCTCGGGAGATCCGAAGGTCGCAACCGTCGATGGGGAGGGAGTCGTGACGGCCGCCGCCGAGGGCCACACGAACGTCATTGCAAGCCTCGGCAACGACGTGAGCTCGGCGTGCGACGTGAAGGTCCTGCATCGCGCGATCGCCGCGTTCGAGCTGACTCCCATCACGCTGATCCTGAAGGTGGGCGAGACCCAGAGGATGACGGCGACGATCCGTGACGCGACGGGCGTCCTCTTCGAGGACGCCGCGTTGGCTTGGACGTCTTCGGACCCGAAGACGGCCGCGGTCTCGAACGGTGCCGTCACGGGTGTCTCGCGCGGCGCGGCGCGCATTTCCGTCGCGACGTCCACGCAGACGCTCACGGCGGACGTCCTCGTGAACTGAGGCCGCCCTGCGTATCACGCACCTTGCAGCGGAGTGCGTCCCGTTCGCGAAGACGGGAGGCCTCGGAGACGTCGTGGGCTCCCTTCCGAAAGCGCTCGCGGCGCGCGGACACGACGTCGACGTGTTCATGCCGTTTCACCTCGAGGCGGCGCGCTGGTACCGCCGCCGCAATACCTGGCCCGAGACTGCGCTGCCTCCATTCGAGGTCTCGATCCTCGGGCGCTCGCACACGGTAGGCCTCCTCTGGGACCTGTTGCCCGGCAGCATCGTGCCGGTTTACTTCGTCGCGCACGACCCGCTCTTCCACCGCCGCCAGATCCACGCGCCGAACGACCAGGGCCGGGACGACGGGCTTTGGCGCTTCACGCTCTTCGTCAGGGCCGCGATCGAGGCCCTGAAAAGGCTCGACCGGCGGCCGCGAGTACTCCACGCGCACGATTGGCATCCCGCGCTCGCGCCGATGCTCGGCGCGTGGAGCAACTGGCGCGACCGCTGGTTCGACGACGTCGCGTCCGTCCTCACGATCCACAACCTCGGCTACCAGGGCGTCTACGGCCGCGAGGAATTCCCCATCCTCGGCCTGCCCGACGCCGCGTGGACGGGCGGCGCCGTCGAGCTCGGCGGCGATGTAAACCTTCTCAAGGGCGCCATCGTGGCCGCCGACATGATCACCGCCGTCTCCCCCACGTACGCGGACGAGATCCGCACGAAAGAGGGCGGCGTCGGCCTCGAGGCGGCCCTCAACGCCCGTGGGGACCGCGTCGTCGGGATACTGAACGGTGTCGACACGACGGTCTGGAGCCCCGCGCACGACCCGCACCTTCCCGCCCGTTACGGGCGCGAGGATCTGAACGGGAAGACCGAGTGCCGCGCCGAGCTGTGCCGGATCGCGGGCTTCGAGCCCGGCGACCCCGCGATGATTCTCGGCGCGATCGGACGCCTCACGGACCAGAAAGGCTTCGACCTCCTGCTCGAGGCCGCGCCCGAGCTCATCCGGCGCGGAATCCGTATCGCGATGCTGGGCTCCGGCGAGCCGGCACTCGAGGGCGCGATGCGCCTCCTCGAGACGCACTCTCCCGGCCGCTTCCGGGCGTTCGTCGGCTACGACGAGCCGGTCGCGCATCGGATCGAGGCCGGGGCGGACGCGTTCGTCATGCCGTCGCGATTCGAGCCGTGCGGCCTCAGCCAGATGTATTCGCTCGCCTACGGCACGCCGCCGATCGTGCGCAGGACGGGCGGCCTCGCGGACTCGGTCGTGCCGTACGACGGCTGGAACCTCGACCGCGCGACCGGGTTCTCGTTCGACGAGGCTTCGCCGCGCGCGCTCGCCTCGGCCGTTCTCTTCGCCCAGAGCGTCTTTTTCCATCGCGAGACGTGGCGTCGCATCGTCGCGAACGGAATGGCGCAGGACTTCTCCTGGAACCGTTCGGCCGGGCAGTACGAAGCCGTCTACCGTCGCGCGCGCGAAGTTCGCGGCCTGCCTTGGTAAGACCTACTCCTCGCCGAGCGCCGCGAGAGCCGCGGCCCTGAGCTCGGCCGCTTCCGGCGCGTCCTCGGAGAGAGGCTCTTTCTTTCGGACCGGCGGAGACGGGTGCGGCGGGCGCTTCTCGATCGCGAGCAGCATGAGCACGGGCAGCTCCTCGATCGACACTTTCTCCCCCATCCCCTGCTTCATCAGCTCGTACTCCGCAATCGCGTTCAGCAGGTCGGGATCGGTTTCTTGGACGAGGCGCGAGAGGTTGCAGCGGACCGTCAGCCGCGTGACGTCGACGTCGAAGTAACGAAACGTCGAGGCAGGCGACGCCGCAGTGACCCGGCTGCCCGGGGCGCCGCTTTCGAAGCGCAGCGGCGCCCGGTCGCCGAGACGGATCTCGTCGAACGTCGACTCTCCCGTGTTCGAGTCCCTCCGGACCTGGCGGTTGAGGACGAGGTCGCTCTTGAGCAGCCCACGCACGACCCACGCGCTCCGGCGCTCGTTGTCACTCTTCGCGGACGCCTTCGCGATGTCGCAGACGCGATTCCCCCGGCCGTCGACGACGCGCTCGAGCGTGATCTTCGGAGGCTCCTCAGCATTCAAAATCCGCCCTGCGATCAAAAGAGAATAAGAGAAGAAAAGGGGATTTCTCAGAAAGGAAGAGTGGCGAGAATGCTGGCGGCTCAGTTGACGCCTCCTTTCGGCGGCGGGAATGGCGGGGGCGCCGGGAACGGCGCGAGGTTAAAAGGAAGGTGCACGAGGGCGCGCCACGACGAAAGGTCTGCAGGGTCGGCGGGGTCCGGCTCGAAGACGACGGTCCTCTTGTCGCGCGGCTGCAGCTGGTCGAGGAACGCAATGTACCCCGCTTGCAGGGAATCCCGGAGGTGGAACGCCAGGAAGTCTCCGAGAGAGCGGTCGCTTTCGACGGACATCTTCAGAAGCACCGCGAGATCGCGGCGCTCGTCCTCATCGAACGTTCCGGCAGCGATCTCCGCGAGCGAGGCCCGGACGGTCCTGCTCCCGAAGTCGTCGACAAAGTACTCGAGCGTCCCGCCCGGAGCCCGCACCCGATTGCGCATCCCGTCGCAAGGCGGGGTGGAGGCCGCATCCGGGGAAGACGGATCGTACCCTGGCGTCCAACCCAACGCCCACACCTCGAAGGCAGTCCGTTTGGACGCGACCCGGTACCAGGGCTGTTCCTCCTCGAGGTGTTTCTCGTCTATGTGGCCGAGCGACGACTCGAGGACGTATTGCGCCCCGGAGGGCATCGTCACGAGGAGGAGGTTGCGCGAGGGCCAGAAGCGTCGCCACTCCTCCGTGAACGCCGCGTAGCGCAGGATGACCCAGCGCGCCCGAAAGAGGGGCGGTGCGTCCGGCGGCGCCGCCTTCTCGCGGGCGACGAAGCTGGCATCGCCCTGCAAAAAGGCCCGGCCCTTGAATGAGTCGAACCAGTCTGGTTCCTCCGCCCGGAGCGCGGCCGATACCGCACAAAGCAGGAGGACCGCCGCCCGCGCCTTCACAGGTCCTTCTCTCCGACTCCGATCTCCCGCATGACCTCGAGGAGCGCCGCGTGGACGCCGGGCGTCGCGGCCAGGACGTTGCCGCGCGTCCGCCAGGACGCCCCGCCGTCGAAATCCGTGACGAGGCCGCCCGCCTCCGTGACGAGGAGTGCGCCGGCAGCCGTGTCCCACGGCGACAGGCCGAACTCGAAGAAGCCGTCGAAGATGCCGGCTGCGACGTAGGCGAGGTCCAGCGCGGCGCTACCGGCGCGGCGGATCGAACGCGATTTCATGAAGAGCGCCCGGAAGATCGAGAGATACCGATCGATCAGGTGCTGCTGGCGGAACGGAAAGCCCGTCGCGAGAGCCGCGCCCTCGAGGTCCTTGCGCGGAGGCACGCGCAGCCGCTGCCCGTTGCGGAACGCTCCCGCGCCCGCCTCGGCGGCGAAGAGATCCTTCTTGACGGGGTCCCACACGACGCCAGCCTCGAGAGCGCCGAGGAGGCCGCCCCGGGTGCGCGCGATCGAGACGGCCCAATGCGGGAAGCCGCGCACGAAGTTCGCCGTGCCGTCGAGCGGGTCGACGATCCACGAAGGAGCCGCCTGGTCGACGCCCGTAAGCCCCGTCTCTTCGCCGAGAAAGCGGTCGCCGGGAAACGCGCCGAGGAGAACGCGCCGGATGACGGCCTCGCTCTCGCGATCCGCGATCGAGACGACGTCATTCTTCGACTTCTCCTCGACGCGCGCGGGATCCAGCCGCCCGAAGTGCGCGAGAAGAACCTCTCCGGCCTCGCGCGCGGCGGCGATCGCGGCATCGACCGGGCGCATGCCGCTCAATGGAATACGGGCGGCTCGTCCTCCTCCGCCATCTTCTCGGACGCGGCCTGGGCCTGCACCGATTCGGGGAAGCGCTCGACGATCTCGGCCCACACCGCGCGGGCGAGCCCGCGAACTCCCAGCTCCTCGGCGAGCTCGGCGCGCGACAGGAGGTTCTCCGGCTCGTCCGGGCGCAGCGCCGAGAGAAACGTCACGGCCCGAAAATGGCCCGCCTCGTCGCCGGTTCGCCCCCGGCAGCCGGACAGGTTGCGCAGGACGCGCTCGAGAAGCGCCGGAATCTCCATCTGCCGGAGATACTCCGCGCGCCAGGGAACGCGTCCGCCCGCGAGAGACTTCACCTTGCGCCGGCAGTCGTCCACGGTCAGCGGCACGCCCCCTGCGAAGGGATCGGCGAGCGTTCCGGGCGGCGGCCCGATGCGCACGATGAAATGACCCGGCAGGCCGATCCCCGCGACCGGGATCCCCGCGCGGCGCCCCACCTCCATCCAGAGGACCGAGAGGAGGATCGGCATTCCCTTGCGACGCTCGAGGAGCGGTCCCAGCAGGACGTTGCGCGGGTCGTAATAATCGTCCTCGTCGCCGGCGAATCCCAGTTCCTCGGAGAGAACGCGAGAGAGAAGCCGCGCCTTCTGGAACGAGGAGCGCGTCCCGGCCGTACGCTGCCGGACGGCGGACGCGGCCGCGTCGAGAACCGCCTCGGCCGGACGGCGCGCGGCGGGAGGCGTGCCCTCGATCGAGAACATCGCCCCGACGAGGTCGCTGCGGCGCACGGCATCCAGGAATTCGGCGAGATCCTGTTCGTCCTCGCGTGACCAGAGCTCTCTCATCGTGCCTCTAGAATCTCATTCTAATGGCGGCGCACCGGGCCTGGAACTCCCTGATTCTGGAACCGCTCGGCGCGGCTCATCACGGGGCCTAGTGCCGCTTCACGATCGAGTCGAGGATCATGAGGAAGGCGTTCTGCTGGTTCGGCTCGGTCTTGTTGATGACCGCGAGGCAGGACCCGTCCGGGAAGAGCTGGTGGAGGTCCTCGGCGGGCCGGCTCGAGAGGATCACGATCCGCCGGCAGGCCACGCCGCGACCCTTCGCGAGCTCGAACATCTTCCGTCCGCCGAAAAGGGGCAGCTCGAGGTCGACGAGGAGGAGGCTCACGTCGGCGCCGAGCGCGTCGAGCGCCGCGATCGGATCCCGGTAGAACTCGAAGGAGACGGCCGACCCGTAGCGGCACGCGAGGACCGCGCGCCAGGACTCCGCGTAGAGCGCGGACTCGTCCACGAGGATGACCCGCTTCGGTCGCCCGGCCTCGACCGGTATCTCCGCGGATACGGGCTTCAGGTACGGCTCGCTCAACGGGCTCCTCCCGCGGCCCCTGCACCGCGCGCGAAGACCTCACGCCCGTTCACGAACGTGTGCTCCACGCGCCCGCGCAGAGTCCGCGCGGTCCACGGCGAGTTCTTCGAGCGGCTCGCGAAGCCGTCGGGCGTGACGTGCGTCGACTTCGTCGTCGAGAACACGACGACGTCGGCGGGTGCCCCCTCCGCGAGGGTGCCCCCCGGGAGAGAAAAGACGCGCGCGGGCGCCGTCGACAGCACCTCGACGAGGCGATGCAGCGTGATCGCGCGCGGCACGAGGAGCGCGTCCACGAGAACCGGCAGGGCCGTCTCCAGGCCCGTCACGCCAAAAGGGGCGTCCTCGAACTCGAGGGCTTTCTCGTCCTCGTGGTGCGGCGCGTGATCGGTCGCGACGGCGTCGATCGTCCCTTCCACGAGCGCGGCGACGAGGGCCGCGCGATCGGCTTCAGACCGGAGAGGCGGGTTCATCTTGAAGCGCGTGTCGTAGCCGGATCGCGCGACGTCCTCGTCCGTGAGCGTGAGGTGGTGAGGCGTGACCTCGCACGTCACCGCGACTCCGGCCCGCCGCGCGGCGCGGATCGCCTCGAGGCTCTCGCGCGTCGAGACGTGGGCGATGTGAAGGCGCGCCTTCGTGAGCGCCGCGAGCTGCACGTCGCGCGCGATCATCGCGGACTCGCCGACGTTCGGCCAGCCAGGCAATCCGAGGCGGGTGGAGGCCCAGCCTTCGTTCATGACGCCCCCGCCCACGATGGTGGGGTCCTCCTCGTGGACGACGACGGGGAGGCCGAACATCCAGGCGTACTCGAGGGCGCGCCGCATGAGCATGCCGTTCGCGATGGGCTTTCCGTCGTCGGAGACGGCGACGATGCCCTCGGCCTTCATCGAGCCGATCTCGGCGAGCGCGAGGCCCTGAAGGCCCTTCGAGACGGCGCCGATCGGGTGGACGCGCACGACGGCGGTCTCGCGAATGCGCCGTACGAGAAAAGCCACGGACGGCGCGTCGTCGATCACGGGCAGCGTGTTCGCCATTGCGCAGATGGTCGTGAAGCCTCCCGCGGCGGCCGCGCGTGTGCCGGTCGCGACGGTCTCCTTGTACTCGAAGCCCGGCTCGCGGAGGTGCGTGTGGAGATCCACGAAGCCCGGCGCGACCACGAGGCCCGCGGCGTCCACGATGTCGGCCCCTTTCGCCGCGATTTTCTCGTCCACTTTTGCGACGACGCCGTCGCAAAGGAGGACGTCGAGCGTCTGGTCGAGGTTGCGGGACGGGTCCACGACGCGCCCGCCCTTGAGAAGAACGGCCTCACTCATCGCCGCTCGTTCCGATCAGGAGATACAGCACGGCCATGCGCACCGCGACGCCATTCTCCACCTGATCGAGGATCACCGAGTCCGGCCCGTCCGCGACGGCGGAATCGATCTCGACGCCGCGGTTCATCGGGCCCGGGTGCATCACGATCGCGTCTTTCTTCGCGAGGCGTCGCCGTTCGGGCGTCAGGCCGAACAGCTCGAAGTATTCCTTGTCGGACGGGAAGCCGAGGCCGCCGCCGCGCTCCTTCTGGACGCGCAGAATCATGACGACGTCGGCCCCTTCGACGGCCTCCTCGAGGCGCGTGACGACGCGCGCGCCCGTGCGCTCAATCTCGACGGGCAGGAGCGTCGCCGGGCCGAAGAGCGTGACACCCGCGCCCATCTTCGTCAGAAGCGATACGTTCGAGCGCGCGACACGGCTGTGCAAGACGTCGCCGCAGATCGCGACCCTCAGGCCCGCGAGCGAGCCTTTCGCGCGGCGGATCGTGAAGGCGTCGAGCAGGGCCTGCGTGGGATGCGCGTGCGCGCCGTCGCCCGCGTTCACGACCGCGCACGGGAGGTGCCGCGCCAGGAGGTGCGGGGCGCCCGAGCGCTGGTGGCGGATGACGATCGCATCCGGCGCCATCGCCATGAGGTTCCTCCCCGTGTCGAGGAGCGTCTCGCCTTTCGCGACCGACGAGCCCGTGGCGGAGAGCGCGATCGAGTCGGCGGAAAGACGGCGCTCGGCGATCTCGAACGAAAAGCGCGTGCGCGTGGAGTTCTCGAAAAAGAGGTTTGCGACGAGCTTGCCACGGAGGGTCGGGACTTTCTTGATGGAGCGCTGGTTGATCTCGCGCATCGACTCGGCCGTGTCGAGGACGAGCCGGATGTCGTCCTCGGTGATCGACTCGATGTCGAGGAGATCCTTCCGGGAGAACGTCGGCGGGCGCTGGACGGCGGGCTCCGGGGTATCGCTTCGCTTCGTGGTCACGCCGTCGGCACCGCCTATTTCTTCGTACGCCGCGTCGGGCTCTTGCGCGCCGCCGGCCGGCGGGCTTTTCGCGCCGCCTTGGCTGAAACCTCGCGGTCGAGCAGCCAGACGTCGTCGACGCCATCCGTCTCCCGGAACGTGACGGAGACGATCTCCGTAGCCGACGTCGCGACTCTCTTGCCCACGAACTGCGCCTCGATCGGAAGCTCCCGGCGGCCGCGGTCCACGAGGACGGCGAGGAGGATCTTTCGCGGGCGGCCGAAGTCGAGGATGGCGTCCATCGCGGCGCGCACCGTGCGCCCCGTGTAGATCACGTCGTCGCACAGGACGACCGTGCGGCCCTCCACCGGGAACGGAATCTCCGTTTTCTTCAGGACGGGCGAGGCCGCGACCGTGGAGAGGTCGTCCCGATAGAGCGTGATGTCGAGAAGCCCGACGGGAATGCGCACGCGCTCGATGCGCTCGATCTCGCCGGCGAGGCGTCGCGCGAGCGGGACTCCCCGCGTGCGGATGCCGATCAAAACGAAGCCTTCGGTCCCGCCTTCGGCCTCGACGATCTCGCGAGCCATGCGGGCGATAGTCCGTCCCTGGCCGGTGCCATCGAGCAGTTGGAGCTTCCGGTAAGTTCCCGCGGCTTCTCCCATGAGCGCGCGCAGACCTTACACGCGGGAGGAAGACGCGTCAATCGCCTCGGAGCCCCCGGG
>CALAQS010000136.1 GCA_937888435.1 uncultured Acidobacteriota bacterium
GCGGATCCTCGTCCTCCTGGAAGCGCCGCACCATCTCCGTCCGCGTGTGCCGCGGCACCGCGCCGTGCAGGAAAAGCACCTCGCAGCCGAAGCGTTCCTTCAGCTCGGCGACGAGAAGATGGCCCATCTCGGCGAACTGGGTGAAGAGCAGGGCGGGACTTTTCTCGGCGAGCGTCTCCTCGCACATCTCGAGGAGGCGGGCGATCTTCGCCGAGCGGCCGTCGCGCCGGCCGTCCCCGAGGAAGAGCGCCGGGTGATCGCAGATCTGCTTGAGGCGCAGGAGCAGGAGAAGGACCTTCGCCTTGCGGCTGCGCCGGTTCGCCAGCCCGATGCCCGAAAGCAGCGATCGGGTCGTCGCGCGGTAGAGCGCTGCCTGCTCGCGCGTGAGGCCGACGAGCTCTTTGGTCTCGATCTTTTCGGGGAGATCGGGGACGACGCCCGGGTCGGTCTTGGCGCGGCGCAGAAGGAACGGGCCCGTCACGTGGCGCAGGCGCGCGGAGGCGGCGGGGTCGTTGTGCCGCTCGATCGGGAGCGCGAAGTTGCGCCGGAAGGCCTCGTCGGTGCCGAGGAGGCCGGGATTGAGGAAATCAAAGATGGACTTCAGCTCGGAGAGGCGGTTCTCGACGGGCGTGCCGGTGAGAGCCGCGCGCCGGTGCGCGCGGAGAGAACGCGCGGCGCGCGACTGCGCGGCCGACGGGTTCTTGACGTTCTGCGCCTCGTCGAGCGCGAGGTACTCCCACGTGATGCCCGACAGAAGAGCGCGGTCCCGATGCACGAGGGCGTACGTCGTGACGAGCAGGTCCACCTCGGTGAGGAGCCGTGAGAACGCCTCTCCGCTCGCGCGCCCCGCACCGTGATGCACGACCACGCGAAGCTGCGGGGCGAAGCGCTCGGCCTCCCGGACCCAGTTCTCGGCGACGGACGTCGGGCAGACGAGGAGGGACGGGCCGATACGCTCTCCGGCGTCGCGCGCGGCGAGTAGCGCCGCGAGGAACTGGATCGTCTTGCCGAGACCCATGTCGTCGGCGAGACAGGCGCCGAGGCCGCGCGAGAGCAGGAAACGCAGCCATCCGACGCCCCGCATCTGATACGGGCGCAGGGTGCCCGTCAGGCCGCGTGGCGGGGCGAAGCCGGCGATCTCGCGCCGCGCGATCTCCGGATCGAGGAGACGCCCGACCCACCCCTCGCCTCCCACGGCGTCGACGAGGACGTCCTCCTGTTCGCCGTCGAGCCCGCCCGCGAGGCGCAACAGCTCGCCGAGCGTGGTGCGGCCGCCGGGCCTGCGGTCGAGAAGGCGCCGCGCCTTCTCGAGATTCTCCTTGTCGAGGAGAACCCACTCCCCCCGGATCTCGACGAGGGGAATCTGCCGGGCGGCCAGCTCCTCGAACTCGTGGGGGGAGAGGAGCGCATCGCCCACGGCCACGCGCCAATCGAAGTCGACGAGGGCGTCGAGGCCGAAGCGCACGACGGACGCGTCGGCTTCGCCCGCTCCGGGCGCGCGCGCCACGAGCTTGAGCGCGACGCGCGCGAGGCTGCCGCCGCCGGGCAGGCGGACGGCGATGCCGGCCTCCCCGAGAAGAGGGGCCTCGTCGGACAGAAAGCGCCACGCTTCGTCCGGCGACAGGATGACGCCCGTGGGATGCCGCTCCTCGAGACTCCGCGCGACCGGACGCGAGAGCGCCGCGGCCGTTCCGAGCCGCGCGAGAAGCGTGTCCTGCGGGTTCGTGAACAGGCGCCCGCGCCGCCGCATCGAGCCATCCGTCGTGGCCCAGATCTCCTCGGCCGGGAGAGAGACCTCGGGGCTTTCTCCGGACTCGAGGACGTACGCGAGCGAAAACGGGCCGCCGGCCTCGGGTGGCGGCACGACGCGGATTCCGAGGCGCAGCAGGCTCTCGGGCAGGGGATCCAGAAGCGGGAGGCTCCACTCGGTCAGGCGCGAAAGGACGCCGGGCTCGAGCGCACGGGTCGGAGGAGCGGCGAGCGCGGCGACGACCTCGGCCTCGGGAGAGTCGCCCGCGCGGCGCCGCTCGGCCGGAAGGACGTCCCTGAGGACGTCGCGCGCCGCCGCGTCCACGGCCTCGTCGAGGAACGCGAGGAGCAGCCCGCGCGCGGGCGGGAGCGCGCCGTCGGGTCCCAGGCGTACGCCCGGCGGCAGAATCGCGCGCGACACCGGCGGCATGGCTTCGGCGAGACGCCGCAGACGCTCCCTCTCGTGGGGATCGTCGAGGACAGGCCGCCAGCGGGGATGCGTGCCGTCGGTTCCCGGCGCGACACGCCGCCGGAGCAGGAGGTCGAACACCCAGCGCGCCACCTCCGCCCAGTAGTCGAGATCGTCGCCTGCCGACACGGGCAGCGGGCGCGCGCGGAGCGCCGCCGGGAGCGCGAGCAGCGTCTCGAGAGCGGCCGCCACGGGCAGCACGAAAGCGGGGACTTCGTAGATCCGGAGCGCGGCGGAGAAAGGCGGCGCATAGTCGGCGGGCTCCCGAAGCGCCGGCGCGGACGGAACGGGACGCCCGTGAACGGCGGGGACGACGAGCGTGAGAAGGGCCGTCTCCGTGCGCGCGGAGACCGGGGACGCGAGCCCCTCGGCGCTCAGCGCCTCCAGGAGCTCCTTCGGTTCGAGGGCGCGCGGGTGCCGGTCACGCCCGTCGTGCGGCACGAAGACCCCCTCCGCCCAAAGGGCGAATCCGGACGGGCGCGGAGCACCGTGGAGGACGATCAAGCCCTCCATTGTCGGTTATCCTCGGCCTCCGATGAAAGTCCCGAAGTCGCATGAGCTTTTCCGCCGGATGTCGAGCGCGGAGGTGGCCTCCGTCGTCGCGGCGGCGTGCGAAGACGACGAGCTGCCCGAGAAGATCGCGGGCGGCGTTCTCACCTACCAGCAGATTCCGCTCAAGCGGTTTTCGAAGTTGCCCGAGGAGACGCGGCTGGCCTACGTGAGGCGCACGCTGCGCGACAAGCGCGCGTCCGACCTCGGCCTGTACGTCCTCTCCGCCGCCCTCACGCGCCGGCAGGCGGCGCTCATCTCGTCTTTTCTGGAGGCGCTGAAGCTTCCACACGAGGGGCCCAGCCTGACGTCGGAGGGTGCGATCCCGGCGCCGGCTGCAAAGGCGCTTCGCCGCGCCGTCGACGCGCTCCTCGGCGTCCACGAGGCGCGCGACGTGGCGCTGTACCTCCACGCGTTCGCGTCCCAGCCGGACGTCGACTGGCCCGTCCTCGAAAACCTCCTCGAATCGGACGCGCGCCTTGCTTTCGAAGACCGCTCGGTGAGCTAGGAAGCCGTGATCCGGTAGACGAGACTTTCCCGGCCTTTGCCGTCGAGCCTCGATCCCACGCGAACTCCGCCGATTTTTTCCATGGCCCGCTGCGAGCGCACGTTCTGCGGGCCAACGAGAAAGATGACGCTGTTCACGAATCTGAAGGCGTGCCTCAGCATGAGCTGCTTCATTTCCCTGTTGTAGATGCCGCTCCAGCGGGACCTGGCCAGGAACGTCCAGCCGATTTCGATTTCGCTCTTCTCGCTGTCGTATCCGTGGAATCGCGATGACCCGATGACCTGGCCATCTTTGGAATCAATGGCGATCAATGCTCCCCCGGATTCCAGGGCCTCGCGGAAGAATCCCTTGAAGACCTCCTCCTTGTAGCGATCGTTGTTCGGATGTTGTTCCCAAATGAGCGGATCTGAAGCTACCGCGTAAAGGTGACAAAAATCCTCCGGTCGAAGCGGCCTGAGGCGGATGAGCTCGCCTTCCAGAATGGGCTGGAGATCAAAGGGCATTCTTGATTCCGTCCTCAATGTCTTTGCCCGGAGACGCGGCCGCAGCGATCGCGATCTCTCCTTTGACCGAGGGCCGTGCCGCGAGAGCCTGCGCGATTTCCGAGGCCTGCCCACGCAGGACCTCCTCGTGGAGCTTCGTCAGCTCGCGCCCGAGGACGACGGGCGGGTCTCCCCATGCCCTCGCGAGCGCCTCGAGTGATTCGGCGATCCGGAAGGGCGACTCGAAGAGCACGGTTGTCCCGTTGCGCGCCGCGTGCGCCGCGTACCAGCGGTCGCGCTCGCCGCGGCGCGAAGGCGGAAAGCCGAGAAACGTGAACGGGACGGCAGGAAATCCCGAGATCGAGAGGATCGCGAGCACCGCCGACGGCCCCGGAATCGCCTCCACGCGGTGTCCGGCCGCGGCGGCCGCCGCGACGAGCCGCTCGCCGGGATCGGAGACGAGCGGCGTGCCCGCGTCCGAGACGAGAGCGAGCGTCTCGCCGCGGGCGAGCCGCTCGAGAGCCTCGCCGACGCGGCGGTGCTCGTTGTGGCCGTGGCAGGACACGCGCGGCGTCGTGAGGCCGAAACGGGCGAAGAGATTTCCCGTGCGACGCGTGTCTTCGCAGTAGACAACGGCCGCCGACGCCAGGGCTTCCCGCGCCCGTGGTGACAGGTCGTCGAGATTCCCGATCGGCGTGGCGACAACGAGGAGACGGCCCATTGCGGCATTCTCTCGCGTCCGCGCGCGGAGGGCCCGACGGCCCGGCGCCAGCGCCATGGGCTCGCCGCATACAAGGGTGGCGGCCGGAATGTTATGGCCCTATGGTGAGACTATGGCCACTATGAAGGCGCCGAAGGCACTCACCGCCCTCGATGCACTCCAGCGGTCGCTCAGCCTGGAGACCCGGGCGGCGGCTCGATGGGAAAGGCGGGTTCGTGCCGAGCGCCGCGCCACGTCCATCCGACGGAAGACGCGGCCGTGAGTGCGCGCCTGTTCAACGAATCCGGGCGGCGGCGTGGATCTCTGATCGACTGCATGATCGCCGCAAGCGCATTGTGCGCGGGGGAACCGCTCGCGACCGGGAACGTCGGCGATTTTCGGAGGTTCTCGGCCTTAGGTCTGAAAATCCTCGAGGCTTGATGAAGGACGTGGTGGCCCGCAGGTGATGGTGGGCCCCTGCTACGATCGAGGGCGTGTTTCGCGGGTTGCTCGTCCCGCTCGTTTTCGCGGGCGTCACCCTCGTGCCGGCCGCCGGGAGCGGCGCGCCCGCGGCGCCCGCGCCTGCGGCGACGCCGTCCGGCCCGGCCGTGCTCGTGGACCGCATCGCGGCGGTCGTGGGCGACGAGATCGTTCCCGAGAGCGAGGTCCAAAAGCTGGTCGCCGTGCGGTTTCTCGAGCACAAACCGGGCGAGACCGACGCCGAGTATCGCGACCGCGTCCTCGACGAGCGCATCGTCGACCTCCTGCGCGAGCGACAGCTCCGAAGGACGAGCGGATTCGAGCCGAAGCCCGAGGAGGTCGAGGCCCGTGTTGCCGCGCTCGAGGCGCGTCTCGCGAAAGAGCGTGGTATCCCGGCGGCCGCGGTGCTCGCGGCCGCCGGAACGACCCGCGAGGAGCTGGCGGCATGGGTCAAGCGCGGGCTTGCGCTCGACAGCTTCGTGAAGGAGCGCCTCGCGCCGGGACTGAAGCTGACGGAAGCGGATCTCCGCGCCTACTACGAGTCGGCCTTCCGGGAGGCGGCGAGAAAGCGAGGTCTTTCGGACGTGCCTCCGTTCGAGGACGTCCGCGATGAGATTCGCGAGGTCGTGCGCGAGCTCAAGCTCAACGCCGAGATCGAGCGCTGGACGGCGCAGCTTCGCAGCGAGACGCGCATCCTCATTTATCGGCGCTGATCGGGCTCTGCCTTCCGGTAGAGGATGCGGTTCGCGAGCACGCGGCGCAGATACGTGCGCGTTTCCGGGTAGGTGATCGAGGCGAGAAGCGCCTCGGTCGGAGCCTTCGCGCCGCCGGCCCACAGCGCCGTCTGGCCGGCGCCGGCGTTGTAGCCCGAGGCCGCGAGAGCCGCGTCGCCGTCGAAGCGGGCGAGAAGGTTCTTCAGCGTGCGCGCGCCGAGCCGCAGCGACCGCGCGGGATCGTAAAGTTCCGCGTAGGCGGGAGGAGTCTCGTTCAGCTCCCGCGCGGCCTCTCCCGCGGTCGGAAGCGTGAGCTGCATGAGGCCGCGGGCCGCGGCGGGGGAGGCGGCCTCGCGGTCGAACCGGCTCTCCTGCCGCATGATCGCGTAAAGCAGGTCGCGCGGCACGCCGCTCTGGTCCGCCGCCTCGGCGACGAGCCGGTCGAAGGGGCGTGGCGCGAGAGAGCGGAGCACCGAGCGCGGCGCGAGGTCGAGGAGGAAGTCGTCGGGCACCAAGCGGTCGAGAGCCTCGGCCGCCTCGAGCGCCGCCGGCCCGGCGTCCGCGTCCTCGGCGAGGCGAGCGGCCACGAGGCTGCCGAGGAGCGTGTCGAGGCGCGAGGCGTCGCGCACGATCGGCTCGGCTTCGAGAGGCAGGCCGAGCTGCAGGAGGCGGCACGCCGCCGCGTCCCCGCAAAGCGTCGGGAGCGAATCCTCCGGCAGGTCGGGAGCGAGCAGGACCTCGGCGTAGCCGGGAAGCGAGCGGTAGGCGAGCTTCAGGAGGTCGCGCGCGAGGGCGTCGCCGAGAAGGGCGGGAGGCAGGAGGCGCGCTTTGGCCTCCCGCGGCTTTCCGGACGTGAGGAGGGCCTCGCCTTCGAGCCGCTCGCGGCGGAGAAACGCATCACGCGAGACGGCCGGGAGCGCGGACATCCGCTGCGCCGCGACCTCACCCGCCGCCGTCCAGGGGCGCGCGGCGAGGAGCGCGGCGTAACCCGCGAGAGCGCCCGCGAGATCCTCCGAGGCCTCCGCGGCGCGGCCGCGCCAGAAAGGAAGCTCGCTCTTCCAGGGCTCCGGCAGCCGTCGGGCGCGCGCGAGGCGCTCGATGGGAGCGAGGGCCCGCCGCGCTCCCGCGCCGTCGCCCGCCTCGGCCCGCCGCTCGAGAAGGTGGAGGAGGCCTTCGACGCGCCCGGGCTCTTTCACGAGGGCCTTGCGCATGAGGATCGCCTCGGCTCCGGCGAGGTTGCCGCGCCGCATGAGGAGGCGCGCCCGCTGAAGCGCGGCGAGGACGGCCGGGCCTATGCGAGAGCCCTCCACGCGCCGGAGCTCCGCGGCCGCCGCGTCGAGCTGCCCGAGCTTCTCGAGCGTGGTGCCGACGTTGAAGCGCACGCGGGCGAAGAAGGCGTCGGTGCCGGGGGCGTCGTCCTTCTTTCCGCGGGCGTGCCGGGGGTGGCGCGGCTGCGCGTCGAGGATGGACTGGAACGCCGTCAAGGCCTCCGCGAACCGCCCGCGCGAGGCGAGGATCCGGCCGAGGTCGAAGCGGGCTCCCCGGCGCGCGACGTCGTCGCCCGTGCGAGAGGCGCGCGCGTCGCGTTCCGTCGCGAGGCGCTCCGCGAGGTCGAGGTCGCGCTGCGCCTTCGCGGTCTCGATCAGGAGCGGAAGCAGGCGGTCGGGGAGGCTCCGCGCGTCCCGTCCGCGCATCTCGCGCGCGAGCACGATCGCGGCGGCGTCGTCGCGCCGCGCCTCGCGGAGGATCTCCTCGCGAAGCGCCGCCGCGCCCGACGCGTCACCGGACTGGTCGAGAGCCTCGGCGCGCAGGGCGAGGAGGCGGCGCCTCTCGCGCGGTGCCGCCGGCGGCCTCGCGGCCACGAGGCGCGCCAGAGTCGCCGCGTCGAGGCGCGTCTCGAGCGCATCGAGCGTGATGCGGAGCGCGCGCCGCGAGACGGCGCCTCCCTTCCGCTGGAGGAGGGGCAACAGTAGCTCGAGCGCGCCGGCACCGTCGCCGCCTTCGAACCGGAGAGTGCCGGCGGCGAGGCGGCCCGGCACGTCGAGAAGGTCGTCGGCGGAGACGTGGTGCTCGAAGAGCGCGATGGCCTCGTCGCGGCGCCCCGTCGCGGCGAGCGCGCGCGCGGCGAGGTAATCGAAGCGGCCGTCGGCGTACCTTACGGCGGACTCTCGCTTCAGGTCGTCGAGCTGCTCCAGGACCTCCGTCCATCTTCCGGCGCGCGCTGCGGCGGCGAGGTCGTGCTCGCGCGCGGCGCTCGCGTCGACCGTCGTTCCGGAGGCGAGGAGGAGAAAGAAAAGGGCGAGGGCGGCGGAGCGACAGAAGGCTCTCAGCCCGGCGGCCACGCGAAGGCCCGTCCGCCGAGGAGATGGAGGTGCAGGTGAAAGACGCTCTGGCCCGCTTCGGCGCCGTCGTTGATGACGACGCGGTAGCTGTCGAGAGAGAGCGCCCTTGCGATCTGGGTAAGCGCGACGAGGCAGGGTCCGAGAAGCGCGGCGTGATCACCCGAGGCATCGGAGAGGCGCGCGACGTGCGTCTTCGGAATCACGAGCACGTGCGTGGGCGCCTTCGGGGTGACGTCATGGAACGCGAGCACGCGCTCGTCCTCGAAGGCGATCTTCGCGGGAATCTCCTTCCGGACGATCCGGCAGAAGAGGCACGAGGCGTCGGCGGAAGGGCTCATCGGACGGATTATCCGTCGATCCGCTCGACGGAAGCGCCGAGGCTTCGCAGGCGCTGATCCATGGCGGCATAACCCCGGTCGAGATGGTAGATGCGGCGCACGAGCGTCTCGCCCCGGGCGACGAGGCCCGCCAGGACGAGAGCCGCGGACGCGCGGAGGTCCGAGGCGGTCACGGGCGCGCCTTCGAGCTTCGAAGGTCCGCGCACGAGAGCCGTGCGCCCTTCGACGCGCACGTCGGCGCCGAGGCGCGCGAGCTCGACGGCGTGCAGGAAGCGGTTCTCGAAGATCGTCTCGACGAGACGGGACGTTCCTTTGGCCTGCGTCATGAGGGCGAGAAACTGCGCCTGCAGGTCGGTCGGAAATCCGGGGTGCGGCGCCGTTTCGATGTCCACGCCCTCGAGCGGCCGCGAGGCGAAGACGCGCACGCCGTCCTCCGTCGTCTCGACGCCGGCCCCGGCGCGGCGGAGCGCGTCGAGAAACGCACCGAGGTCGCGGGCCCGAGCGCGAGAAACCGTCACGTCGCCTCCGGTGATCGCGCCGGCGGCGAGGTACGTTCCCGCTTCGATGCGGTCCGGCACGATCGTGTGAGGCGAAGGGCCCGTCCCTGAGAGCCGCTCGACGCCCTCGACCGTGATCGTGGGGGTTCCCGCGCCCGTCACGCGCGCGCCCATGCGGGTGAGGAGGAGCGCCACGTCTTCCACCTCGGGCTCTCGCGCCGCGTTCTCGATCACCGTCGTCCCGCGCGCGAGGGTCGCGGCGAAAAGCACGTTCTCCGTGCCGGTCACGGTGGGAGACGGGAAGCGGATCGTCGTTCCGGTGAGCCGGCCGGTCCCGCGCCCGACGCGCGAGACGTGCGCGTGGATGTAGCCCTTCTCGACGGCGATCCTCGCGCCCAGCGCCTCGAGCGCCCGGAGGTGCAGGTCCACGGGCCGTACGCCGATCGCGCAGCCCCCGGGCAGCGAGACGCGCGCCTCGCCGAAGCGGGCGACGAGGGGGCCGAGGACGAGGATGGAAGCCCGCATCGTCCGGACGAGGTCGTAAGGGGCCTCGGTCGACGTGACGCGCGACGCGTCGACGATTCTGCGGGAGGGCGCGGGCGTGGCGACCAAAACGCCCATGCCTTCGAGAAGACGGGTCATCGTGTCGACGTCCGCGAGGTCGGGCACCTCCTCGAGCGTCACGGGAGCGTCCGTGAGAAGCGCCGCGGCCATCGCGGGCAGCGCTGCGTTCTTCGCGCCGCTCGCTCTCAGGGTGCCCGAGAGCCGCGACGGGCCTTTGATGAGGAACGCGTCCATCTTGGACAGGAAGTCTACGGGCTCGGGGACGGCGCCGTCAGCCGCAGCGCGGTGGCCGTGCGCGGGATCCCGGCAACGTCGAGGCGGATGTCGACGAGTCGAAACGTCCCCGACGCTTCCACGAGCGCCGAGACGTCGCGGGCCTGCCCGTACCCGAGCTCGAACACGAACGGGGCGCCGGGACGGAGGAAGACGGCCAGCCCCGCGAGGAGCGCGCGCATCGGCTCGAGCCCGTCGTTGCCGCCGTAAAGCGCGAGAGGCGGCTCGAAGTCCGAGACCGTTTTCGCCAGATGCGGGGCGTCGGCCACGGCGACGTAGGGCGGGTTCGCGACGGCGAGGTCGAAGAGCGGCCGCGGGGCGAACGCGGAGAGCCAGTCGGAGGCGACCGTCGTCACCCGTTCGGACACGCCGTGGCGGCGCGCGTTTGCCGCGGCGAGCGCGAGAGCCGCCGGCGAGCGGTCGATCGCGAGAACGCGCGCCTCCGGGCGCTCCAGCGCGAGCGTGACGGCCAGGATGCCGCTGCCCGTGCCGAGGTCGGCGAGGGCGCGGGCGCCGGGCGCGGCGGCGCGCGCCGCTTCCACGACGCCCTCCGTCTCGAGGCGGGGGATCAGCGCGCGCGAATCGACGTAGAAGGTGCGGCCGAGGAATTCCCATTCGCCGAGGAGGTATTGCAGCGGCTCGCCGGCGGCGCGGCGTGCGACGAGCGTCTCGAAGGCCGCCCGGCTCGAGGCATCCGCGGGCTCGGCGCGACGGCCCAGGAACCAGGCGCGGGGGCGCGCGGTCGCCCGGGCGAGAAGCTCCTCCGCTTCGTACGGAGCGTTCTCCGCGCTCGAAAGGCGGTGCCGCCCCTCGACGAGCAGGGCGCCCCAGGTGGGTCCGGACTGGACGGAAGAGCTCATGCGGGCCTCGTGTTTAAGATAGGAAAGATGTCCGGCCCCCGGATTCTCGTCTTTTTCGGTCTCCTGCTCCTCGGGCTGGGTGTCGTGCTCGGCCTGCCCTCGTCCCTCGCACCGGCCGCCGTCGTGATCGCCGTGGCGGCCGTTCTCGTCTTTTTCGGGGCGAACCGTTCTCCCTCGCCCGCGGGATCTCGTGCCGAGCCGGTGACGTCCGTGCGCGCGGCATTCGGGCCGGCCGTGGATGCGATCGAGGCCGTCGCCGTTTTCACGCTGGACCGCGCCGGCCGGATCGGCTACGCGAACAGGGGCGCGCGTCGCGCCCTCGGTGTCGAGGAGCGCGACCTGGAGGGGCGCGCCGCATCGGACTTTCCCGCCCTCTCCGCCGACACGCCCGAGATGATAGAGGGTCTGAACGAGGTCTTCGAGACCGGCCAGTCTCGAGCGGCCCGGCGCATCCTGCTGCCCTCAAGCGGCGCGACGCAGGTCGAGTCGATCGTCTCGATGACGCCTGTCGTGCGGTACGGCAAGGTCGTCGAAGCCGCCATCTGGCGCGTCGACACGAGCGGTCCGGCGGGAGGGGACGAGCACCGGGCGCGCCTGCTCGATTCCTCGCCCGCGGGCCTCCTCGGCGTGGACGCCGCCGGCCGCATCGAGGCGGTCAGCCGCCGGCTCGCGGAGTGGGTGGGGCGCCGCGCGGACGCTCTCGAGGGCCTCGACGTCGAGCGCTCGGAGGTGCTGCCCGAAGGGCTGCGCGGACTCATCCGCGCGCGCGCCGTGAACCGCGCCCCGCAGGGCACGCCGACCGCTTCGGTCGAGGAAGACGTCTCCCTCGTCACGCCGGAAGGCGTGTCGCGGATGCTGCACGTCGTCGTCACGCCGCGTTCGGGCGGCGGCGCGGACGTCGTCTTTCTCGACGGCAGCTCGCGGCGCCGACTCCTCACCGAGCTGGACGCGGCCCGTCGGGCGCTCGCCGACGCGCGCGAGGCCGCCGTGGACGTCCTGCAGTCCACGACGCGTGATCTCAAGGCGCGCGTCCAGGAGATCGTCGCCGCGGCGCGGCGTGCGGCGGACGAGACCTCGGGTCCGATCCAGCGCGCGCGCGCCGAGGCCGAGCTGAAAGCGACGAGCGAGCAGCTTCTCGCGCGGGTCGACGAGACCGAGCCCCAGGACGGCCGGCGGTCGATCGGCGGCGCCGACGGGCGCCCGCGCGTCCTGCTCGTGGAGGACAACGAGGAAAACCGCGAGCTTCTCGCCCACATGCTGAGGTCACGGGGCGCCGAAGTGCTCACGGCGGGCAGCGGGCGCGAGGCCGTGGACGCGGCCGCGGGCTTCCGCTTCGACTTCGTCCTCCTGGACCTGCACATGCCCGAGATGGACGGCTTCCAGGTGCTCCGGCGGCTGCGCGGCCTGCCGGACGGAGAGCGGCTGCCGGTCATCGCGCTCACGGCGCTCACGTCCGACCTCGTCAAGGAGCGCTGCGAAGCCGAGGGGATGAACGATTTCGTGAGCAAGCCCGTGACGCTCGCGCGCGTCGGAGAGCTCGTTGCGAAGTGGGGTCACGGCGCGCGCGGCTGACTACCAGCGCATTTGGTACAGCATCACGTAGACGACGACGCCTGTGACGGAGACGTAGAGCCAGATCGGCAGCGTGAAGCGGGCGAGCTTGCGATGGCGATCGAAACGCCCGCGCCGGGCGAGGACGAAGGTCGCGATCGCGAGCGGCGCGACGGCAACCGCGAGAATCGTGTGCGTGAGGAGGATGCCGAGATAGAGCGTCCGCGCTCCGCCCGTTCCGGGGAAGCGCACGCTTCCGACCTGCGCGTGATAGGCGAGGTACGAGACGAGGAAGAGCGTCGAGCACACGAAAGCCGCCGTCATCGTGCGGCGGTGCGCGTCGATCCTCCGCCGGCGGATGAACGTCCAGCCGACGACGAGGAGGACGGCGCTCGTCGCGTTGAGGCAGGCGTTCAGCGTCGGCAGGTCGCGGACCGTCATCGGGCCTCCGGTGGGCGCGCGGCGGCGAGGCGGGCGGCGGGGCCCGCGGGAAAGCGCGCGACGACGGCCACGGCGGCGGCGAACATGAGGGCGGCGAAGGCCGCCGTCACCGTCCACGAGAGCGACGGAGACATCCACGCCGGCGCGGCGCCGCCGAGGGCCCGGCGCAAGGCCGCAACGCCATACGTGAGCGGGTTCACGGCCATCGCCGCGCGCAGCCACGAGGGGGCGCCGTCGACGGGGAAGAAGGCTCCCGAGAGGAGCCACATGGGGATCAGGAAGAGATTCATGATCGCATGGAATCCCTGCGTCGATTCGAGCGACCACGCGATCGCGAATCCGAGAGACGTGAGCGCGAAGGCGAGGAGCGCGAGCAGCGCGGCGGCGGAGAGAAGGCCCGCGGCGTCGACCCTGAGGCCGGTCAGCGGCACGAGGAGGAGCAGGGGAAGGCCCTGCATAAGCCCGAGCACCGCGCCACCGAGGACCTTCCCGAGCGCGATCGAAGCGGGAGCGACGGGCGAGACGAGGACTCCCTGCAGGAACCCTTCGCGCCGGTCCTCGATGACGGAGATCGTCGCGAAGATCGCCGCGAAGAGCACGACGAGGACGACCGTGCCCGGGAAGAAGTAGCCGAACGAGTCCTCGCGGAAGGAGCCGTGGAAGCCCGAGCCCACGAGGATCCACATGACCAGAGGCGGAGCCACGGCTCCGACGATGCGGCTCTTCTGCCGGAAAAAGCGGACGATCTCCCGGCGCGCAAGGGCGAGGGGGGGGCTCACGTGACGCTCATTCCGCGTGGCTCCCGCCATCCGGCGCGTCCGCCTCGCGGAAGCGTCGGCCCGTCTTCGCGATGAAGACGTCCTCGAGCGACGGCGCGCCGAGCGTGACGGACTTGAAGGCGCCAGGGAACGCCTCGACGAGGCGCGGCACGAACGTGTGCGCGGCCTCCCGCTCCACCCGAACCGTGGGTCCGACCACCGTGATCCGGCCGGCCTCGGCGCCGAAGCGGCTTTCGATCCTGGCCGCGAGCGCCGGCGCGCCCGCGTCGTCCTTCGCCTCCACCGTCACGACGTCGCCGCCAAGCGTGGCCTTCAGCGCGCCGGGCGTGTCGAGCGCGATCAGGCGTCCCTGGTCGAGGAGGCCGATACGGTGCGCCGCCTCGGCCTCCTCGAAGAGGTGCGTCGTCAGGAGAATCGCCGTGCCCGCGCGGGCGAGGGAGGCGAGCGCGTCGATGAGATCGCGCCGGGCGCCGGGGTCGAGGCCGGTCGACGGTTCGTCGAGGAGGAGCACGGGCGGAGCATGAAGGAGCGCCTTGGCGATCTCCACGCGCCGCGCGAGGCCACCGGACAAGGTCTCGACGAGGTCGCTCGCCCGGTCCTCGAGGCGGAACATTTCGAGCAGCTCGCGGATGCGCGCGGCCCGCGTGCCCGACGGGAGGCCGTACAAGTCGCCCTGGAGCGCGAGGTTCTCCCCGACGGTCAGCTTCTTGTCTAGGCTCGCCGACTGGAACACGACGCCGAGCCGCCGGCGCACCGGGCGGCCCGCTACCATGGGATCGAGCCCGTCGATGGAGAAGCTCCCGGCGTCCGGAGGCAGCAGGGTCGCGAGAATCCGGAAGAGCGTCGTCTTGCCGCCGCCGTTCGGGCCGAGGAGCGCGAAGATCTCGCCGCGCGCCACCGAAAACGTGACGTCCGTCAGCGCGGCGCGCGCGCCGAAGGCACGAGAGAGGGAGCGGGCTTCGACGGCGGGAGGCGTCACGTGCGGGGTGCGAGCGTTTTCTCGCGTCAGACGCGGTCGAGGACGAGGAGGATGAGAATCGCCGGGAGCCACCCGATCGACGCCAAAAAAAGGGAACGGGCGCGTCCGTCCGTCCTCTCGCGCGCGAAGCGCAATGACGAGCGAAGGAAAAGGAGCGTCAGGACGAACGCCCCGAACGCGTAGGCGAAGCCGGCCGTCCCGACGAGAGACGGCAGGATGCTGATCGGCAGCAGCACGGCGGTCCAGAGAAGCGTCTGCCGGGCCGTTCGCCGCCCGGAGGGGTCGATGACCGGGAGGATTCTCACGCCCGCGCGGGCGTAGTCGGCGCGGTGGCGCCAACCAATCGCGAAGAAATGCGGAAGCTGCCAGACGAAGAGGATCGCGAAGAGAGCGAGTCCCGGAAGGCCGAGCGCGCCCGTCGCCGCGGTATACCCGCCAAGGGGCGGCAGGGCGCCCGGCACTGCCCCGATGACCGTCGAGGCGTGCGACCGCGTCTTCATCGGCGTGTAGAGGCCGACGTACGAGACGAGCGTGAAGGCTGCGAGGGCGGTCGTCAGCACGTTCGTGAAGAGGAAGAGCTCGGCGAGTCCCACCACCGAGAGCGCGCCCGCGAAAAGGGCCGCGCCGCGGAGGCTGATGCGCCCGGACGGCAGGGGGCGGTCCTGTGTGCGCTTCATCAGGCCGTCGAGGTCCACCTCGCGCACCTGGTTGAACGCGCTGGTGCCGGAGGCGACGAGGGCGGTCCCGAGGAGCGTATGGAGAAGCAGCGGCAGGGCGAGCGAGGAAAGCGGACCGTTCGTGCCCGCGACGAAGCCGACGAAGGCCGTCATCACGACGAAGACCGTGATGCGCGGCTTCGTGAGAGAGACGTAAGAGGCGAACGTGGAGGGGATGCGACTCAGGCTCATGCGCGCGTGCGGGAGCTTACCGCGTTCGAGAGATTCCGGCAGGCGCCGACCGAGACCGTGGCGAGGACGCCCGTGACCCAGCAAAGGGCGCCCCCGGCGAGGTGGGCGGCCGTGAGGGACGGCGCCTTCTTCGACCAGATGGAAAGGGCGCCGAGCAGAATCTGGATCGCGACGAGGCCGGTCCAGGCCGCGGCGAATCCGGCGAAAACGGGGTTCACCGCCGAGAGCCGCGCCAGCGCGCGCACGGCGGCGAGGACGAGGGCGAGAACGACGACGGCCCCGACCCGATGCGCGAGGTGGAGGCCCACGCCGCGGCGCTGGAGTTCGTCCGCGGAGGGCCAGAGGCCGCCGAAGGCGGCCGGGAAGTCGGGGATCGCGAGGCCGGCCCCCGTGTGCCGCATGACGGCGCCGAGGACGATCTGGACGTAAATCGCGGCGGTGGCAAGGATGACCCAGCGAAACGCGCGCATCGCTTCCACACCCTTCGAAGAAATATTCGGATTTTCTTCGAGTGAAAGAGAAAGAGGGCGTGCCGTGAGTTCCGTCCATGTCTTCGAGCACATCAGCGCGACGACGGCCGTGAGGGCGAAGACGATCTCCGCGAGGGCGGCGTGTGCGGAGGAGATCGCAGGCGGTAGAAGAAAAAGCACGGTCAGGCCGCCCAGAACCGCCTGCAGAAGGATCGCTACGAACGCCGTGGCCGCGAGGAGCTTGACCGTCTTCCTTCCTTTTAGGAAAAACAGAAGGGCGCCCAGCTCCAGCCCTACCAAGGTCGAGACGGCGGCCGCCACGAGTCGGTGTCCGTGCTCGTACAGGATGCCGCCGACCATCGGCGGCATGAATTTGCCATATGAGAGCGGCCAGTCCGGGACGGCGAGGCCCGACTCGGTGGACGTGACGAGCGCGCCCGCGACGAGGAGCAGGAAGACCCCGAACGCAACGCCCCGCGTGGCGACCCTCAGGATCCCTGCGCTCCGCGTCTCGTCCGTGTCCGTGTCCTTCGTCTTCTCCGCGTTCATCCCGCCGAGGAAATCAGGCTCCGGCCTTGAACGTGAAGGCGACCGGCTTGGACTCCGTCGCGCCGACCGTGACCTGCTGCGTCTGCGTGCCGAGCTTCTCGTGCCACGCTTCGATCGTGTACGTGCCGGCCGGCAGGTCCTTGATCGCATACGTGCCGTCCGCGGCCGTGACCGCGAAGAACGGGTGCGAAACGACTCCGCAATACGCGGACATCCAGCCGTGCACGTCACACTTGATGTGGATCATGACCTCGGGCTTGTCGAACTTCTTCGTGTACTTCATCCCCTTGACGGGCATGCCGAGGTTGAAGGACTCGTTCTTCTCCGGGAGGGAATGGATGTTGTGGAGGGTGTCGTCGCTGTTCAGGATGTCGAGGCTCTGTCCCGCGACCATGCCGAAAACGTGCGGATGGTACGTGCAGCCCCTCTGGTCGATGACGGCCGCGGCGGCGGGCGGCGGATACGTTCCGGAGATCCCCGACTTCACGTACACGAACACGTTCGCGAGGCCCTTGTCGGGCCCGACGACGATTTCTTCCTTCGCCACGTCGCCGGGGTGCGCCTTCGCGCAGAAGGCGTCAGCCGACATCTTGAATTTCTCGGGCGCCGGCACCGCCCCTTCGAAGACGATCTTGCCGGTGACTGCGGCTGCGCCCATGGCTCCGGCGGCTGGGCCGGCGGCGGAAGCGGCCGAGGCCGCGGGAGCGGCGGCGCCCTCCGTCGCGGCACCCTTGGCGCGCGCGGACTTGGGCTTGTCCTCGTCGTCGTCCTTGCCGCCACAGCCGGCGGCGAGGACGGCTGCCAGGGCCGTGACGGCGCAGACGGAGACGAAACGGAAGCGGATTGCAGGACCGGGCATGCGGGCCTCCTCGGCGGTCGATTTCCTTATCATGTGCCCCCGGAACGAGGGCAATCGATGATAGACAATCGCCCGATGCGCGTCGAACTCGCGGTGCTCCGGCACGTCGAGATGCCGCTCAAGTTCCGGTTCCGCACGTCCTTCGGGGAGACGAGCGTGAAGAAGTTCCTCCTCCTCGAGCTTCGCGGCGAAGGCCTTTCCGGATGGGGTGAGTGCGTCGCCGAGGAAGGGCCGTTCTACTCGCCCGAGACGATCTCCACGGCGTCTTCGATCCTCACGTCGTTCCTGCTGCCGCTCGTTCTCGGCAAGTCCATCTCGTCTCCGGAGGAGTTCGAGCGCCTCGCCTCGCGCATCCGGGGGAACCGGATGGCGAAAGCCGCCGTCGAGTGCGCGCTCCGCGACTTCTTCGCGAAGGCGGCGGGCGTCCCCCTGGGAAGATCTCTCGGAGGCTCACGCGAAAAGATCGAGGTCGGCGTGTCGCTCGGCATCTCGCCCACGCCGAAGGAAACCGTCGAGAACGTGAGAAAGCACGTGGCGCAGGGCTACCGCCGCATCAAGCTGAAGATCGAGCCGGGCTCGGATCACGACCGGCTCTCCGCAGTACGCGATGCATTTCCGGACATCACGCTCACGGTCGACGCGAACGCGGCCTATACGCTCGCGCAGGCGGAGGCGCTGCGCGCTCTCGACGCGTTCCGGCTCGACTACATGGAGCAGCCGCTGCACCACGAAGACCTGGTCGCGCACGCTGAGCTCGCGAGGATGCTGAAGACGCCGATCTGCCTCGACGAGTCGATCCGCTCTCTTGCAGACGCGAAAGCCGCGATCCACCTCGGCGCCTGCCAGGTCATCAACGTCAAGATCGGCCGTGTCGGCGGGCACGGCGAGGCCGTGCGGATTCACGACGCCGCGCGCGCCGCGGGCGTGCCGGTTTGGTGCGGGGGCATGCTGGAGGCCGGAATCGGGCGTGCCCACAACGTCGCCATCGCGAGCCTGCCGGGCTTTTCGAAGCCGGGCGACACGTCGTCCTCGTCCCGCTACTTCGAGGAGGACATCGTGGCGCCGGCGCTCGAAGCAGCGGACGGGCTCATGCCCGTGCCGAAAGGACCGGGCATCGGGGTCGCGATCCGGCCGGACGTCCTCTCGCGCGTCACGACGGGAATCCAGGAGCTTCGCGCGTGAGTGCGCGCGTCCGCGACCTCAACGCGCTGTTTTTCGCGCGCCAGAAGTCGATGCTTGCCGACCTCGAGGCCCTCGTCGTGCGCGAGAGCCCATCCGGCGAGCCCGCCCTGGTGTCCGACCTCGCGCGCTGGATTGCGGCGCGACTTACGGCCGCCGGAATCGCGGCATCTCCCGTTCCCTGCGCGGGCCGCGGAGACGCCCTCCTCGCGCGGGCCGGTCCCGAGCGCGGGGGCGCACTTCTACTCGGCCACCTCGACACGGTCTGGCCCGCCGGGACGCTGGAGGGAATTCCGTTTCGCGTCGAAGCCGGCGCCGCACGGGGGCCCGGCGTTTACGACATGAAGGGGGGAATCGCGGTCGTCGTCGCCGTCCTCGAGGCCGTGGCGCGCGGCCACGTGATCCCCGCCTGGGGCCTCACGCTCCTCCTGACGCCGGACGAGGAGATCGGGACGCACGCCTCACGCGATCTTCTCGTCGCCGAGGCCCTGAAGCGCGACCGGGTGTTCGTCCTCGAGCCGTCCGGCGAGGGCGGCGCCGCGAAGATCGCGCGGAAGGGGGTCGGCCTCGTGACCGCGCGCTTCTCCGGCGTGGCCGCGCACGCGGGGCTCGAGCCGGAGAAGGGGGCCTCGGCCCTCCTCGAGATGTCGCGGTTCGCGCTGTATGCCGACGCGCTCGCCGACGTCCCCTCGGGGACTTCGGTCGTGCCCACCGTCGCGGCGTCAGGCACGACGACGAACGTCGTACCGGAGAGCGCCGCGCTCTCCGTGGATTTCCGGCTCTGGACTCAGGCCGAGGGCGAGCGCGTCCTCGCGGGGCTTCGCGCGTACCGTCCGGCGGACTCGCGCGTAGAGGTCACGCTGGACGGAGGCGTCAACCGTCCGCCCATGGAAGCGACCGAAGCGTCACTCGCGCTTTACAGGCGCGCGGCGGCGCTCGCGAAGACGCTCGGTTTCGACCTCGGGGCGGTGCGCGTGGGCGGAGGTTCCGACGGAAATCTCACGGCCTCGGCCGGTGTCCCGACGCTGGACGGCCTCGGGCCTTCGGGCGCCGGCGCGCACGCGCGCACGGAGCACCTCCTCGTGGAGGATCTCCCTCGGCGCGCGGCTCTTCTTGCGGGTCTCCTCGAGGACGCGGCGTGAGCGGACGTCTCGTGGTCCGCGAGCTGAGGAGCGCGGAGGAGTTCATCGAGACGACGCACGTCTCGAAAGCCGCGTGGGGCTTCGCCGAACGTTCCGTCTCGCCCGCGAGCGACCTCGTCGCGGCCACGCACGCAGGCGGCCTCACGGCCGCGGCGTTCGAGGGAAAGAAGATGCTCGGCTTCGTGCACGGCATCCCGCGCACGAACCGGAGCGAGCCCTGCCAGCACTCGCACCTTCTCGCGGTCCGGCCCGACGCGCAGGGACGCGGGCTCGGGGTGAAGCTCAAGCTCTTCCAGCGGGCGTGGTGCCTCGAGCGTGGGATCCGGCTCGTGACCTGGACGTACGACCCGTTCCTGCTGAAGAACGCGAAGCTGAACATCGAGCGGCTGCGCGCGACGGTGCGGAGCCTCCTGCCGGACTTCTACGGCCATATGGGCGGCATCTACGCCGGCCTGCCGACGGACCGGTTCGAAGTGGACTGGCGCCTCGACGATCCGCTCGTCGAGCGCGCGGCGCGGGGCGGGGGGCCGCCTCCGGACGGGTACTCGGACGTTCCGGTCGCGACGCGACCCGGGACGATTCCGCTCTCGCCGCGAGTCCTCCTTCCGTTCCTCGCGGACGCGCCCCGCGTCTATCGCACCGATCCGAAGCGGAGCCTCGCCGCGCGCAGGAAGTTCCGAAGGCTGGCCATGGCCCTGTTCGCGGTGGGCTACGAGGTCACGGACGTGACGGCCCGGGACGGCGAGCCCGCGTACGTCCTCGACAGGACGGGTGATAAAGTTTTCGAGTAGGAGGACGAAGATGAAAAAAATTCTGCGAGTGTTGGTGCCCGCTGTTTTCTTGCTACTCGCCCCCGCCCTCGCGCAGGCGGCGACGAAGACCTACCAGGTCACGGGTCCTGTTCTCGAGGTGAGTGATTCGATGATCGCCGTGCAGAAGGGCAAAGACCGGTGGGAGATCGCCCGCGACGCGTCGACGAAGGTGACGGGAGACCTCAAGGTCGGCTCGAAAGTCACGATCGAGTACCGCATGACCGCAACTACCGTCGAAAACAAGGACGCGAAGGCCAAGGAGACCGCGAAGAAGAAGTAAGCGGGAGAAGGATTTTTTTCTTCTTCTCAGGCTTTCGCGAGCTCGTCTTTCAGCTTCTCCGCTTGGAAGTGCGCG
>CALAQS010000137.1 GCA_937888435.1 uncultured Acidobacteriota bacterium
GATCGTATCGCGGCTCATGTGCCCGTGTAGGGGCGCAATGGGAATTGCCGGGGGGGGTGGCGCGTAGAAGCCGGGGTCATGCCCTGGGTTTCCTTCTCGGCGCGCGCATGTCGGCCCGACCCAAGGCTGTTCGCCGAACTTAATGACACTAATGTCCTCCCGCATTCTGTCATTCGCCGATTCCTCGGCTCGCCAAAGCGGCGTCGTCGGCACAGTTCATCGTGACGGCTCAATTACGTTCAGGGGTCGCCTCTATCCGACCATTCGCGAACTCCCCGTCGCATGCATCACCTTGCGCGCCGACGTCTCCTCTACCGCGCAATGGCGTTCCCTTTATCGGGCCGTCGACCCTGCCGCTCGGGGAAGGCCCCCTCAGTAGCTCACCGGGCCTAACTCCATCGTTGCCGCGGATTCGCTTACGCTCGCCGCTGAACCAGCAGCGTCCACTACCGGTCGGCGTCGTTAGAGATACTAGGAACCTAGAGACGTTCGGAACGTGGCGGAGGCAAAGCCTTCAGCCGTGGCTCCGCTTCGCGCTTGCGCCGCATCGCCTCGTCCGCTTCGTCTTTAGTCAGATAGCCCCACACCACCAGCTTCTCGAGGGCGTCGTGTGGCGAGATCTGGCCGGAGAGCATCTGGTAGAGCGGAACGACGTTGATAGTGACTTGCTCCGCCCTAGCGCGCTTGAGCTGCTCCGCCAGGCTGCGGGCGTCCTGCCCATCAGCCGGGTTCAGGTCGGCCAGGAGTTTCGAGAGGAACACGACGTTCTCGCGGGCCTCGCGGATTGCTGCGAGAGCGGCCCGCCCTTCGCCGTCATTCTCCGCCGCTGTCAGGATGGCGAGCGTTCGCTTCTGAAGGTCCGTTATCTGGCCGAGGAGGGCATCCCCGTTCGCCACGTCCTCGGCGGCCTGCGCCTTCACGATGGCCGCCGGGAGGTGCAGTCTCGCGTGGCGCTCCATAGCGTCGGCCGATACCGCGGCACGCCGAGCTATGCCGCGCTTCGCTTCCCCGGCCACGATGGCGCGGTCGATCTCCGGCCGGTCAGGGCGCTGGCAGACGGTGCAGACGCGCGGCATCAGGCGGCGCCTTCAGGAGGGATAGCAGAGGCCGGACTCGTCGCCGTTAGGCCCGTGTGAGGCGACGTGGCGAGGAGTTCCGCACGTTTCTCCCGGCGTACACGGTCCAGGCGCCTCCGGCGCTCTCCCACGTCTTGAGGCATCCGGGCGAGCCGCTTCTCCCAACACTCGGGACAGAAGAGGTCCTCGGGCTCCGTCTCGGCGTGGCAGGTGACGCACGGGTGAGGGCCCGGAGAAAAGCGAGGGCAAATGCTCTGACCCTCTTCCCCGATTAACCCGGAAAAGGCTTTTTCGGGTTTTTCGGGTTTGGAGCCTAGAGCGTTCACCCTTGCATCCTCGGTGTGCCACGTCGGGACGAACAGGCTCATGCGCCGGCCCGCCGGAAGTCGGGATGTACCCGAATCACGATCCGCGTCCGCCCCGCCGTCGGTTCGGGGACGCGGCGGACCCAGCCGACGTGTTCGAGAACGTCGAGAGCGGCATGAACAAGAGCGGGCTCCTCGAGTCCTGCCCAGTCCCTCTCGCCGAGGTCGGAGACGGTCGCGCCGTCGGGCACGGCCCGCGCCTCGAGCTTCGCGGCGAGAGCTTCGGCGGCGGCGACGTTCGAGCGCAGCTCAACGGCGTACACCTTCTCGCCGTGTGAGCGCAGGAACGCGCCCCAGTTCAGCGCGAGGTCGAGCGCTGACGCGGGCACGGGGCCGGGAGGAGCGGAGCCCGCGACGACAGAGACGGCGTGAAAGATGAGAGCCAGGGCGGGCACCGTCTTCCGTTGTTTCACGAGATATTCCTCGAAGAACGGCGCGGCCTTGAGCGAGTCGGCGCGGATCTCGCGGTAGTGAACGTCCTGCCACTTGTCGAAGAGCGCTTGCGCGTCTGGCGCAAAACGAAGGAACGGCGGAGCGCCTTCCTCCTCCTCCGCCCCGAACGTGGAAGGTGTGCCGGAGTCGAGCGCGCGAAACACTCGGAGAGCCTCCTCGAACGCGATCGCGTCGGGCTCGCGGTCCTCTCCGCGCGTCGGCGAATCGTCGGGCCACGCGATGAGCTGAAACCGTTGTAGAAGTCCGTCGGCTCCATCGCGCCCCGCGACGGCGCCGCGCACGTAGCGATCGAGGCGCCCCGGCTGAATCGTCCCAAGGATCGAGACGCACGGCCCGGCGGTGCGCGTGTTCCCGCGTGCCACCCTGTCGGACTCGAAGTCGCCGTAGAGCCCGCCTTCATAGGCTTCAAGAAAGAAGGGCCGGTCGGCCTCGTGCCCGTCTCGGTCGAGCTGGCGGAGCCATCCGCTCAGCTCGTCCCGCACTTGAAGGATGCCGCGCGGGTTAGCGGAGAGGATCTCTTGGAGTGCCTCCACCGTCGCATCGTTCACGGTCAGGCGGCGGCGTCTAGCGGACGCTTTCGCGCTCGCAATTTCGCCTTCCATGTCGCGGAGCATCGTCTCGGCCGAGGCGTCCGCGATCTTGCCGGACGCCACCTTCCGCAAGAGCCCTTCGCGCTTCTTCTCGAAGATGTGAACGCGAGCGGCGGCGATGTCACGGGCCGTCTTAAAGTCCTCGAATGCCTCATTCGCAATACGGCGAAGGGGCGCCAGGGCGGCGGACTGTGCCGGCGTCTTGAGAGCGGAAGGGCGCCCCACGTTCGCGCCCCACAGGTTCGGCGAGACGGTCCAGCGGTCGCGGGCCTTCGGCCGGATCGTGAGCGAGCGTCCGAGGAGCGAGCCGGCGGCGACGATCGCAGGGACGGCGAGAAATTCGAGACACGCGCCGAGCCGAGCGGCTTCGTCCGTGAGCCACGTGCGGAGCGCGGGCGGAACGAGAGCGGCGGGCATCGAGGGGGCCTCGCAGCGGAGGGGCGGGAGCGGTTTACGCGTCGGCCAGGGGGTCGCCCCTCCCGTGTTCTCCGCCGTGTGTGTGTCTTTCTCGGCCGCAGCCTTCGCGCGGGGGCGCTCCTTCTCGGCGGGGTCGGGCGTGACGCTTGCCATCGCCCACGTCACAACGTCCTCGGCCTCCTCACGCGGCAAACCCGCGCGTTCGGCGAAGTCCACGACGATGGGAGCAAGCTCCTCGGCTTCGAGCCCGATCTTCCGGCCGTGCGCCGCCGTCGCCTTCGCCGAGGCGTGGCGGTTCCCTTCGCTCCAATCGCGCCCCTCTGCCTTCTCGCGGACTATCTGCATGAGCTTCTCGCGCCGGGGCCCAGCCTCGGGCCTGGGGCTTTTCTTCGGAGGCGACGGTGCGGGCTTCCTCGGCTCGACGGGATGCGCCCGGAGGATCTCGTCCGGCGTGTAGGCACGCTCGCAGCCGGGCTCGAAGGTGACGAGCACGGGTGCCTTCTTCCGATGGTAGAAGCCTGGGAGCCGGGCAACGCGGGGAAGATCGTTCACGCTTCGGTCCGAGCCGCAGTAGTCGGCGAGCGTCTCTTGAAATGGCGTGAAGTCCTCAAGCGGCATCTCGCCGGCAACGAGGAGGTAATCGTGTTTCTTGCCGGGCGACGTTGCTACGGAGAAGGACGGTGTGAGGGCGGGCGGCCTTGCGCCGTCCCTGTCGCGGTCAGCGTACAAGGCGCGGACGTGGACGACGTTCTCCGCCTTGCGGCCTACCCCGTCACCTTTGTTGACCATGACGAAGATGCCGGCGCCTCGCTCGTTCCGCCTTGTCAACTCGTCCGCGTACCGGTCGAGCGTTCCATGGAGCCATCCGGCGAGCGGGTCTCTCTTCGCCTTTTGGTCCTTCACGTCTGCGAACGTCTGAAACGTCACGGCGGGATTCTTCTCGCCGGTCAA
>CALAQS010000138.1 GCA_937888435.1 uncultured Acidobacteriota bacterium
CCCGTCATGCTGATGGTTTGCGCCGCCTGCAACCGGACGCGGGGCTGGTTCGAGCCGGCGTCGGAGGCCGTGGGGGCGTGACGGCACCCGCGCGGCCTCCCGGCTTTCTTTTTCTCTGTGTGGCGAATTCGGCCCGGAGCCAGATGGCCGAGGGCTTGGCGCGCGCGCGCCTCGGCGACTCGGTGCGCGTCCAGAGCGCCGGGTCCTGCGCGGCCGGCGTGAATCGTCTCGCGGTGAAAGCGCTGGCGGAGCTCGGGATCGACATCTCCGGCCAGACCTCGAAGACCGTCGACTCGATCGATCCCTCGACGGTCGACACGGTCGTCACGCTCTGCGCGGAGGAGGTCTGCCCGATCGCTCTCTCCGGAACGCGCCACCTGCACTGGCCGCTCGCCGACCCGACCGCCGGAGGCGGATCGGAGGAGGAGCAGCTCGAGCGCTTCCGGAAGACGCGCGACGAGCTGAAGAACCGGATCGAGACTTTGGGCCCGGTGAAAGAGATCGGCCGCCCCGGCACATACAACGGGAAGTGATCCCGATGTGCCAGAATCCCGTATCAAGTAGTCAGATGAACGTCGAGGAGGCAGGTCACCCGCGCCGCTGCGTCCTTCTGTTCGCGCGCGCGCCGCGTGCAGAAGCGGCCGTCAAGGGGCTCCGCGGCGGAGAGGCGCTGTTCGCGCTCGCGCAAGGCAGGGTTCGGGACGCCGTCGCCGCGCTGCCCGGAGTCGAGCTCGTCCTCGTTCCGCCGGCCGCGCAGGCCGGTACGGACTTCGGCGAAAAGCTGGAAGCAGCCTTCCGGAATGTCGCGTGCAGAGGCTACGAGGAGATCGTCGCGGTGCCGGGCGATGTTCCGGAGCTCACGGCGCGGGATCTCGCGGCGGCGTTCCGGGCGCTTTCGGTGTCGGACAGGGTCCTCGGCCCTTCGCGCGATGGGGGAGTCTGGCTGATCGGCCTCCGCGCCGACGCCGTCTCTCTCCCGGATTTCTTCGGACGGGTTCCGTGGCGGACGCCGCGCGTTCTCGCCGCCCTCCTCGGCAACGCGCCGAAGGTCTTCCTCCTCGGGGAGCTTCTCGACGTCGACCGCCGCGCGGATGCGATGCGACTTAGAGACGCGCTTCGCGCGGCGAAGCGGGACGCCAGGCTCCTCGCCGTTCTCGAGGTCGTCCTCGGCCGGCGACGTGCGCTTTCCCCGCGAGAGGCTCTTCGCGAGAGCCCTCCTCCGTTCACCGCTCCTCCGCCCTCTCGCGCGCCGCCCCCTTTCCTCCTCTCGTTCTAGGAAGTCCGGCATTCCGCCCCGCGACGACCTCGCGGGAAGAAGAAGGGGGATTCGAGTGCTGCGTTTCGTGTCCGGAGCCTTGCTCCGTGCCTGTTTCATCATCACCCTGGCCGTTCTCCTCGCGCCGAGCGCCGCCTTCGCTCTTCCGGCGGCCGGCGAGGACAAGATCGTCATTCAGTACGACTGCATCCCGAACTACGCGAACTGGGGCGGCGTGACCGCCCTCTACAAGCAGGTCGCGGGGGTGACGGTCCCTCCGGATCCGAAGGGCTCGTCCGTCGCGATGGCAGCGCTCGAGAAGGAGAAGGACAACCCCGTCGCCGACTGCGCCTACTACTCCGGCGCAATCGGCTATCAGGCCGCCCAGAAGGGGCTTCACCAGCCCTACAAGCCGAAGGGGTGGGAGAAGATTCCCGATTCCCTGAAAGACCCGAACGGGCTCTGGTGGACCGTGCACACCGGCACGATCGCGTTCGTCGTCAATACGAAGGCGCTCGCCGGCGCTCCGGTTCCGCAGTCGTTCGCTGATCTCCTCAAGCCTGTGTACAAGGGGAAGGTCGCCTATGACGACCCGACCTGGGGCGGGACGTCGTTCACGTTCGTCTACGGGCTGAACGAGCTGATGGGCGGCACGGAGAAGGATTTTCGTCCCGGGCTCTCGTACCTCAAGAAGCTCGACGCGAACGTCTCGTCGTATCCCCGCGAGTCGATCTACAACTCCGTGCTGCGCGGCGAGGTGCCGATCTGGATCAACGCGGACGGCAACGGCTACAAGATGAAGTACGTGGACGGCGGACCGGTGGAGGTCGTGATTCCCGCTGAAGGCACCTTCACGATGCCGCTCGTCATGGGCCTCGCAGTGGGAGCGCCGCACGCCGACGAGACGAAGAGGTACTTCGACTGGCTGCTCTCCGCCCCCGCGCAGGCGGAGTTCGCGAAGTCGTTCTTCCGCCCGGTTGTGGCCGGCACCCTGCCCGCCGAGCTCGCGACGAAGTTCCTTCCCGATGCGGACTACAAAAAGGCCCGCGCCCTCGACCTCTCGAATATGGCGGCCGCGGCCGACGCGCTGAAGAAAGCCTGGCTGGACGAGATCCGGGGGACTGGCCGTTAGCCGCAGGAACCGCTCCGTCGCGGCGGGAGCGCTGCTTGCCCTTCCGCTCGCGGTCTTCCTCGGCCTGTGCGTCGTGTGGCCGCTCGCGCGCCTCGCGGCCGGGGCGTTCTCGTCGCCGGACGCGTTTCTGAAGGTCCTCGCGGCGGGGCGCTACCGGACGTCGCTCGTCAATTCGCTGGCTCTGTCGACGGCGGCCGCCTTCGTCTCGGTCGCGCTCGCGATCGTGCCGGCGTGGGTCTTCGCGCGGGAGCGTTTCCCCGGTCGCGATCTCGTGCGAACGGCGGTTTCGCTCCCGCTCACGTTTTCGGGCGTCCTCGTGGGCTTCCTCGTGATCGTGATGCTCGGGCGGATCGGAGCCGTTCCGAAGCTCGCGGGTCTCCTGACGGGGCGCGAGCTCTTCGCGGGCTCGGCGTTCACCCTGGCGGGTCTCTTTCTCGCCTATCTCTATTTCGAGATTCCACGGGCCGTCATGACGCTCGAGGCCGCGTTCCGCCACTTTCCGCTGGAGCTGGACGCCGCGGCGCGTTCGCTGGGCGCCGGGCCGATCGCGCGGCTCCTCCACGTGACGCTTCCGTATGCCGCTCCGGCGCTGTTCTCGACGCTGGCCGTGACGTTCTCGGCCTCGATGGGCTCCTTCGGCGTCGCGCTCGTTCTCGCGCGGCGCTTCACGGTCGCGCCGCTCGAGATCTATACGGAGCTGACGGCGTTCCTGAACGACGCGGTCGCGGGGGCGCTCTGCATCGCGCTCGCGGCCCTCACCTTCGGCGTCGATCGTCTCTTCGCGCGGAGGTCGGCGTGAGCCTTCCCATCTCGCCCCGGCGGGTGGCGCGGACGGCGGGGATCGCCGTGGCGGTGGCCCTCGCCGTGGGTCTCGTGGCGCCGCTCGTGGTCACGGCGGCGGGAGCCTTCGTCCATGCGGACTGGTACGGGCAGAGGTCCGAGGGGGCCGCCGCGGGCGGCGCGCTCGGCCTGTTCCGGTACGTGCTCGGCCTGTGGTCGGGGGCGCTCGTCACGTCGCTCCGGCTCGTTGGGACGGTCGTTCCGCTCGCTCTTCTCATCGGGACGCCGGCCGCCTTCGCGTTCCGGCGCCGGCCGTTCCCGGGTTCGGGCTCTCTCGAGACACTCGCCATGACACCGCTCGCGATTCCGGGCATCGCGCTCGCCGTGGGGCTGCTCCTCGGGGCCGGCCGGGCACCGCGCTTCGGCCTCCTCGTGGCGGGCCACCTCGCCTATACCCTGCCGCTCGTCCTGAAGACTGTGAGCAACGCGCTGGAGAGAGAGGGCGCGGACCTCGAGCGGGTGGCGCGCTCCCTGGGCGCCGGGCCCTGGAAGACGGCGGCGTGGGTGACTCTGCCGCGTCTCGTGCCCGGGCTCGTGCTCTCGGCGCTTCTCGTCTTTGCGGTGTCGTGGGGGGAGTTTAACGTCAGCTTCCTGCTCGCGACTCCGATCGTGCAGACGTTTCCCGCGGCGCTCTACCTTACGTACACGACGAACTCGTTCCCCGTCGCCGCCGCGGCGACGCTGATCTTCCTCGCGCCCATCGTGCCCGCGTTCCTGGCCATCCAGGCGCTCGGCGGCGAAGAGTTCCGCCGGGGGCTCTCGGTATGAAGCTGGAAGTGCGCGGGCTGTCGAAGGCCTACGGCCCCGGGAGAGCAGCGGTCGTGTCGCTGAGTCACGTCTTCCCGGAGGGCCGGATCTCCGCGCTGCTCGGGCCGAGCGGCTCGGGGAAGAGCACGACCCTCTGGATGATCGCGGGGCTCACGGATCCCGATGCGGGCGCGGTGCTGCTGGATGGGAGGGACGTCACGAACGTCCCCGCCGAGAAGCGCGACATCGGGATGGTGTTCCAGAGCTACGCGCTCTTTCCGCATCTCACCGTGCTTCAGAACGTTGCGTTCGGGCTCCGCACGCGCGGCGTGGGGAAGGCCGAGCGCGCGGCGCGCGCCCGCGAGGTTCTCGAGACGGTCCGGATGGGGGGCTTCGAGAGCCGCCCCGTCGAGGGGCTCTCCGGCGGCGAGCAGCAGCGCGTGGCGCTCGCGCGCGCCCTCGCGTTCCGGCCGCGCATTCTCCTTCTCGACGAACCGCTCTCCGCACTCGACGCGAAACTCAGGGAGGACCTCAGAGCCGAGCTCTTCAGTCTCCTCCGCGCGCTCGCCCTCACGACCGTGTACGTGACGCACGACCAGGCCGAGGCGCTCGCCCTCGGAGACGAGCTGGTCGTCATGCGCGAGGGACGTATCGAGCAGGCGGGACGTCCGGCCGAGGTGTATCACCGCCCGGCGAGCCCGTTCGTGGCGCGCTTTCTCGGCGCGGCGAACCTCGTCGCGGGCAACGTCTCGACGCGGGGCGACGATCTCTGCCTTCCCTTCGCGACGATCGAAGCGCCTGCCGGCTCGGAGGCGGGGCCCTGCTGGGCCCTGCTCCGCCCGGAGGATCTCGAGGTCGTCAGCCCGGCCGAGGCGGACTTCACGGCCGCGCTCGCCTCGGCCCAGTTCCTGGGCCCGGTGCAGCGCCTGCGGCTTTACGCAGGGCGGCAGGAGCTTCTTCTCGACGCCCCGAATGATCTCGCGATCGGCGATGAAGCCAGAATTCCCGTTCGCATGAAACGAGAGAAGATCGTGTTGTTCGCGCGGGGCGAAGGCGAAACGCCGCCAGGACCTTCCGTCCCGCCTCCGGGCGCGGCCGCCGTTTCCGACGTCTTTCCGCGGATCGTCAACTGAGGATTTCATGAACGCCCAGAGCAGCGCCTCGTCCGGCTTTCCGATCGCGCCCCTCTTCGCCCTCGACACGCTGTGGTTCCAGGTGGCCGGGACGCTGTGCAATCTCGAGTGCACGCACTGCTTCATCTCGTGCTCGCCGACGAATCACGCCCACGAGATGCTCACCCTCGCCGACGTGAAGCGCCATCTTCGGGAGGCCGAAGCGCTCGGGGTGAAGGAGTACTACTTCACGGGCGGCGAGCCCTTCATGAATCACGAGATCTTCGAGATCCTCGAGGAGACCCTTTGTCAGGGACCGGTCTCGGTCCTGACGAACGGCGTCCTCATCCGGGCCGACACGGCGGCGCGCCTGAAGAGGTTGTCGGACGCCTCGGAATACAGCCTCGACATCCGCATCTCGATCGACGGCTGGAACGCGGCGACGAACGATCCCATTCGCGGCGCGGGGACGTTCGAGAGGATCCTCGGCGGCGTCCGCGCGCTCGCCTCGGCCGGGCTCAATCCCGTCATCACGGTGACCGAGGCCTGCGAGGGAGCGGCCACGCAGGACGGCCGGACGCGCTTCTTCGACTTCCTCCGTTCCATCGGCCTGCCGCAGCCGCGCCTGAAGATCATGCCGCTCCTCCGCATCGGTGCCGAAGAGCAGCGCCTGCGCGCCTACGAGTCGTGGGAGACGCTCAAGGGCCGCGAGTTGACGCCGGACGAGGCCGGTGTCCTGCAGTGCACGGGCTGCCGGATGGTCACGTCCAAGGGCGTCTACGTGTGCCCGATCCTCATCGACGCACCCGACGCCAAGATGGGCGAGACACTGGGCGAAACCGCGAGGCCTTTCACGCTCTCCCACCAGGCATGCTTCACGTGCCACGAGACGGGGTTCTCATGCAGGACGTGAACCTCGGTCCCTTTCGAAGAATCGCGCTCTTCGGAGGCATCTACTCGAACTATCTTTCTCTCGAGAGGGCGATCGCGCTTGCGAAGGCGAAGAACGTCGACGCCATGATCGCCCTCGGCGACTTCGGAGCGTTCGGCCCCCACCCGGACCGCACGGTCGAGATCCTCAGGGCGAGCGGAATTCCCACGATCCAAGGCAACTACGAGGAATCGCTCGCGACGGGCGCGGAGAACTGCCACTGCGGCTACACGGACCCGCGCGACAACGCGTTCGCCCAGATCTCGTACGACTACACGCGCGAGAAGACGGCGGCCGCGCACAAGGCCTGGATGGCGACCCTGCCGCCGCAACTGCGCCTCACGATTGCCGGGAAGCGCCTGCTTCTCTGTCACGGCTCTCCCCGGAAGATCAACGAGTTCCTCTGGGAGACGACGACGCCCCGGCCGTTCATCGAGAAGCTGCTTTCGGATCACGCCGCCGACCTGATCGTCTGCACGCACACCGGGCTCCAGTGGCAACGCTTCACGGGCCCGGGCCGGGGCGTCGTGAACGTGGGAGCGCTCGGGCGCCCCGCGAACGACGGAAAGCCGAATGTGTGGTTCGCGATCCTCGAGGAGCGCGCGGGCGACGTCGCCGTCGACTTCGTTCCCGTCGACTACGACCATGCGCGCCTGGCGCGCGAGATGCGGAGCGAGGGGCTCCCCGGCGAGTTCGTCGAGACGATCGAGACCGGCTGGTGGACGACCTGTCTCGAGATCCTGCCGGCGAAGGAGCGCGCGCGGGGAAGGTTCTAGAGGAGTGAGGCGGCTACACTGAACGTCTTGCGGCGCACGTACGGGAAGTCCGCCGATCCCGCGGTTTGGCGCCGGTTCATCCTGGCCGTCGCGCTCGATGGCGTTCTTTTCGGACTTGCCATGCGGCTGCGGATCCACTTTGCGTCGCCGCTCCCTTCCTTGCAGCCGGCGCGCTGGTTCCTGCTCGGACTCTGCGAGGACGCGGGCGTCCTCCTGCTCGCCGCGGCCGCTGCGGCTGCTTTCGCGCGCGGGCGAATTGCGGGTCTGGTTGCACGGGCCTTCGGCGCGTTCGTCCTCGTCTGGTGTCTCTGCGCATTTCTTCTCGGTGAGGCGATCGTCTACTTCGGGCATCCCCCCCGCGCGGAAGACCTCCGGATTGCTGCGAGCGAGTCGTTCTGGCGATTCTCGATCGGCCCTGCCGAGCTCGCGCGGGCCGGGGCGGCCGTCGGCGCGGTGCTGCTCTTGTTGGCCGCGGCCGCCCACCTGGCGGGCCGCGGAAGACCTGCCGCCGTTCCCCCGGGGGGGCTCGCGACCTTCGGAGCGGCCGCGCTTGCGCTCGCTCTCGTGCCCGTCCCGATCAACCTCGCGGCGACCGCGCGCAACCCGGCGTTCGCCGCCGCGGCGCTTTCCCGCTCGATCGAGGCGGGCCGCGCCGCCGGCGGCCCCCAAGCGGCCGCTCCGACGGTGCCGCTTTCCGCGATTCGCGAGATCGTCGCCAACCCTTCGCGCCGCCGGTTCCTCGATCCCCTGTTCCCTCTCGCGTACCGTCCGGCGGAGAGGTCCGCCGCCGCCCCGCGGCTCCCGCCGGGGCTGCGCGCCAACGTCGTCTTTTTCGTGATGGAGGGCGTCCGCGCGCACGAGATCGGCGCATACGGCGGCTCCGTTCCCGGCGTGACGCCGAATCTCGACGCGCTCGCCGTCGCGGGCACGCGGTTCGACGGCGTCTGGAGCCCCGGCACGCACACTCCCGAGGGGGAGCTGGCGCTGTGGTACGGCCTGCTCGCCGTCCCGCGCGAGATCGTGATGACGCTGCATCCCCGCGTTTCCATGACCGGACTTCCCGAGATCCTCCGGCGCGCGGGCTGGAGATCGTTTCTCTGGATCCACAACAGCGACCAGACCTTCTTCGGCGAGGATCGCTTCTTCCTCCCGCGAGGATTCCGGATGATCGACGGCCGCGACTTCGACCCGGCGGAGCCACGGACGAACTGGGGGTTTTCGGACCGCACCCTCGCGCGCCGTGCGGCCGTCGCGATCGACCGGATGGAGGAACCGTTCGCGGCGATGGTGCTGACGATCTCGAACCACCATCCTTTCCAGCTCCCTTCCGACGCGAAGACGCAGCTCGACGTTCCCGCCGCCGAGGAGAGGGGGAGCTTTCACGTGCCTGGTTGGCGCGACCTCGTCGGCGGCCCCACCGTGCCGATGCTGCGGACGATCCACTACACGGACGAAGCCGTTGGCGATTTCTTCGACCGCGTTCGCGCGCGCCCCTGGTTTTCGCGCACCGTTTTCGTGGTCGTGAGCGACCACGGCCTGCCCATCGCGCCGCTCGAAGGCATCTCTTCGCTGCACCGGTTCGCGGAGCTCCGCCACGGCGTGCCCTGGATCCTCTATTCGCCGCTGCTGCCTGCGAGACCCGCTGTCCCGGGTCCGTCGTCGCTCGCCGACGTTCCGCCCACGCTTCTCGGTCTTCTCGGCGTGGATCTGCCCGCGAGCGGCGTGGGGTGCGACCGTCTCGATCCCGCGGCGTGCGATCCCGAGCGGCCGGTGTTCTCCTGGAACGACGAAGGGGAGATGCTCACGATCGCGACCGTGTCGCGCGTCTTCCACGCCGTAATCGCCTGGGAACGCGTGTCCGGCGGCGAGGGCGGCTCGCTCGGAGAGGAGATGCTGTACGACGCGGGCGCCGATCCGGAAGGCCGTCGCGATCTCTCCCTGTCCGAGCCGGCACGCGTGCGGGAGTTCCGGAAGCTCGCGCGGCTCTATCTCGGTGTGTATCCGTGGCTCGTCAACCACGGGCGCTCGGGCGTCCCCGACGCGGCTTTCTTCGAAGCAGGACAACCGTCCAGGCCGTGACCTTGAACGTGAAACCTTTTCGGGCTTTTTGCGTCTTCTTTCCAGAGACGAGGCCCCCGGGGGCGGAAAAGGTGAACGAGGGAATCATGGAATCGGCGGCGGAACTTCACGAGGCGAGAGTCCTGAGAGCACGAATCGAGATGCGAGAAGCGGAAATGGCAGCCCCTCCCGGCGACGTTCCTCCGGCGGACCGCGCGCGGCTTGCCGAGGAGATCGCGCGCCTGAAGGGCGACTATCGCCGCGTCCTCGCGCGCCAGGCCGACGAGGACTATTGCCGCCGCCGCGCGGAGTGGCGCGCGCAGCAGGGCAAAGGCCGCGCGGCCGGCCGTCGCTCCGGCGGCTCCAGCGCCTGCGCCTGACCCTTCGGTCTTACGACTTCTTCCAGATTTCGAACGTCACAATCATCGTCTTGGCCAGCTTGTACTGGTGCGTCTTCATCTTGAGCGAGACCTTGTTCGTGTCGTCCACCTTGCCCTTGCTGAGCGTGCGGGTCTGGTCGGCCAGCGCGTACGGCTTTCCGTCCGCTCCGCCGGGGATCTCGATCGTGTAGCGGCACTTGTAGTCGTTCTCCAGGTCGCGATTCGCGTACGTGAACTCCACGTCCACCGAGTGATTGTCGTTCAGGTCCTTTTCGCCTTTCGCCATGTTTTCGGGGTCCGGCCAGTGGCGGATGCGAAAGGAGCCGATGAGCGCGTCACCGCTCTTGACGCCCACCTTCGTTTCCTTGTCGGAGAACGGAAAGCTGCGCACGATCTTTCGGTCCTCGGCACGGGACGGAAGCGCGGTGAAGACGAGCGCGGCGACCGCCGCGGCGATGACGAAGCGTACGGGTCTCATGCAGTCCTCCCTCGAAATTGAGGCGATCTTAACGCGGGTTCGACAGCTTCTCATAGACCGTGCGGGGCGGCTGTGTGCGCCTGACACGTCACTTCTTCCAGATCTCGAAGCTGACCTTGATCGTTTTGGCGACCTTGTAGTCGTTGGTGTACATCTTCACGAAGAAGGAGTTCGTGTCGTCGATCTTGCCCTTGTCGAGCGTGGCCGTCCGGTCGTTTTCGCCGAATGGCTTGCCGTCTTTGCCGCCGGGAATGGTGACGACGTATTTGCACTTGTAGTCCTTGTCGCGGTCCCGGTTCGAGTAGTGAAACTCCAGCACCATCGTGTGCGTGTCTTTCAGGTCCTTCTCGGACTTGGCGAAGTCGTCGGCGTCGGGCCAATGGCGGATGCGGAAGGAGTCGATCGTGACGTCTCCGACCTTGATCCCGACCTTGATGTCCTTGTCGCCTACGAAGGAATAGCTGCGGTCGAATTTTTCCGACTCGGCGAAACCCGGCGAGGACGCGAGGAGCGCTGCGGCAAGAGCGGCGAGGCGAAGACGGTGCATGATGAGGACCTCCGTTTGCGCGGATCTTAGCGCCCGCCGCCGAGCGATTCGTAGACCGTGAGGAGGGCCTGGGTGCCGTCCTCGGCGCGGCCGGACGCCTCGAGCGCCGTCAGGAGCTGATGGACGAGCGCCGTGCCGGGAAGGGGAATCCCGCGTGCGCGGGCGGTCCTCAGGACGATCGCGAGGTCCTTCTGCTGGTGCTTGACCGCGAAGGCGGGCTTGAAATCGCGGTCGATCATCTTCTTTCCGAGCACCTCGAGCGCCCAGGAGTTCGCCGCGCCCGAGGTGAGCGCCTCGTGGAGCGACGTCAGGGGCAGGCCCGCCTTCGCGGCGAAGGCGAGAGCCTCCGAGACTCCCATGAGGTTGTTCGCCACGAGGATCTGGTTTGCCGCCTTGCCGAGCTGGCCGGCGCCCGAGGGCCCGAGCGCCGTGAGGCGACGGCCCATCGCCTCGAGCACGGGCCGCGCCTTCTCGAGCGCCGTGACGTCTCCGCCGATGAAAAACGTGAGAGTTCCCTCGACCGCCCCTTTCTGTCCGCCCGACACCGGAGCGTCCAGGAAGGAGAGGCCCTTTTCCAGAAGCCGCGCCGCGATCGCGCGCGCGGCCTCGGCGGCGATCGTCGAGCAGTCGATCACGACCGCGCCAGGGCGCGCGCCGGCAGCGGTGCCGGACGCGCCGAGGTGGACGTCCTCGACCTCGGGTGCATCCGGCACGCACGAGACGACGACGTCGGCGCCTTCGGCGGCGGCGGCCGGCGTTCTCGCGGCGCGCGCGTCGCGGCCCTCCGCCGAAAGCGTGCGCACGAACGCTTCCGCTTTTCCGGAAGTTCGCGTCGCGACGGCGAGCGGGAAGCCCGCCTTCGCGATGTTACGGGCCATACCCTGACCCATCGTGCCGAGACCGATGAAGGCGACGTGCAGCGAAGAAGCTTCACTCATGGTGGAAACGAGTTTAGATCCTGCTACCATCTCACCGTGAAACCGGCAGTCGACGCGACTCACGCGGCCGGGGCGGCCGCGGTCTTAGCGGTGGTGTCGCTCTTCTATCTTCCCGTTGCCCGATTCCTGCACTACCTCTCGTTCTCGGGCGACGTGAACGCGAGCCGCCTCCTGTGGTTCGCGCCCGCCGCGGTTCTCGGCGCATTCCTCTTCGAGCGCGTCGTGCGTGGCAGCTTTTACGGCTGGCTCAGGGTGAAGCTGCCGGCCGGAATGGCCGCGCCCGTCGTCGCCGCGCTCGGCGCGATTCCGGTCGCGGGGCTGCGCCTGTGGCTGGCCCCGCGATTCGCGGCTCCGCCCCTCCTCGCGATGGCACACGCTTACCTCGTCGCGTTCGCTCTCGGGCTCGGCCTCGCCTGGCTCGCGCTCGGGACGGGCGCCACGTGGCCCGGCGGCGCCGCGCTCTCGGCGATCTGGCTCGTGAAGGGAACGGTACCCGTCGCCTTTCAGGGGCGGCCAGTCCCCGTTCTCGAGCTCCTGGCAGCGGCTCTCGGAGCCGTCGCCGTGGCTCTCGTTCTGAAGAAGCCGCTCGCTCCGCACCGCGATGCGCTGTGGGGTGCGTGAGAGTGGAGGTGTCCTCATGAGCGCGGTTCCGTCGCGTCTCAGGCAGCTCGACCTCTTCCTCGAAGAGCCGCCGTCCCCCGGCGAGCTCGGCGCAGAGGAGGCGGCGCTGCAGGCTCGCTACGACTCCCTCGCCGAGCAGTGGAAGCTCCCCCGGGCACGCGTCGTCCTCTCGACGCGTCGCGCGACCGGCGGCGTCATCACATACGGCCCGCCGCACGTGATCCGCGTGTCGAGCCACATGTCCGCCGAGGATCGCCTCCAGACGCTCCTGCACGAGACGGCGCACGCCATCTGCTTCGCACGCTGGGGCGTCGCGGAAGGCCACTCGCCGCGCTTCTGGTTGGTCGCGCGAAAGCTGGGCGTCGCGCGGAGGGTCGCTCCGGAGACCGAGCGCCTGCGCCGCGTGCGCGAGGCGAACGCGCGTTACGCCTATCGCTGCCCGGGGTGCACGGCCGAGTGGACGCGGCGCACTCCCTTCGGGCGCGCGCGCCTCTGCGCCTCCTGTGAGCGCGCGGGCCGGCCGGCCCGTCTCATTCTCGTCCGGCGCCCGAAGCCGGGGTGCCGGAGGGCGGCGCGGAGACGCTGAGCGGCGGGTCCAGCCGGAAGACGGGCACGAGGCCGACGGTCTCGTCGAAATAAGGCGTCTTGCGATAGAAGAAGCGGTGCCGCGCCCGCGGGTCGTCCGCGAACTTCGGGTCCCTCAGCTTCTCCTCCCACTCCGCCTTCAGCGCCGGGTCCTTCGCGAGCATCGCCTCGGCGAGAGGATCGAGCACGCACGTGTCCATGTACTCCTTTTCCTCGAGGCACGACGAGAGCTCGCCCACGAAAAGAGGGAGTCCGGGCTCTCGGGCTCGAGGCTCGGAATGTGGATCGTTTTCTTGCGCGTCCGGTCGTAGCGCGCGACGAGACGCCCCGTGACCTCCGAGACGGTTTCCGTCCATGCGTACGTGGGAAAGTCGACACTTTCCGGCCGCGCGGGATCTCCGTCGGCGGCGACGACGACAGGTGAGCCGGCTCCGCCTGCGTGAGGAGGTCGGGAGGCACGGGGATGGCCGGGCGTTCCGCGGCGGACGCGGCAGGGGAAACGAGAAAGGCGAGGACGGCGGCAGCGGGAACGGCGAGGCTGCGTGAGCGCATGGGCGGAGGTTAACGCGGGCTTCCGGCGGGCGCGCGATGCGACTATCGTGACGCCGGAGAGTCCGGATGAAGCGCCCGTCCGCGTTCCTCGTCATGCCCGCCTTGCTCGTGGCACTTTCGACTCCGGGATCGGCGTTCGGCGCGGGCCGCCCGGAGCTCAAGGTTTATTTCCAGAGCAACCTGACGGACACCGCCTATCAGAAGAAGACGTTCGAGAAGGTCGCCGCGAAATGGAAGGCGCCGGCGGCGTCGCAGATTCCGGAGGTCGGCAAGAAGACCGTCGTTCAGGCCGTCATCGGGCGCGACGGTGCGCTCACGTCCGCGGTCATCTCGATGAAATCCGGGAAGAAGGGCTGGGACGACGCTTCGCTCAAGGCCGTGAAGTCAGCTTCTCCATTCGATCCGCTACCCGCTGGATTCAAGCCGCCGTCCGTGGAAGTGCATTTTCACGTGAGCGTGGTGCCATAGGCCCGCGTCAAACCACCGCGAACTCCTTCCCGACCGCGATGAACGCCTCGACGGCCTCGTCGAGATCGGCCTCCGTGTGGATCGCTGAGATCTGGCAGCGCAGGCGCGCGTGACCCTGCGGGACGACGGGGAAGCCGAAACCGGAGACGTACACGCCGCGCGCAAAGAGCGCATCCGACATCGCGAGCGCCTTTGCCGTGTCGCCGACGATCACGGGGACGATCGGGTGGATGCCGTCCGGAATCCGGAATCCCGCGGCCGCCATGCGCGCGCGGAACGTGAGCGCGTTCTTCTGGACGCGATGGGCGGG
>CALAQS010000139.1 GCA_937888435.1 uncultured Acidobacteriota bacterium
AACGCCGGCTACCGCGAGGTGGAGCTGGCCCCGCGCCTCCACGGTCTCACCGCGGACTTCGACGCGCTGCTCGCCGACTTCGTGGGCTCCGTGTCGCCGGTGCGGATGCTCGGCGACAGGCTTCTCGCGGTCCCGGCCTTCCGCTTCTTCACCCGGGCGACGCCGGGGCTCCCCGACCTCCTCCTCCTGGGGAAGATCCGCGAGATCTTCAAACGGAAAAAGTCGACCGCACGCGAGCCGAAGGTCGACGTCATCGTCCTGGATGCTCCGGCAACCGGCCACGCGCTTTCCCTCATCGCGCTCCCACGCACCCTTCTCGCCACGGTTCCGGCGGGACCCGTCCGGAAGCTCGCGGAGTGGCTCGACGCGCTTCTTTCCGACCCGAAGGACACCGCGCTCGTCGTCGTGTCCGAGCCCGAGGACTTCGCGGCGAAAGAGACCGAGGAATTGATCGCGGGCGCCCGCGAAAGGGCCAGCCTCACGACCGCGCTCGTCGTCCTGAATCGGGTCGGGAGAGGAGAAAGAGAAGAAACTCTGCTTAAGAGGGACTCGACCATTCCGCTGATCGAGATTCCGGAGATCGAAGCTGAAGCGCTCGAAGAGGCCGGGAAGATTTCTTCGAATGGTCCCGAGCGGCGCCCCTCCGGCGAGCACAACGGCGAGATCGCCGCGCAGGCCACCCAGTTTTTTTCCGCGTTTCTCGCCACCTTCGAAGAAAACGCCGCCGCGCCATCGCGAGAAGGTCCCCCGAAGCGCGCCGGCCGCGCCCCCGCTCGGGAAAGCAAAAGAAACCCTTCTTCGTCCTTCGTTCTGGGCTCCCCTCCCCTCGATCTCCGCCCGGCACTCGACCGCGAGAAGCTGATCGTCCTCACGGGGCCCGGAGGCGTCGGGAAGACGACGCTCGCGGCCGCGCTCGGCCTGGCGGCGGCGCGCCGCGGGAGGCGCGCACTCGTGCTCACCGTCGACCCCGCGCGGCGCCTCGCCCAGGCTCTTGGCCTTTCCGCGCGGGACGCGCGCTCCAGCCGCCCCTCCGAGGTGAGCGCCCCCGGCATCCCGAGGGGCGGCCGCCTCCTCGCGCTTCAGATCGACCCGAGAGCCACGTTCGAGCGCCTGCTCCAACGCACGGCGAACCGCGAGACGTTCGAGAGAATCCATCAGAACCGCCTCTACTCGGGGCTCGTCGATTCGCTGCCCGGCGTCCTCGAGTACATGGGCATCGAGGCGCTGCACGAGCACGCGGCCGATCCCGACATCGACATCCTCGTTCTCGACACGCCCCCCGCCGCGCGCGGCCTCGATTTTCTCTCGGCGCCGGAGCGCATGGTCACGCTCCTCGAGAACGACGCCCTGCGATTCTTCCTGCGGCGCGACGGCTTCTTCGGGCGCGCGCTCTCCGAAGCGTCGCGCGGCGGCGCGGCCCTGCTCCGCGCCGCGGACCGTATTCTCGGCCTCGGCTTTCTCGCGGACCTCGCGGACTTCTTCCGCGCCTTCGACGGCCTCTACGACGGCTTCAAGGAAAGAAGCCGGGAGGCGGCGAGGCTCCTGACCGCCGGGCGGTTCCTCGTCGCGACGACGCTCGACTTCTCCGCTCTCGCGACCTCGGCGGAGCTCGCCGCCGGCCTCGCCCGCCGCGGCGCCGCGCCGGGCCTCATCCTGAACCGCGTGAGCAACCGCCTGACGAGCGCGCCCAGGCTTTCCAAATCACTTGCCGCGCTTCCCGCGCTCGCCCTCGCGGAGATGGACGTGCCCACGGACGACCTACCGGACGCGCTCGCGTCCGCGCTCGTCTAGCGCGCCGCGTAGGCCCGCAGACCGCTGCGCGGTCCGACCGGAGATGGGCGGGCCTAGCCACTGCGAGCGATGGGGGAAACACGGTCGTGTTTCCCCCCGGCCCCCTTCACCGCTCGAGACAGCTTCACACGAGCGGCGCGAGAAGGTCGTCGAGATCCCCGCTCAGAACGGCCCGCGCGCCTTCGATCGCGGGCGCCGCGTGGCGGTCGGAATCCCAGAAAGCGACGCGCGAGCGCACGAGGCGGTGCAGCTCCTCGAGCGGCGCCGAGGTCTTCAGCGGGCGCCTGAGGTCTAGCGCCTGCGCCGCTGCGAGCAGCTCGATCGCGAGCACCGTCTCGAAGAGGTCGACGTTCTTCGTGAGCTTTCGAGCCGCGATCGGGCCCATCGAGACGTGGTCTTCTTTCCCGGCCGAGGTCGGGATCGAGTCCACGGACGCCGGGAAGGAGTTCGACTTCGCCTCGGAGACGAGCGACGCCGCGGTGACGTGAATCATCATGAGGCCAGAGTTCAGGCCGCCGTCCAACGTGAGAAATGCCGGCAGATCCCCGGAAAGAGCAGGGTTCACGAGCCGCTCCGTCCGCCGCTCCGAAAGCGACGCCATGTCGGCCGCCGATGCGGTGAGGAGGTCGCACACGAGCGCCACCGGCGCCGCGTGGAAGTTTCCGCCCGAGACGACCGTGCCGGTCTCCGCGAAGACCATCGGGTTGTCGGTCGCGGCGTTCATCTCGATCTCGATCACGCGCCGCGCGTGCGCGGCGGCGTCGCGCGCCGTGCCGTGCACCTGCGGAATGCAGCGGAGCGCGTAGGCGTCCTGCACGATGCCGCAATCGCGGTGACTCTCGCGCAGGGGCGAGTCCGCGAGGAGCGTCCGTAGGTTCTGCGCCGATGCGACCTGGCCGGGATGCGGGCGGGCCGCGTGAATGCGCGCGTCGAACGCGGCGTCGGTGCCTTTCAGAGCGTCCAGCGTGAGGGCGGCGACGAGGTCCGCCGCCTTGTGGAGACGCAGGCTGCGGTGGAGCGCGAGCGCGCCGAACGCCGTCGTGAGCTGCGTCCCGTTGATGAGCGCGAGTCCCTCCTTCGCCTCGAGCACGGCGGGTGCGAGGCCCGCCGCCCGCAGCGCCTCCGAGGCCGGGCGGCGCCTTCCGTCCCAGTCCACCATCCCTTCCCCGACGAGCGCGAGCGCGAGGTGCGCGAGCGGGGCGAGATCTCCCGAGGCGCCGACCGAGCCCTGCTCGGGAATGACGGGGTGAATTCCCTTCGCGAGGCACGCGAGGAGAAGCTCCAGCGTCTGCCTTCGGACACCCGAAAACCCTTTCGCGAGGCAGTTCGCGCGAAGCAGCATGACCGCCCGAACGGCGGGCGCGGAAAGCGGCGCGCCGGTGCCGGCCGCGTGGCTCCGCACGAGGTTGAGCTGGAGCGCTCCGAGCTTCTCCCTCGGGATGACGACGTCGGCGAACTTCCCGAATCCCGTCGTGACGCCGTAGACGACCCGGTTCTCGGCGACCGCGCGGTCGATGACGGCCCGCGCCGCGTCCACGCGGGCGGCCGCACGCGGCGCGAGCGCCGCGGACTTCTCGCCGCGGGAGACGGCAGAAAGATCTTCGAGCGAAAGAGAGTCCCCGTCGAGCTCGATCGTCTGGCGCACGAGGTGACATTGTGCATCGGGAAACGGGGTTTTTCTTAGAAGGGTGAATGGGGCAGAAATCTTCTCTTCGATTTCTAAGAAATTGTCTCCTCCGACGGTACAATCCAAAAGTGACACACATCAAAGGCTCGGCTCTCGCCGTCATCGGGGGCCAGTGGGGCGACGAGGGCAAGGGCAAGGTCGTCGATCTCATCTCCCCGTCGTTCGACCTCGTGGCCCGCTACCAGGGCGGCCATAACGCCGGCCACACCGTGAAGTTCGGCGACAAGCACTTCGCGCTGCGGCTCGTCCCGTCGGGCATCTGCCGCGCGGGCGTCATGAACGTGATCGGCAACGGCCTCGTCGTCGACCCGCGCGCGCTTCTCTCCGAGATGGAGTCGTTGCGCGGGGCCGGAGTCACCGTCGGCGACAACCTCCGCCTTTCCGACCGCGCCCACGTCATCCTGCCCACGCACGCGCTCCTGGACGGGGCGCGCGAGAAGGCGCTCGGCGGCGCCAACATCGGCACGACCTCGCGCGGCATCGGCCCGGCGTACGAGTCGAAGGCGAACCGGACCGGGCTTCGCATCGCCGACCTCGTGGACCCCGACCGGTTCTGCGCGATCGCGCGGCCCCTCGTCGCCCATCACGACGCCGTGCTCAAGCACTTCTACGGCGTCGAGGGCGCCCCGATCGACGAGACGCTCGAGACGTATATCGAGTGCGGCCGGAAGCTCGCGCGCTTCGTCACCGACACGTCCGCCTTCCTCCATGGCGAGCTCACGAAGGGCAAGAAGCTCCTCTGCGAAGGCGCGCAGGGGATAATGCTCGACGTGGACCACGGGACCTATCCGTTCGTCACGTCTTCGTCCTGTGCGCCGGGCGGCGCGTGCACGGGCCTCGGGCTTCCGCCGTCGGCGCTGGGCGCGGTCGTGGCCGTCATGAAGGCATATACGACGCGCGTCGGCTCGGGTCCATTCCCGACCGAGCTGCACGACGAAACCGGCGAACGGATTCGGACTCGAGGAAACGAGTTCGGCACTGTCACGGGCCGGCCGCGGCGCGTGGGCTGGTTCGATGCCGTCGTCGCGCGGACGGCCGTGCGCGTGACAGGCCTGGACGCGATCGCCCTCACGAAGCTCGACGTCCTCGATGATCACGACGAGATTCGCATCGCCACGGGCTACACGATCGACGGAAAGCCCGCGTTCGAGGTCCCCGCGCGCGCGGACTTTTACGAGCGGGCGAAACCAGTCTACCGGACGTTCCCGGGATGGAAGACCTCCATCGCGGGCATCGAGAGCTGGGACGCGCTGCCCGCGCGCGCCCGCGAGTACGTCTCGGCGCTCGAGGAGATCGTCGGCGCGAAAGTCGGTCTCCTCTCGACGGGCCCCCGGCGCGAAGAGACGATCGTCCGCCCGGGCACCGCGCTGGACGGGTGGCTGAAGACGACCGTCGGCGAGCCGGCGTGACGCGTCCCGAATCAGCCCTGCTACACTCCGCCGCCGGCGGGCCGTTAGCTCAGTTGGTTAGAGCACCTGCCTTTTAAGCAGGGGGTCGCTGGTTCGAGTCCAGCACGGCTCACCAGTCCTCCGATGAAGTCGCCGTCAGGTCCGGGTGCCCCCATCGTCTAGTGGCCCAGGACGCCACCCTTTCAAGGTGGAGATCGAGGGTTCGAATCCCTCTGGGGGTACCA
>CALAQS010000140.1 GCA_937888435.1 uncultured Acidobacteriota bacterium
CATGCTCTCCGACGGCCTGAAATGTCGAGAGAGGCTGAGAGCGGTCGACAGGTCAGCGCCTTGGAACATCGCGGGCAGTGAAACCGCACTCCCTGATGCAAGGGCTTCATGGAAAAGATAGGCGCACCTGAGCAGTCTCGGTGGTCGACCGGAGGTCCAGATGAAAGTGGCGGCCGGGGAATCCATGTCGTCTGCGAACTGGCAGGGAGCGAGGGTCGGGCGGGCCGTCGGCACAATTGTCCTCGGCCTGCTCCTCTACTTCGGGCTTCCGAAGGTGGCACCCGTGCCGGACGCCAAGGCGTTCGCCGGGCAACCCGTCCCGGCGAAGCCCGCCGCGGCGGCTCCCGCGAAGGAGTCCAAGCCGGCACTGAATCCGGCCGCGCCCCCTGCGGCACTGTCGGAAGCGGAATCGAAAGCGAAGGCCGAGGCAGATATCAGATCCAAAGCCGAAGCGGAAGCCAAGGCCAAGGCCGCGGCGGAGGAGAAGCGCCGCGCCGACTGGGTCACGGGACTGCATCTATTCGCCATTTTCGTGACGACGATCGTCGGGATCATCCTCAAGCCGCTCCCCATGGGGGCGGTGGCGATGATCGGGATAGGCGTCACGGCCGTCAGCCGTACGCTGAGCATCGCCGATTCGATGAGCGGGTTCTCCGACGTCGTAATCTGGCTGATTGTCCTCGCATTCTTCATCTCGCGGGGCTTCGTCAAGACGGGACTCGGGGCCCGTATCGCATACAACTTCATGGCTCTCCTGGGCAGACGCACGATCGGCCTGAGTTACGGCCTGGCCGCGACCGACCTCGTCCTCTCCCCCGCGATTCCCAGCAACACCGCGCGGGCAGGGGGAATCATCATGCCGGTGATGACGAGCCTCGCCCGCGCCTACGGCAGCAACCCAGGCGACGGCACGGCCCGGAAGATCGGGTCGTTCCTCACGCTCACCTCCTACCAGGTGGACTGCATCACCAGCGCGATGTTCCTCACTGCCATGGCGGCCAACCCCCTGGCCCAGAAGCTGGCCGGAAACGTGAACGTGACCATCACCTGGAGCGGCTGGGCCCTGGCAGCCCTCGTCCCCGGCCTGGTTTCCCTCCTCGTCGTGCCCCTCATCATTTACAAGCTTCATCGGCCCGAGATAACCGAAACCCCAGAAGCAGTCGAAATTGCGAAGACGAACCTGGCCACCCTCGGACCCGTGAAGCGCCAAGAGTGGATGATGCTCGGCGTCTTCGCCCTGCTGCTGATCCTCTGGATCTTCGCCAATCAATTGGGCGATCTGAACGCCACAACCGCCGCCCTCGTCGGTCTGGCCGTCCTCCTCCTCTCCGGCGTGCTGACCTGGGACGACGTGAAGGCCGAGACCGGCGCCTGGGACACGTTGGTCTGGTTCGCGGCCCTCGTGATGATGGCCAGCTTCTTGAACAAGCTGGGCATGATCCCCTGGTTCAGCAAGAGCATGGGCGGGATGGTCCAGGGAAAGGGCTGGATCGTGGCGTTCCTGGTGCTCGCCCTTACCTACTTCTACAGTCACTACTTCTTCGCCAGCAACACGGCGCACGTGGCATCCATGTACGCCGCCTTCCTCGGCGTATCCATCGCGGCGGGGGCGCCGCCGGTCCTCGCGGCCCTCGTCCTCGCCTTTTTCAGCAACCTCTTCGCGGGGATGACGCACTATGGGACAGGTCCCGCGCCGGTTCTTTTCGGCACGGGCTACGTGGAGGTTGGCACCTGGTGGCGCATGGGCCTCCTCATTAGCGTCGTCAACATCGTCATCTGGGTCGGGCTCGGCGGACTCTGGTGGAAGGCACTCGGCCTCTGGTGAGGGCGATGGCAACACACCGGATCGCCGTTATCCCCGGGGACGGAATAGGCAAGGAAGTCATGCCCGAGGGCATCCGGGTTCTGGAGGCCGTTGGGAGGAAGTTCGAACTGTCTTTCCGCTGGGACCACTTCCCCTGGAGCTGCGAGCAGTACCTCGCGGAGGGGCGGATGATGCCCGAGGACGGGCTGACGCGGATCCGGAACCACGACGCGATCTTCCTCGGGGCCGTTGGCTTCCCGGGCGTTCCAGACCACGTCTCCCTCTGGGGTCTGCTGATTCCCATCCGGCGCGCCTTCCAGCAGTACGCGAACGTTCGGCCGGTGCGCCTCATGCCGGGTGTCCGCTGTCCGCTGGCGGGCCGTAAACCCGGCGACATCGACTTCGTCGTCGTACGGGAGAACAACGAAGGAGAGTACTCCTCCATCGGCGGCCGGATGTACGAAGGGACCGAGTTCGAGTTCGCAGTGCAGCAGAGCACGTTCACGCGCCGGGGGGTCGACCGGATACTGAGGTACGCCTTCGAGATGGCAAAAAGCCGCCCGAAGAAGCACCTCACCTCGGCCACCAAATCGAACGGGATCTCCGTGACGATGCCCTACTGGGACGAGCGCTTCCAGGCCATGGCCGCGCAGTACCCCGAGGTCCGGACCGACCAATACCACATCGACATCCTTTGCGCTCAGTTCGTCATGCACCCCGACTGGTTCGACGTGGTGGTGGGCTCCAACCTTTTCGGCGACATTCTCTCTGACCTGGGTCCCGGTTGCACCGGCACGATTGCGATCGCGCCGAGCGCCAACCTGAATCCCGAACGGGAGTTCCCCTCCATGTTCGAGCCGGTGCACGGCTCGGCCCCGGATATCTACGGGAAGGGGATCGCCAATCCGGTCGGCCAGATCTGGGCCGGGGCCCTGATGCTCGATCATCTGGGGCACCCAGAGGCGAGCGAGGCGGTCTTGGCCGCCATCGAAAAGGTTCTGGCCTTCGGGCCCCGTACACCGGACATGGGGGGAGCCGCCCGGACCGAAGACGTTGGAAAGGCCATTGCCGAGGCGATCTGAGCCCGATACCCGGACACTTCAGCCAATCGCCCTAGCCCTGGCGATCTAGCCCACGATCAGGCTCCGACGATAAGAATCGCCACGTCGCTCACGTTCGTGTTCGTCGGGCCCGTGCGCAGCAGCGAGCCGGCGCGCTCGTGGAAGTGGTACGAGTCGTTGGCCGCGAGAGAGGAGCTCACGTCGAGTCCGAGCGCACGCGCACGCTCGGCGATTTCGAGCGAGGCGAAGGCACCCGCGGCGTCCGTGGGGCCGTCGTTGCCGTCGGTGGAGGCGGCAAGAAGGACGATGCTCCGCGCCGCTCGTGAGCGGGGGAGCGCCGCGAGGAACGCTAGCGCCATCTCCTGGTTCCGGCCGCCCTTCCCGCTCCCGCGCAGCGTCACCGTCGTCTCTCCGCCGGCGATGAGACACGCCGGTGGGCGCAGCGGGAACCCGCTCAGGGCGATGTCCTCGCCGATCCCGAGGAGCGCGAGCGCCGCTTCGCGCGCTTCGCCCGTCAGCCGTGACGTCAGGACGAGCGTCGCGTAACCGAGCTCGCGGGCCCTCGTTTCCGCGGCGAGGAGCGCCTGGTGGTTCGTCCCGATCAGGACGTTCGTCGTCTTCTCGAAGGCGGGATCGCCGGGCTTGGCGGTTTCTTCGTGAAGGCCCGCCGCGCCGGCTTCCAGGGCGCGCAGGGCCGCCGCGGGGATCCGGTCCGCGACGCCGTACCGGCGGATGACCGCGAGCGCGTCGCCGAAGGTCGTCGGATCCGGCACCGTCGGCCCAGAGGCGATCACGTCGAGATCGTCGCCCACGACGTCCGAGAGCATCAGGTTCAACGACGTGGCCGGCGCGTAGGCGCGCGCGAGGCGACCGCCCTTGATCCGCGAGAGGTGCTTCCTCACGCTGTTGATCTCGTGAATGGTGGCGCCGCACGCGAGAAGAGCGCGCGTGACGTCTTTCTTTTCGTCGAGGCTGATGAGGGAGCGGCCGTCGGCGCCGCATGCCGGCGCGCAGAGCAGGGCCGACCCGCCGCCCGAGATCAGCGTGATCACGAGCGTGCGTTCGTCGCACGCGTCGGCGAAGGCCCGGATCTCCTCCGCCGCACGCGACGAGGACTCGTCGGGCACCGGGTGGCTGGCCTCGATCAGGCGCACGCGTCGCAGCGTCTCGACGTGACCGGCCTTCACCGAAATGAGGCCGTCGGCGATCCGGTCGCCGAGGATCTCTTCGAGCCCGAGCGCCATGCGCGCGGTCGCCTTTCCCATCCCCGTCACGACCACCCGATCGAAGGTGGAGAGATCGAAGCTGGCCGAGGAGAGTTCCGTCTCGACGTGCAGGACGTCTCGGTCGAGCCGCAGCACGCGTTTCATCATCGGCACGGGATCCACGCGTTCGAGAGCCGCGCGGAAGATCGCCTCCGCGTCCGCGGTGAGTGGGTTCGTCATGGTCGCTCCCTGCGACCGCTTCCTCTATCTCCGCTCGGCAGCCTGGCCGACCCTCACGTAAAGGTTCTTTGGGATGAGGAAGAACGTGAGCACCGCGCCGACGACGAGTACCGCGGCGATCACGTAGAGTGCGGCCGACGGGTCGGTGGAGAAATTCTTCGCCCAGATCGGCACCTGCGGCCCGAAGTATCCGCCCAGGTTGCCGATGGAGTTGACAAGGCCGATGCCCGCGGCTGACGCCGTGCCCGCGAGGAACGCCGAGGGAATCGGCCAGAAGACCGGCATCGACCCGATGACGCCGAGCGTCCCGATCGACAGGAAGGCGATCGACAGATACGGGTTGGAGGCGAAGATGCCGCTGAGGATCAGACCGATCGCACCGGCGGTCACGTTAAACACGTAGTGAAGCCGCCGTTCTCCCGTGCGGTCGGAGCTCCGGCTGATGAGCAGCATGCCGACGACCGCGACGAAGTAAGGGATGGCCGTGATCAGGCCGATCCTGAGATAGCCCTTCACGCCGAACGCCTTGACGATCGTCGGCAGCCAGAACGAGATTCCATAGAGGCCGATCATGAGCGTGAAGTAGATCGCGCACAGCGCCCAGACCTTGCCGCTCTTGAACGCGTCGCTGAGGTGCACCTCGCTCTTGTGCTTCTCCTCCGACTCGAGGTTCTTCGCCAGGACGTCCTTCTCCTCCGCCGTGAGCCACTTCGAGTCCAGGATGCTGCTGTCAAGATAGAAGAACACCCAGAAGCCGACGAGGATCGACGGGATGCCTTCGAACAGGAACAGCCACTGCCAGCCCGCGAGGCCCGCCGTACCGCTCAGCGAGTCCATGATGGCGCCCGAGATCGGATTCCCGAGAACACCGGAGACGGCGATCGCGGAGACGAAGAGCGCGGTCCTCGTCGAGCGGAGCCGCGAGGGATACCAGAGCGTGAGGTAGAAGATGATTCCCGGGAAGAACCCCGCTTCGGCGATGCCGAGCAGGAAGCGCATGACGTAGAACATCCGCTCGCTGTGAACGAACATCATCGCCGACGAGATGACGCCCCACGAGATCATGATCCGGGCGATCCAGACCCGCGCGCCAAACTTCTTGAGGAGGATGTTGCTCGGCACCTCGAAGAAAAAGTAGCCGATGAAGAAGATCCCGGCGCCAAAGGCGAAGGCGGCATCACTGAGCGAGAGGTCCTTGACCATCTGCAGCTTCGCGAAGCCCACGTTCACCCTGTCCAGGTAGGCCAGGATGTAGCAGAGGAACAGGAAGGGAATGAGCCGCCAGTCGACCTTCGAGTAGGCCTTGGCTTCGAGGGCTGAGGGATCTGGCATTGTGACGGGCCTCCTTAAGCGCGCAATGTCGTCATTTCCCTTAAAGAATAGCGCCGTGCGCTTGCTGTTGAGTGTGGTTCAGCTGCATCAATCTCGTCACGGGCCTTCAAGCGGAGCCGAGGAATCCGGGAGTTTCCACAACGCTCGCGGAGAGGGGCCGGTTCTTCTAGCATCCGGGACCATCATGGAAGCGACGGTCGAAGCCCGTTTGATCGCGGTCATCGGCGCCGGGGCGATGGGGAGCGGCATCGCCCAGGTCGCGGCGACCTCGGGGTTCAGGGTCAATCTCTCCGACGTTTCGACCGCCGTCCTCGAGAAGGCCCTCGTCTCGATCCGAAAGAGTCTCGCGCGCCTCGTGAAGGCCGGGACGCTCACCGAGGCGCAGGCCGAAGGCGCGCTCTCGCGGATTGCGACCACGACCGAACCGGCCGAGGCCGTGAGCGAGGCGCAGGCGGTCATCGAGGCGGTTCCGGAGGATCTGGCGCTCAAGCTGGAGGTCTTCCGCCGGCTCGATGGGGCGGCGCCCGCGAACGCCCTCCTCCTCTCCAACACCTCCGAGCTCTCGATCGCCGAGATCGCTTCGGCGACGAATCGGAGGGATCGCGTCGCGGGGATGCACTGGTTCAACCCGCCGCCCCTGATGAAGCTGATCGAGATCGTCCGGGCGGAGGAGACGTCGGACGAGACCGTCGCGGCGGTCGAGGAGCTCTCCCGCCGGATGGGAAAAGAGACCGTCGTCTGCCGCGACGCCCGGGGCTTCATCACGTCGCGGGCGCTGGCGGCGCATGTTCTGGAGTGCTTCCGGATCGCCGAGGAGGGGATCGCCACGCCGAAGGACATCGATACGGCCATCCGCCTCGGCCTCAACTATCCGATGGGCCCGTTCGAGCTCGCGGACTACGTCGGGCTCGACGTCCTCACCGCCGCAGCGCGCGGACTTGCCGAGGCGCACGGTCCCCGTTTCTCGCCGCCGCGCCTCCTCCTCGAACGAGTCGAGAAGGGACACTTTGGCCGGAAGACGGGGAAGGGCTTCTACGAGCATGGGTGAGACGGTTCTCGTGTCGTACGCGCGCACGGCTTTCGGAAAGTTCGGTGGCGCGCTGCGCGACGTCCCCGGGGTGGAGCTGGCCGCCACCGCCATCGCGGGCGCCCTCCTACGCGCGGGCCTCGACCCGGCGGAGGTGGACGAGGTCTTCGGAGGATGCTGCGCCCATGCCGAAGCAGGCGTCATCGCGCCCGTCATCGCGCGGCGCGCGCTGCTGAAGGCGGGCCTGCCCGCCACCGTCCCGTCCCTGACGCTCGATCGCGCGTGCTGCTCGTCGATCGCGGCCCTCCAGATGGCCGACCGTGCGATTCGCGCGGGCGACGTCCGCGTCGCCGTCGTGTTCGGCGTCGAGAATCTCTCTCGCGTCCCTCTCGTCGTCTCGCCTCGCGTGAGGTGGGGAACGCGCGTGGGACCCGTGACGCTGGAGGACGCGCTGTACCGGATGGAGTACGCGGAGTTCGCGCCGGTGTCCGTGGACGCCGGCGAGGTCGCCGTGGAATTCGGCATCGGCCGCGAGGAGCAGGACGCCTGGGCGTTCCGCTCGCAGCGGATGTATGCGCGGGCGCTGGCCGAGGGAATCCCGGCCGAGGAAATCGTCCCGGTGACGCTGCCGGGCGGGAAGCTCTTCGAGGCCGACGAGCTCCCCAGGCCGGAGACGACACTGGAGGCACTCGGGAAGCTCCCGACGGTCTACGGCTCGCCGACCGTCACGGCGGGAAACGCTCCCGGCCTCGACGCGGGCGCGGCGGCGCTCGTCGTCATGTCCGCGACAGAGGCCAGCCGCCGCGGGGTACGGCCGCTCGCCCGGCTCCTTTCGTACGCCGCCGTGGCACTCGCGCCGCGGCGGATGGCCGAGGCCCCGGCCGCGGCGGCCGAGTGTGCGCTTGTGCGGGCGGGGCTGCCTCTCGCCTCCCTCGACCGGGTCGAGATCAACGAGGCTTTCGCGGCGGTGCCGCTCGTCTCGACGAAGAGGCTCTCGGGGGATGACACGGCGGCGCTCGCCGCGCTCCGCGAGAGGACGAACGCCGACGGCGGCGCCATCGCCATCGGGCATCCCGTGGGCGCGTCGGGGGCGCGGATCGTGGGAACGCTGGCGATGGCCCTCCGGCGACGCGGCGGCGGACGCGGACTCGCGGCGATCTGCGGAGGCCTTGCCCAGGGCGACGCCGCCGTGCTCGAGGCCGGAGGGTGAGGGCGAACTTCGGCCGACCCCTCTCGGGAATCCGCGTCGTCGACCTGACGTCGCTCCTCCCGGGCGGTATCGCCACGCGCCTCCTCGCCGACCTGGGCGCGGAGGTCGTCAAGGTGGAGCCGCCGGAGGGTGAGGCCGGGCGCCACTTTCCGCCGCTCGACGACGGACTCAGCGTCTACTACCGCCTCACGGCGGGCGGCAAGAAGGTGCGCTTTTCCGACCTGAAGACGCCGAAGGGACGGGCTGCGCTGGGCCGTCTCGTGGCGCGCGCCGACGTGCTGATCCACTCGCTGAGGCCGGGCGCCGTCCGGAGGCTCTCGCTCTCGACGCACGACGTTGCCGCATGGAATCCGCGTCTCGTGCAGGTCCGCATCGCGGGTTTTCG
>CALAQS010000141.1 GCA_937888435.1 uncultured Acidobacteriota bacterium
GACGCCTGTCTCCGCGAGCCCGAGGCTCGCGAGAAAGCCGCGCGCCCAATCGAGGGTGACGGGTCCCTCCGGGTGCACGGCTCGCTCCGCGGCGTGGACACGGGACGCGAAGTCGAACCCCTCGCGCGAGAAGTCCGCGAGCACGAGCACGCCGCCGGGCCGCACGACGCGGACGATCTCGCGGAGGACGGACGCGCCGTCCGCGAGGTGGTGGAGGACGTTGAACGAGATGGCGGAGGCGAAATTCCCGTCCGGGAAGGGAAGGGCGGCGCCGTCCGCGGGCGTGAAGCGCACGCGCGACTCGAGTCCCGTCCTCTCCGTCAGAGAGGCGGCGACCTCCTGGTCCTCGGTACTCACGTCGACGCTTTCGACCGGGAGGCCGCGGCGTGCGAGCTCGCGGGCCATGATGCCCATGCCCGATCCGAGGTCGAGAGCCGGCCCGTCGAGAAGCCCCGCGCCGTCGAGGACGAGGGCGGCGGCCCGCCCCCCGTCGTGTCCGAGGGCGGCGAACGCCTCTCTCCGCTTGAAGAAGGAATCCTTCCGCCGTGAGAGCTCGTCCGCGGTCAGCGTCACGCGTCCGTCCGCTTCCTCGTCTCAGGCGTGTCTGTCTTCGCCCGCGGGGAGCAGCCCGTCCCGCCGCCGGCGGGACCGCGCACCCCTCACGTCGGGACGCCGAGGCGTGGGAAGACGAACTTCTGGAGGACGATCCAGACGAGGAGGGCGCCCCACAGCCAGGCGGCGTCGCCGCTCATCGTCGTCCCCCGTCGTGGACCGCCGCCGCTGTTTCCGCCTCGGCCGGCGCCGCTTTCGCGGCCGCGTCGAGCGCCTGCGCGAGATCGGCGATCAGGTCGCGCACGTCCTCGCAGCCAACGGAGAGACGCACGAGGTCGTCGGAAATTCCGGCGGCCTCGCGCTCGTTCCGGGGCATCCCCGTGTGCGTCATGGAGGCGGGGTGCTCGATGAGCGTCTCGACGCCTCCGAGGCTCACGGCGAGCGTCGCGAGCCTCACGGAGTCGATGAACGCCTTGCCCGCCTCGAGACCGCCCTTCACGCCGAAGGAGAAGACCGCGCCCGGCCCCGCCATCTGCCGGAGCATGAGCGCGTGCTGCGGGTGGCTCGGGAGGCCCGTATGGAGGACCCACGCGACGCCGGGGTGCGCCTCGAGGAAGCGCGCGATCTCGAGGGCGTTCGCCTGCGCGCGCTCCATCCTCAGGCCGAGCGTCCTGACGCCCCGCAGGATGAGCCACGCCTGATGCGGGTCCATCGTCCCGCCGAAGACGACGTGGACCTTGCGGAGCCGGTCGAGGAGCGCGGGCGCGCCGGCGACGATCGCGCCGCCGAGGACGTCCGTGTGGCCGTTGACGTACTTCGTGAGGCTGTGGACGACGACGTCGGCCCCGAGCGCGAGCGGCTGCTGGAGGACGGGGGAGGCGAAGGTGTTGTCGACGACGAGGAGCGCGCCGTGCGCGTGCGCGATGTCCGCGCACGCCGCGATGTCCGTCAGCTTCATCGTCGGGTTCGCGGGCGACTCGACGTAGACCATCTTCGTCGACGGCCGCATCGCGGCCGCGACGTTCTCCAGCTTCGACGAGTCGACCCACGTCGAGGCGACGCCGAAGCGCCGGTACTCGTTCTCGAGGACGAGGCGGGACGGGCCGTAGACGGAGTCGGTCCCGACGACGTGGGCGCCCTGCTCGAGGAACGCGACGTACACCGTGTTGATCGCGGCCATGCCGGTCGCGGCGCCGAGCGCGCCATAGCCACCCTCGAGCGTCGCGAGGCACTCCTCGAGCGCCGCGACCGTGGGATTGCCGAGCCGTGTGTACTTATACCCGGCGTCCCTCCCCTGAAAGCGCGCCGCGCCCTCGTCCGCGTTTCGGAACGCGAACGTGGACGTCTGGTAGATCGGCGTCGAGACGGCACCCGTGGCGGGATCGGGGTGCTGCCCCGCGTGGATGATCCGGGTGGCGGGGTGCATCCGGCGGATGTCGGTCATTGCGTTTCCTTTCCGGTCCCGAGCGCGGACGCCGCGGGGCTCAGCGGCGGGCGCTCCGGCGGGGGCGTCCGAGAATCGCGTCGGCCTTGTCGCGGGCTCCGCGCTCGACGCCCTCGCAGACGATCGAGCAGATCTTCAGGAGCGTCGGATCGGCGATCGAGTAGACGGTCCGCGTGCCGTCCTTGCGGCGGTCCAGGAGCGCCGAGCCGTGCAGCACCGCGAGGTGCTTGCTCACGTTCGCCTGCGTGCCGCCCACCTCGTCGAGGATCTCGCCGACGGAGGCCTCGCTCCGGAAGAGCCGCCTCAGGATCTTGAGGCGCATGGGCTCGGAGAGTGCCCGGAAGCGCGTTGCGACCTCTTCGCAGGCGGCATCGGTCAGCGGCAGGTGCGCGTGCATCGCCATATGGTGATCATCGTGCCCGCAGCAGGCGGGGTCAATGATGCGGGTGGAGGATTTGCCGGGGCCCGGGCTCGCGTTCATTCCTCCTCCGCCGGCGGAACGCCCGCGGTCTTGAGGTACATGAAATAGAGGAGCGGGATCACGACGAGGGTCAGGGCGGTCGCGACGACGACGCCCGAGATGAGAGCGACGGCGAGGCCCTGGAAGATCGGGTCGAGGAGAATGACGGCGCCGCCCGCGACGAGCGCGAGCGCCGTCAGGACGATCGGCCGGAAGCGGACCGCGCCCGCCTTCACCACGGCCTCCTCGAGCGGCTCGCCGGCCGCGAGCTCGAGGTTCACGAAGTCCACGAGGAGGATCGAGTTCCTGACGATGATTCCCGCGAGCGCGATGAAGCCGATCATCGAGGTCGCCGTGAAGAAGACGCCGAAGAGCGCGTGCGTGGGCAGGATGCCGATGAGCGTGAGTGGGATGGGCGCCATGATGATGAGGGGCGTCACGAACGAGCGGAACCACCCGACGACGAGGACGTAGATGAGGACGATGACGGCCGCGAAGGCGATCCCCATGTCCCGGAAGACCTCGTACGTGATGTGCCACTCGCCGTCCCACTTCATCGCGTAGCGGTTCGAATCGGTCGGGAGCGTCGTCGAGAGGACCTCGAGGGGCCTCCCGTCGGGCGCCTTGAGCGCCGCGATGCGGCTCTTCATGTCGAGGATGCCGTATACGGGAGCCTCGGCCACCCCGGCCATCTCGGCGAGGACGTACGTCACGGGCTGGAGGTTCTTGTGGTAGACGAAGGGCTCGCGGACGCCGTTCACGACGGTCACGAGCTCGCGGATCGGGACGAGCTTGCCTGTCATCGACGGGGCCGACGTCGCGAGGAGGCCCTCGAGGCCGGAGCGCTGGGTGCGGTCGAGCCTGAGGACGATGGGAACCGCCTCGCGGGCGGCGTCCACGTGGAGGAGGCCGGCGTCCATCCCGCTGAGCGCGATCCGAAGCGTCTTGACGACGACTTCGGGCGTCACGCCGCTCAACATCGCCTTTTCACGGTCCACGACGAGCTCCACCTTCGGGGCCGGGTCCTCGACGAGCCAGTCCGTGTCGACGACGCCGGGGGTGGACTCGAAGACCTCCCGGACCTGCTTCGCGAGAGCGATGCGGCGGACCGGGTCCGGGCCGTAGATCTCGGCGACCATCGTCGAGAGGACCGGCGGGCCCGGGGGCACCTCGGTGACCTTCACGTTCGCGCCGAGGCGCTTCGCGGCCGGCGCGATCAGGTTCCGGATCTCCTTGGCGATCGTGTGGCTGTCGCGCGAGCGGTCGCCCTTGGGCGCGAGGTTGACCTGCATGTCCGCGACGAGCGGGCCGGACCTGAGGAAGTAGTGGCGGACGAGGCCGTTGAAGTTGAACGGGGCCGACGTGCCGGCGTAGACCTCGACGTCCGCGACCTCAGGCCGCGTCCTCACGAGGACCGCGAGCGTGCGCGCGGCAGCGGCGGTGGCCTCGAGCGTCGTCCCCTCGGGCATGTCGAGGACGACCTGCAGCTCGCTCTTGTTGTCGTACGGAAGCATCTTGACCTTCACGGCCCGCACGACGAAGAGCCCGCAGGACAGGAGAAGCAGGACGACGACGCCGCCGAGAAGCGCCCAGCGGCGGGCCGCGTGCCTCAGGAGCGGCGTGAAGAGCTTCCGGTAGAGGCGGACGAGGCGGTCCTCGACGGGCGCCTCGGTGCCGGGGACGAAGTGCTCCTCGCCGCGGAGGTGTGCCTCGGCGAATTTCCGGAAGAGCCGGAAGGTGAGCCACGGCGAGACGATGAACGCGACGAGGAGGGAGAAGACCATCGCGGCCGAGGCGTTCACGGGGATCGGGCGCATGTACGGGCCCATGAGACCCGACACGAACGCGAGCGGGAGGAGGGCCGCGACGACTGCGAACGTCGCGAGGATCGTCGGGTTGCCGACCTCGTCCACCGCGTAGACGGTCGCGAGGCGCGGCTCGCCCCAGCCGAGCTCGTAGTGGCGATGGACGTTCTCGACGACGACGATCGCGTCGTCCACGAGGATGCCGATCGCGAAGATGAGGGCGAAGAGCGTCACGCGGTTCAGCGTGTATCCGAAAAGGTAAGACGAGAAGAGCGTGAGGGCGAGCGTCGCGGGGACCGCGACGAGGACGACGACCGCCTCTCGGAGTCCGAGGAAGAACGCCATGAGGATCACGACTGAGAGCGTCGCGAGCCCGACGTGGAAAATGAGCTCCGACGACTTCTCGTCGGCCGTCTTGCCGTAGTCGCGCGTCTTCGTGACGGTCACGTTGGAGGGCACGACGGGGCCCTTGAGGCCCTCGAGGCGCGCGTCCAGCTCCTTCACGAGCGTCACGGCGTTCGTGCCCGGCTTCTTCGCGACGGCGAGCGTCACGGCTGGGGCGTCTTCCCCGGCCTTCGTGAGCATCCAGGCGTACTGCGCGGGCTCCTCGGGCCCGTCCGAGACGGATGCGACGTCGCGCAGCCAGACGGGCTTGCCGTTCGCGACGCCGATGACCGCGGTGCCGACGTCCTCGGCGCGCCGGAAGAGCGAGCCGACCTCGACGGGCACCTCGGCGTTGCCGGACGAGAAGCTGCCCGCCGGGAGCCGCCAATTGAGGCTGGAGAGCGCTCCGTAGGCCTGGACGAGCGAGACGCCGTAGGAGGCGAGGCGGTCGCGGTCGAACGTGACGTTGACGACCCGGCGCTGCCCGCCGAGGACCGTGACCTGCGAGACGCGCGGGTGCCGCGCGAAGTCGGCCTTGACCTCGTCGGCGATCTGCCGGAGCTGCATCGGGGTCGCGTCCCTGGACCAGAGCGTGTACGCGACAACCGGCACGTCGTCGATCCCGCGGGGCACGACGACGGGCGGCAGGGCGCCGGGTGGGAGATTCGGCTGGAGCTCGGCGATCTTCGCGTGGACGCGCACGACCGCCTGGTCGGGGTCCGTCCCGACGAGGAAACGCACGATCACGATCCCGCCCGAGGGCTGCGACGTCGAGTAGACGTACTCGACATTCGGGATCTGGTAGAGGGCTTTCTCGACGGGGGAGATGACGCGGCTCTCGATCTCCGGCGCCGTCGCGCCGGGGAGCGCGACGAAGACGTCGATCATCGGGACCTTGATCTGGGGCTCCTCCTCGCGCGGCGTGATGAGGATCGCGAATGCGCCGAGGAGGAGCGACGCGACGACGAGGAGAGGCGTGAGCTTGGATTCGAGGAACGCCTTCGCGATCCGCCCGGAGGCGCCGAGAGGCCGGCGCGTCATCTTGCGGCGGAGTGCCTCGCGCGCGTCCTTACCGTGAGGGGTAGTCTCGCTCACCGGGCTGTACCCTTCGCCTCGGCGTCTTTCGGCTCGGAGACGGGCGCGCCGTCGGCGGGCGGCGCCGTGAGGCCGACGAGGACCGTCTCGCCGCCGGAGAGGCCGGAGAGGATCTCGACCTTGCCGCCCTGCGAGGCGCCGGTCGTCACGACGCGCGTGCGCGCCTTGCCGGCGCCGTCCTTCAGTGCGACGAGGCTGACGCCGCCGCTCGCGAGAACGGCGCTCTCGGGGACGAGGACGGACGGCCGCGCCGCGGCGTCGAGCGTCGCGCGGCCCGTGAGGCCGGTCGCGACGGGAGCACCTGACAGCTCGAGCGTCGCCGTGTATGTGTGGGTGGCAAGGTCGGCGCCGGGCGACATCTCGACGACGGTGCCCGTCAGGTCGGCGGCCGCGCCGTCGATCCTCACGGCGAGCTTCTTTCCGACCAAGAGGCCCGAGGCCGCGACCGTGCCGGCCGGGACCTGGACGACGAGGCGGCGGCCCGTCGCGGACTCGATCGTGACAAGCGGGCGGCCCGGGGCCGCGAGGTCGCCGGCCTCGACGAGGCGCGCGGCCACACGGCCGGCGAACGGCGCCGTCACGCGGGACTCACGTGCGACGGAGGAGGCTGCATCCACCGCGCCTTCGCCCTGCTGAACGGCGCCTTTCGCCTGCTCGTACTGCATCCGGTTCATGTCGAGCTCGAGCGGCGAGGCGGAGCCCGAGGCCGCAAGGGCCTTGTAGCGTTCGTAGTTGCGCTCGGCGAGGGAGAGCGCCGCGCGGGCCTGCGCGAGCGCGCCCCTGGCCTGTGCTTCTTGCCCTCTCGTCGTCTCGGCGTCGATCTCGACGAGGACGTCGCCGGCGGCGACGGACTGGCCGACGCGCGCGGGGACCGCGACGACGTTCGCCATGACGCGGCTCGAGACGGCTGCCGTCCGGTCGGCCGTGACGGTCCCGTAGAGAGTGAGGCGGTCCGGCAGGGAGGCGCGCTCGACCAGCGCCGTGGCGGCGGAAACCGGAGGGAGATCTTTCTTAGAAGGAGAATGCGGAGAGCTGCAGGCTCCCAGCGAAGCTGCCGCGGCCGCGCCGAGCAACACTTTCAAAGAAAATCCGAATCCGATATTCCGTCCGATCTTCCTCAATTCGATCTTCCTCACTCCGTTCCTCCGTTCAAAACGCTCTCGGGGCGGCGCCCCGCCTTGACGGCGAGCCTCAGGGCCGCCGTGTGCGCGTCGGCGCGGGCGACGAGCTCGCGCGTTTCCGCTTCGCGGCGGGCCGTCGTGACGTCCAGGAGATCGAGCGTCTTCACGACGCCCGCCCGGAACCGGTCGTCCGTGATCCGCTCGGCCTCCCGCGCGGCTTCGAGAGCCTTTCTCGCGGTCTCGTGCCGGGCCTCGGCCGTCTTCGCTTCCTCGAAGGCCTGCCGGACCTCGAGGCGGACGCTCTCCGCGAACCGGGCGACGTCCTCGCGGCCCGCGCGGGCATCTTCGCGCGCCGCGAAGACCGCGGCGCGGTCGGCGCCGCCCTGGAAAACATTCCAGGTCGCGACGGCCGTGAGGGAGCCCGACCTGCCGGTGGACCCGAACGGCCTGTCGCCGTAGAGCTCTCCTTTGGCGATGAGCGCGAGCTTCGGCCAGAAGGGCGCCTGCTTCACCTTTTCCTCGAGCTCGCCCGCGGCCAGCAGTCTTCGGGCAGAGACGAGATCGGAACGCTGTCCGGCGGTCTCGAGCCAGCCGTCCAGGGGTACCGCGACGGGGCGGGGATCGGGCAGCGGAGACAGGGCCCACGAGGAGCCGCCCGCGGCGCCCAGCCGGAACGCGAGATTCGCATTCGCGATCCTCACGCGGCCGTCGGCCTCGGTCACGAGGTCGTCCATCCGGGCCAGCTCGATCTCGGCCCTCAGGAGCTCCGAGCGGACGAGCATGCCCTGCGTGACGTAATCTCCGGCGAGCTTGACGTGGGCGGCGACCGTGTCACGCGACTTGTGGAGGAGGGCCGCGTACTCCTCGGCCTGGGCGACCATCACGTACGCCTCGGCGGCCGAAAGGGCGGCGTTGTCGGCCACCCACGTAGACGTACCGGAGGCGGCCGCCGCCGCGAGGCGGGCCTGGTCGATGCGGCCCGAGAGCTCGCCGCCCGTGAAGAGGGGGAGGGCGATCTCGGCGCGCGTGATGCCGGTGTTGAGCGGCGCGGCGTCGTTCGGGTCGCTCGCGACGAATTCCGGAAACGAGAACGTGCCCTGGTTCAGCTTCATGGCGAACGCCTCGGCCGGGTTGTTCGTGCGCATGAAGAGCGCCGTCAGGTTGAACGACGGGAGGCGCATGGCCTTCGCCTGGGAGGCCCGGGCCTCGGCGGCCCCCTGGCGGGCCTGTGCGGCCGTGACATCCCGGGCGCTCTCCCGGGCCTTCTGCATCGCGGCGGCGAGCGTCAGGGGAGACGGAGGAGTCTGGGGCTCGCCGGCCCGGGCGGGAGAGGCCAGCGCCGCCGCCAGTCCGAAGAGAACGAGGGGATTGCGTTTTTCGTTCACACGGGCTAATATATAGCTATATGGTTATAAAAGTCAAGGGTCGGCAACGCCGTCCCGCAAGGAGAGACCGATGACCGTCAACGACGCCGTCCGCGCCATCGCCGGGTTCTTCGTCCTGGCCTCCGTCGCCCTCGGATACTGGGTTCACCCCGGGTTCTTCCTTTTCACCGCCTTCGTGGGTGCGAACCTCCTGCAGAGCGGCTTCTCGAAGTGGTGCCCGATGATGACGATCCTGAGGAAGGCGGGCGTGAAAGACACCCTGCCCGAGGCGAAGGCGTCCTGCTGCGCCGGGGGAGCCGCGTGAACATCGCCGTCTCGTTCCCCGGCGGGGTGGCCGTCGAGGCCGACGTGAAGGGCCACCGGGTTCGGACCGACCAGCCCCGCCCGCACGGGGAAGACTCCGCGCCCGCGCCGTTCGACCTCTTCCTGGCCTCGATCGCGACGTGCATGGGCTTCTACGCCCTCCGCTTCTGTCAGGAGCGCGGGATCGCGACGGAGGGGCTCGGCCTCTCGCTCGAGACCGTGCGCGACGAGGCGAAGAAGCGCCTTGCGACGATCAAGGTCGCGCTCACGCTGCCGCCCGGCTTCCCGGAGAAATACACGGGCGCGATCCAGCGCGCGGTCGACCAGTGCGCCGTCAAAAAGCACATGGTCGAGCCGCCCGCGTTCGAGCTGACGGTCTCCTGAGGGACGGTCAGCCCGCGCCGAAAAGTCCCCAGGAGAGCGTGAGGAGGACGACGAGCGTGACCCCGATGTAGAGCCGGTCGCGCTCGCGTGCGAACTCGACGAGGCACAGCGCGACTCGTGCGAACGGCGTCGCGATGAGGAGCAGGACGCCGAGCTGCATGATCCCGCGCGGGTGGGCCCGGGCCGCGTACGCGAGCACGTCCGGGACGGTGCGGAAGACCGCCGGCTCGCCGCGAAACACGTGGTAATCGGCGTGCCGCGCGCCCTCCCGTGCGAGGAACGGCACGAGGCCGAGGACGATCACGGCGCTCGACAGGATCACGCCGAGGCGCAGGATACCGCCCACCTCGCGCGCGAGGCGCCGCTGCTTGCGGCCCGCGATCACACCGCCCCCCGGAGACCCTGGACGATCATCTGGATCCCCATGACGAGGACGACGGCCGTGAAGACGAGGCGGAGGACGTTCGAGCGGGCGGCAGTCAGGATCCGGGCGCCGAGCGCCGATCCCGCGAGGACACCGAGGACGGCGGGCGCGGCGAGCGCCGGGTCGATGTACCCGCGGCTCAGGTAGACGCCCGCGCTCGCGGCCGCCGTCACGCCGATCATGAAGTTGCTCGTCGTCGTCGAGACCTTGTACGGGAGCCCGAGGACGTTGTCCATCGAGAGGACCTTGAGCGCGCCCGAGCCGATTCCGAGGAGGCCCGAGACCGCGCCCGCGACGACCATCAGCAGCCATGCGAGCGGGACGCGCCGTGGAAAGTACGCCTGTTCGCCACCGGCGAGGGAGGGAAAGGACCCGTTCAGGCCGAGACGCGTCGCGAGCGGGTCGGGAGATTGGATCCCCGCCGCCGCGGCGTGCCCCTTCCACGAGAACGCCGTCGAGCCGAGGAGGACGGCGCCGAAGATCACGGCGATCGCGGACGTCGGCGTCCGCGCCGCGAGGAACGCGCCGAGGAGCGCGCCGAGCGTCGTCGCGATCTCGAAGAAGAGGCCGATCCTCACGTTCGAGAAGCCCTCGCGGACGTAGGCCGCCGCGGCGCCGCTCGACGTCGCGATCACGGCCACGAGGGCGGTCCCGATCGCGTACTTGATGTCGACGCCGAGGCCGAGAGTGAGTAGCGGGACGAGGACGACGCCGCCGCCGAGGCCCGTGAGCGCGCCGACGAGGCCCGCGGCGGCCGCGCCGGAGAAGAGGAGAGCGGTGAAGCCGAGGACGTTCATGTCGGCCGGAGCTCAGGCGGAGTCCACGAGGATCGCGGAGAGTCGCTCGACGACCTCCGTGCCCGCGTCCTTGTGGTACGGCGCCGCGTAGAACTTCGCGAGGTCGAGGGGCGGGTGCAGGGCGACGCGGCACTTTTTAAGCACCTTTCCCGGGATCTGCTTATAGAGGAGGAGCTCGCGGAACCCGTCCACGCGGACGGGGACCGCGACAGCCTGCGTGCGGTGGAGGAGCTGCGCGACGCCGGGGCGCAGCGGCGCGCCCTTCTGGGTCGTGCCGGCGGGAAAGTGGAGCAGCCAGCCGCTCGCGATGGCCTCCTCCACCTTCGCGATGCCCTCGAAGTCCGCCCCGCGCTTCACGTCTTTCCCGCCTTCGCGGAAGCTTCGTCGGAATGTCACGCCGCCGCCTTTCGAGAAGAGCTGAGTCAGGAGGTTCTGCTTCATCGTCTCCGTCGCGGCCGAGAAGCGCATGAACGGGTTCTCGAGAGGGAGGCGATGCCGGATGTAAACGACGTCGAAAATCGCCATCGCCTCCATGAAGTATGTCTGGTGGTTCGAGAGGAACATGACGTTCTTCCGCGGGAGTTTGTCGATGATCGCGTCGCCCGTGACCCGGACGCGGTTCAGGAGCCTGAAATAGGGGATCGTGAAACCGAGCCCGAGGCTCGTGATGATTCCGCGGCGAAGCCAGCGGTCGAGGAACGTCTGCCTGAGGGAGGCCAATCTGGGGGGATTCTAGGATGAAGTCGCGGTCAGCGGCGGCCGGCCTGCTCGACTCCCCAGACGACCATGTCCGTGGATTTCGGCGCGTGGCCGAGGCGCCGCACCATCGTGGAAATCTGGCCGCGGTGGTACGTCTGGTGGTTCACGACGTGCCGGGCGACCACCCAGAATGGGGCCGTCTTCTCCTCGCCTTTCAGGTTCTTCCAGACGAACGGGCTCGCGAGGCGTTCGGGCGTATGCGTGGCGAGGAGCGCCCGGTGCTTTCCCTGCGCCGCGAGGAGAACGCGCGCCGCGTCCTCGAGGCCCGGCAGCTCTTCGATCGTCGCGAGGCGCGTCGCCTCACGCCCCGAGAAGCGCTCGGCCCAGGCGTCCGTGGCGCCCGCGAGGTGGACGAAGGCGGCTCTCAGCGAAGGCCAGCCGCCGCCCTGCTCCTTCACGTAATCGGCCTCGGGCAGCGCGCGCAGCGTCTCGAGGACGCGCGCGTTCGCCCACTCGTTGAAGGAATAGAAAGACGAGAGGTCGTCGGGCGGGAAGCTCATTTTGAAGGGTCCTCGACGATCGTGTTCGTGAGAGTCCCGAGTCCGTCGATCGTGAGGCTCACGACGTCGCCCGGCTTCAGCCACTGGTCGTGTGTGATCTTCGAGCCGTTCAGCTCGAGAAAGCAGCCGGTTCCGACGGTGCCCGAGCCGATCACCTCTCCGGGCTCGAGCGTCACGCCGTCGGCCGCTCGCTGAATGATCTCGGCGAATGTCCAGCGCATCTGCGAGACGTCGCCGTCCGAGACGGGGACGTGATTCACCGTCGCCGACATCCTCGCGTGAAGGACGTTGCCCTTCGGCGAAGGCTTCAGCCGGTCTTTGAGCTCGTCCTTCGTGACGAGCCACGGGCCGAGACCCGTCGCGAAGTCCTTGCCCTTTGCCGGGCCGAGGTTCAGCTTCATCTCCTCCGTCTGGAGCGCGCGGGCCGAAAAGTCGTTCAGGACGCCGTAGCCGAAAATCGCGTCGTCGGCTTCGGCGAGCGTGGGGTTCGTGATCCTCTTTCCGATCACGCAGAAAGCCTCCAGCTCGAAGTCCAGCTTCTCGAGCCGGCCGCGGCCCACGCGCAGCTCGCCGGGACCGATGACCGCGAGCGCGTTCGTGAAGTAGAAGACGGGGAAGGCGTCGAACTCGGGAATCATCCCGAGGCCGCGGTTCCTGCGCGCCGTCTCTACGTGCTGGCGGAACGCGTAGCCGTCGCGGATCGAGACCGGGCGCGGCAGCGGGGCGAGAAGAGTGACGGCCTGCTCGGAGTGAAAGGCCTCACGCGGTACCTCGGAGGCCATCCCGAGGAGGGCGCCTGCCTTCGGCAGGAGCTCCTCGGCGCGCTCGACGAGGTCGAGCATCCCCACCTTCGCGAACCGGGCGTCGGCACGAGCGAACTCGAGAATCCGATCCTCCCCGACGACCGCCCCGAGGCGCGGCCTGGGAGACGCGAAGATGCCGGAGGTCGCGGCGTCGGCTTCGGAGGGAAGGAACGAGATCAGTCTCATCCGCCGGGAGTTTATCGCCGCAGGGCTTGGCCGCCCCAAGCTCGCAGGATCATGCCCCGGCCCTTCGACAGGACGCCGCTTGAATGATTTCCAGGTCCGTTTCTTGCGTCGCCCGATGCGTGAGCGTCACGGAAAAGCGACTTCGCAAGCCGTTCGCAGCGGTCGTCGCCGGGGGCTGGCTCGGGATCGTCGGCCTTCTCACGTTCGTTTTTCCGGCGTCCAACCGCTATACGGGCCGGGTCGTGGCGATTTCGGAGAGCGCCCAGGTCATCGTTCTCAGGGACGGCCGTCCTCGGAGCCTGCGCATGGCCGAGGTCGATTTCCCCGAAAAGGGTCACCTCCGTGCCCGGGAGGCGCGCGCCCTCGCGAATCGGCTCGCCCTCGGCCGCGACGTGAACGTCGAAGAGGCCCGGCTCGCGGATGGAAGCCGGGAGGCCTACGTGACCCTTCCGGGCGGCAGAAGCCTGAGCGCCGAGCTCGTCAGGGCAGGCCTCGCCTGGCCGTCCAAGCGGCGCGCGGGCCGGCTCGCGTCGTCTCTCGCGGTCCTCGAGATGCGCGCGATGTCGGACCGGCGTGGCGTCTGGGCCGAGCCTGCCACGCCGCCACCTGCCACCCACGAGGCGCGGACGCGCCAGGTTTCGAAGAGCCTCGACGTAGAGCCTTCGTCCGTGGACACAGACGCCGCCGAGGTCGAAGAGTCGCCCCTCGCGGAGACGCCAGCGGCGGAAGAAGCCGCGGGGGCCGCGCTCGGCGAGAACTAGCGGGGCGCTGGCTCAGTCCTTCGGTTTGCGGGCCGTGACGATGCGCATCGGCGGATAGGTGTCGAAGAGGCCGAGGCCGGACCTTTCGACGTTGAAGTCCGCTTCGCGAAAGGCCGCCGCGTAGAGCGCCGTCTCCCGGAAGTCCGAGACGAGGGCCACGCCCCCGGGCCGCAGCACCCGCCCGATCTCGCGGCAGGCCTCCGCGCGGCCCTTCGCATCCGGGATGTTGTGGAGACAGACGTTCGAGAGAACGACGTCGAACGACGCGTCGGGAAACGGCATCCTGCGGGCGTCCGCGCTGCGGACCTCGATGCGCTCGGCGACGCCCTCGGCCTCCGCGTTCGCGAGGAAGGCGTCCGCGGTGTTCCCGGTGAGATCCGCCGCGTTCCAGATGTCGATCCCGACAGCACGCCCCGTCGTGAGTCTTTTCGCCGCGCCGATGGCGAGCAGTCCGCGCCCGGCCCCGACGTCGAGGACGTTTTCGGCGCCCGTCCACGGGATCATCGCGAGCATCCGGTCGCGATGGCGGAACTTGCCGACCTCGGCGTAGAGGATCATGAGGGCTCCCCCGAGCAGGCACGAGACGGCCCCTCCCGCGAACATGCCGCGCGTCTCCAGCGTCACGCTCGTGCCGCCCACCCGGAAGGGTCCGACGCCCGCCGGCCCGAAGAGCGTCGCCAGGAGCAGGACCCCTCCGATGACGAAGAGATTCCGGATGACGCCCGGGGCGTCGATCCCGTAATCCGCTTTGCGCATGGTGAGATGCTACGACGATGGCGAACCGCCTCGCCGGCGAATCCTCCCCGTATCTCCGCCAGCACGCGCACAACCCGGTGGACTGGTACCCGTGGGGCGACGAGGCGTTCGAGAAGGCACGGCGCGAGGAGAAGCCCGTCTTTCTCTCGATCGGCTATTCGTCCTGCCACTGGTGCCACGTGATGGAGCGCGAGTCTTTCGAGAACGAGGAGATCGCGCGCACCCTGAACGAGCACTGGGTCAGCGTAAAGGTCGACCGCGAGGAGCGGCCCGACGTCGACGACGTCTACATGACGGCCGTCCAGCTCACCTCGGGGCGCGGAGGCTGGCCGCTGTCCGCGTTCCTTCTTCCGGACAAGAGGCCGTTCTTCGCCGGAACGTATTTCCCGCCCGACGACCGGCACGGCCGTCCGGGCTTCCTCACGGTTCTCGGGCGGCTGGAGGCCGCGTGGCGCGAGAGGCGCGCCGACCTCGAAAGCGGCGCCGCTGAGATCGCCGCCGAAGTCGCCGCGGCGTCCGGCCTCGCGGCCCGTGGCGCGGCCGAGCCCCTTTCGCCGGCCCGCCTCGGCCTCCTCGGCGCAACCCTGACTCAGGTTTTCGACCCCGCCCACGGCGGCTTCGGCGGCGCGCCGAAGTTTCCCCCGCACCTCGCGCTCGCCTGGCTCCTCCGCCGGGGTGCGGGAGGCGACGCCGCCGCGCTCGCGATGGCGGAGGCCACGCTCGACGCCATGGCGTTCGGCGGCATCCGCGACCATCTCGGCGGCGGCTTTCACCGGTATTCCACGGACGCCGAGTGGCTCGTCCCGCACTTCGAGAAGATGCTCACCGACAACGCGCAGCTTCTCGGGCTCTATGCGCGCGCGTACGCGCTCACGGGCGACGAGACGTATGCGCGCGTCGCGCGCGAGACGGGGGAGTACCTCCTCCGAGAGATGACGGGCCCCGAAGGCGGCTTCTACGCGTCGACGGACGCGGATTCGGAGGGGGAGGAAGGGAAATTTTTTGTTTGGGACCCGAGCGAAATCCGTGAGCTTCTCGGCGAGGAAGAGGGAAAGGACTTCTGCGAATGGTACGGAGTCAGGCCGGAGGGTAACTTTCGCGACGAGGCGACTGGACGCTTCACGGGCCGTTCAATTCTTTTTCTTTCCAAGAAGATTCCTCCGAAATCCGAAGAACGGCTCGCGCCAATGCGCGCCGCGCTCCTCGCGGCGCGCTCGCGCCGCGTCCCGCCCGCCCTCGACGACAAGCGAGTCGCGGGCTGGAACGCGCTCGCCGTCTCGGGCCTCGCGATCGCCGGCCGGATCCTGAACGAGGTGCGGTTTCTCGACGCGGCGCGTCTTGGCGCGCGCTTTCTGCTCGAGGAGTGCCGCGACGGGCAAGGACGGCTTCAGCGCACGTGGAAGGACGGCGTCGCGAAAATCCCCTCGTTCCTCGAGGACGAGGCCTTCCTCGCGCACGCGCTTCTCGATCTCGACGAGGCGGACGACGAGGGCGGCCCCGGTGTGTGGCGAGACGAAGCCGTCGCCGCCGTCGCCTCGATGCGCGCGCGATTCCGAAGGGTGGACGGCCCGGGCTTCGCGTTCTCCGGGGACGGGAACGAGACGCTCCTCGTGAACGGGCGGGACCTCTTCGACAAGGCCACTCCCTCGGCCTCCGGCGCCGCCGCCTGGGCCCTCGCGCGTCTCGCGCTGAGAACCGGCGACCGCGAGATCGCCCGCGAGGCCTTCGACGCCGTCGAGGAAGTGTCGTGGCTCATGTCGCGCTCGCCGCACGGCACGGAGTCGTGGTACTTCGCGCTGGAAGCGCTGTTCGAGTTCGAGGACAAGTACGGTTTGCTCCCGAGCGCGGGCGCCGGCGAAGAAGACGTACTGCAGGTCTCTTTCCCTTCAAAGCATCGCGCGCAGCGCGGGACGGCCTCGCGGATTTCCTTGACGCTGAAGATCAAGCAGGGCTGGCATCTCCAGGGGCCCGACGGACTGCGCATCGAGATGTCGAGCGGATCTGGGTCCGAATTCACCTTCGAAGAAATCCGTCTCCCCGCGCCTGCGCTTCTGCCCGACCCGACGAGTCCCGGCGAGACAGGTTGGACGGGAACCTTCGAAGCAAATGTTTCTTTCTCCGTCTCTCAGAAAGCCTCGAAAGGAAAGAGAGACGTGACCGTTCGCACGCGCTATCGCGCCTGCGGCGAAGGCGCGTGCCGGCCCGAGAGGATGCAGTTTCTGACGGTGCCGGTCGAGGTCGACTGAC
>CALAQS010000142.1 GCA_937888435.1 uncultured Acidobacteriota bacterium
GGTTCATTCTCTAGTACAGTCGGTTTCGTGAGCGACGCTCCGGCCTACGTTCCCCTCGCCCGCAAATGGCGGCCCCGCACGTTTGCGGACGTCGTGGGGCAGGACGAGATCGTCCGCGCCCTCACGAACGCGGTTTCCGCCGACCGGCTGGCGCACGCCTACCTTTTCTCGGGCCCGCGCGGCGTCGGCAAGACGACGACGGCGCGCCTCCTCGCCGCCGCGATCAACTGCAGCTCGTCCGACCGCCCGACGGCGACTCCCTGCGGTACGTGCGCGTCGTGCGTGGAGGTGCTCGAGGGCCGCTCTCTCGACACCCTGGAGATCGACGGCGCCACGCACGGCAAGGTGGACCAGGCGCGCGATCTCATCGAAGTCGTGGCGTACGCGCCGTCGCGCGACCGGCGAAAGGTCTTCATCATCGACGAGGTCCACGCGATCTCCTCGGCCGCCTTCCAGGCCCTCCTGAAGACCCTCGAGGAACCGCCGTCCCACGCGGTCTTCATCCTGGCGACGACCGAACGGCACAAGATTCCCGCGACGATCCTGTCGCGTTGCCAGCGCTTCGACTTCCGCCGCCTCACGGACGACGAGGTGGTCGGCCGCCTCGCGGACATCGCCGCGCGCGAGGGCTTCGAGGTCGTCGACGCGGGGCAGGATGCAAAGGGGAAGAAGCCCGCCGTCGAGCGCGCGGCGCTGGCCGCGCTCGCCGCAGCGGCCACGGGCAGCCTCCGCGACGGCCTCTCGCTCTTCGACCAGGCGGTCGCGCGCTCCGGCGGCGGCGTCAGGTCGGAAGACGTCTCGGCGCTCCTCGGCGCGCCCGACCGCACGGCGCTCATCGCGCTGCTCGGAGCGGTGCTGGCCTCCGACCGTATCGGCGTCTTCAAGGGCTGCGCCGAGCTCGAGGCCGCGGGCGCCGAGCCGCGGGCCACGCTCCACGACCTCACCGCGCTCGTGCGCGGCGCCGTGCGCCTCGCCGCCGATCCGGCGGCGCCACCGCCGACGGGGCTCTCGGAGGAGGGCGCCGAGCGCGTGCGGGAGTTCGCGCGCCTCACGCCTTACGCGACGCTGCTCCGCCTCCTCTCCCTCCTGTCCGAGTCCGACGGCACGCTGCGCCGCTCGGACGTGCCGGCCCTCGCCTTCGAGGTCCTGCTCCTGAAGCTCGCGGAGCTCCCGCGGCTCATTCCAATAGAGGAAATTCTTGCTGGGAGAATCCCCGTGATGCCCGGAGCGCCTGGCGCGTCGAGCGGCGCGCCGGCCTCCTCTCCCTCTTCCCCTTCTAAGAAATCTTCAGACGTTGCATTTGCTCCTGCGCGGCTGGCGATGAGCAACCGTGCCGGTTTGCCGTCCGAAGCAGAAAATTCCTCTTCTTCCGACGTCCCCCGCTTCGTCGGCCTGACGCCTCTGGAGATCATTCCCGACCCCTTGCGGACGCCGGATCTCGCGGGCGCGTTTCGCGCGGCCGTCGAGAAGAAGCACTCACAGCTCGGCGCCGTACTCGAGGACGCGTCGATCCGGCTCGAGGGCAAGGACGTTCTCATCTCGCTCGACCCGCCGAGCATCGTGACCGAGAAGCGCCTGGCCGAGCCCGCGATGGCGAAGGTGCTCGAGGAGGCCGCGATCGCCGTCCTCGGGAAGGGCGCGAAAGTGACCGTCGAGGGCGTGGCCCCGCCCGCGGGCGATCTCACGGCGGCGGCGGCCGTCGCCGACCCAAAGACGCTCGAGAGAGAGCACCTCAAGATGAAGGTCGCGACCGACGAACGCGTGAAGCGGATGATGGATCTCTTCGGCGGCGAGATCGCCGACGTGAAGCGCGACGGCGGGCCCGACCGGGCGAAGGGCCGATAGGAAAGTGGCCGGCCTCCCGGCGTTCGCTCGGCTCGTGGCGGCGCTCGAGACGCTGCCGGGCATCGGGCCGAAAAGCGCGCGCCGGCTCGCGTACCACCTCCTGGCCGCACCCGAATACGACACGGCGGCGCTGACGACCGCGCTGGCCGAGGCGCGGGCGCGCACGCGCTCGTGCTCGGTCTGCCACGCCCTCACCGAGGCCGATCCGTGCGCGATCTGCTCGGACCCGTCGCGCGACGGGCGCCTCCTCGCGGTCGTGGAGGATGCGGCCGACGCGGACGTCCTCGAGAGGACGCACGAGTTCCGGGGCCGCTACCACGTGCTGGGCGGAGCGCTCGCGCCGCTGCGCGGCATCGGGCCGGACGACCTCAACGTCACCGATCTCCTCGCGCGCGTCGAGTCTCCGGCACCGGGTGAAGGCGTCGAAGAGGTCGTTCTGGCGACGAATCCGAACGTCGAGGGTGAGTCCACGGCCCTGTATCTCGCCCGCCGCCTCAAGCCGCTGGGCGTGAAGGTAACCCGCCTCGCGCTCGGTCTTCCGGTGGGCGCCGCGCTGGAATTCGCGGACGAGGTGACCCTTTCCAGATCCCTCGCGGGCCGCCGGGAGATCTGATCGGGTAGACTTGCGTTCAAAGACGCATGTCGGATTTCATTCTTTTTGACGAGGAGTTTCATCAGCTCAAGGACGTCATCGGACGCCTGAAGGCGGACGCCCAGGCGAAAGTCGTCTTCATCGTCGACAAGAACGGTCAACAGATCGCCGCCATGGGCGACATGGAATCCCTCGACACGACGTCGCTCGCGTCGCTCACGGCCGGCAACGTGGCCGCCACGGATGGCCTCGCGCGGCTCATTGGTGAGAAGGAATTCCCCGTCCTCTTCCACGAGGGCGAGCGCGACAACGTCTATATCTCGATCGTCGGCCAGCGCGTCATCCTCGTCGTCATCTTCGACGAGCGCTCGTCTCTTGGCCTCGTGCGGCTGCGAGTGCGCAAGGCGAACGGCGAGCTCGAGCGCATCTTCGACACCATCCAGAAGAAGGTCGAGAGCGAAAAAACACGCCGCCAGGAAGGCTACGACTCGCCGTTCGCCGAGATCACCGACGAAGACATCGACAGCCTCTTTCGCGAGTAGCCGCGCATGACGTTCATCAACTACGCCGCGCGGGAGATCAACTGCAAGATCGTGTACTACGGTCCCGGCCTCTGCGGAAAGACGACGAACCTCCAGTACATCTACGACCGGACGAACCCGGCCGCCAAGGGCAAGCTCATCTCGCTCGCCACCGAGACCGACCGCACGCTCTTCTTCGATTTCCTGCCGCTCGACCTCGGCACCGTGCGCGGGTTCAAGACGCGCTTCCACCTCTACACGGTGCCCGGGCAGGTCTTCTACGACGCGAGCCGCAAGCTCATCCTGAAGGGCGTCGACGGCGTCGTCTTCGTGGCCGACTCGCAGGAAGCGCGCATGGACGCGAACGTCGAGTCGCTCATGAACCTCGAGAAGAACCTGGTCGACCACGGCTTCGACCTGCAGGCGATCCCCTACGTCCTGCAGCTCAACAAGCGCGACCTGCCCACGGCCATCTCCGCCGAGGAGCTTTACCGCCAGCTCAACTTCAAGGGCGAGCCCACATTCGAGGCGACCGCCCCGACCGGCCAGGGCGTTTTCGACACGCTCAAGGCCATCGCGAAACAGGTCCTGATGGAGCTGCGGAAGAAGTAG
>CALAQS010000143.1 GCA_937888435.1 uncultured Acidobacteriota bacterium
AACTCGTATTTCAGCCACTCGAGGGTCGCGGTCCAGCTGTAGCCGGTCCGTCCGAAGGCGCGCTTGAGCCAGGGAACGACGTTCTTCATGACGCGCGCGTCGAACCCCACGCCCACGCCGATGAGGCAGGTGCGTCCCGCGGCGTGCCACATGGTGATCGGCCGCGTGCGCCGCGACGTCAGCGCGCGTTCTGCCTCGGCGAGCATGCGGCCGACGCCGTATTCGCGCGCGACGACGTTCGCCGTGCCCGTCGGGAGGATCGCGATCGGCACGTCCGTGTGGAGGAGAGCCTCGGCGACCTCGCCCACGGTGCCGTCCCCGCCGACGACCGCGACGACGTCGAGCGCCATACCGACCCTCGCGGCCACGAGCTCCGTGGCGTGGCGCGGGCGCTCGGTCGGAAGCGCGAGGAGGTCGAGGCCGCGGGCTGCTGCGCGCGCGACGAGGCCCGGAATATCGACTCGCCGGGCACCGCCTGCCTTCGGGTTGTAGACGAGGAGGCCGCGTCGCCGGGGGCCCGCGACCGCGTCAGCCAAACAGCGTTCCCGGACCCGAGGCCGGCTTGAGCCCGAGGTGGCGATACGCGAGGGCGGAGGCCACCCGTCCCTTCGGCGTCCGCTGCAGGAAGCCGGACTGCAGGAGGAACGGCTCGTACAGATCCTCCAACGTGCCCTTGTCTTCGCCGAGCGAGTGTGCGAGCGCCGAGAGGCCGACGGGCCCGCCGGAAAACCTCTCGATGACGAGCGTCAAGATGCGGCGGTCGATCTCGTCGAGGCCGTGCTGGTCCACCTCGAGCTTGTCGAGCGCGACCTCCGCCGCGCGCTCGGTGATCGCGCTCTCCCCGGCGACCTCGGCGTAGTCGCGCACGCGGCGTAGGAGTCGGTTCGCGATGCGCGGCGTGCCGCGGCTGCGCCGCGCGATCTCTCGCGCGCCCGCCGGCTCGACGGGGCAGCCGAGGATCGTGGCCGAGCGCGTCACGATCGTCGCGAGCGCCTCAGCGTCGTAGAAGTCGAGCCGGTGCGTGATGCCGAACCGCGCCGTGAACGGCTGCGACAGGAGGCCGGCGCGCGTCGTGGCGCCCACGAGCGTGAACGGCGGGAGCCTGAGCTCGACCGTGCGCGCGCCGGGCCCGGTGCCGATGACGAGGTCGAGCTTCCCGTCCTCCATCGCCGGGTAGAGGATCTCCTCGACCGCGGGCGGCATGCGGTGGATCTCGTCCACGAAAAGGACGTCGCCCGGCGCGAGGTTCGTGAGGATCGCGGCGAGGTCGCCCGCCTTCTCGAGAACGGGGCCGGACGTGACGCGGATCTGAGCGCCCATCTCGCGGGCGATGATGTGCGCGAGCGTGGTCTTTCCGAGGCCGGGCGGGCCGCAGAGGAGAACGTGGTCCAGCGGCTCCTGCCGCTGCCGCGCGGCCTGCAGAAAGACGCCGAGCGTCTCCTTCAGCTTCGGCTGCCCGATGAACTCCAGGAGCGCGCGCGGGCGGAGCGTGACCTCGGGGTCCGCCTCGGCCGTCTGGAGCACCCCCGAGAGAATGCGTTCGTCCATCCGAGGCGATTATCGCGCCAGGGATTTCAGCGCGGCCTGGAGAATCTTGTTCAGGTCGTCGATCCCGACGTCCTTGACGGCCTTTTCCACTGCCTGCTCGGCCTGCGCGAGCTTGTAGCCGAGGTTCTCGAGCGCGCCGATCGCGTCCTCCACGGCCGAGGCCTTTCCGGTCGAGAAAGGGGCCCCCACGCCCGCGCCGAAGCCCGCCAGCTTTTCCTTCAGCTCGAGGCCGAGGCGCTCGGCAAGCTTCTTGCCGACTCCCGGGATCGTTGCCAGGACGCGAGCGTTCTGCGTCGCGATCGCGCGGACGAGGTCGGGCAGCGGCAGGCCGGAAAGCACCGTGAGCGCGACCTTCGGCCCGATCCCCGACACCGAGATGAGGCGCTCGAAGACGTATTTTTCCTGCGGCGTCGCGAAGCCGAAGAGCGAGAGCGCGTCCTCGCGCACGTGCGTGTGGACGTGGAGGACGGCCTTCTCGCCCACGGGCGGGAGCGCGGAGAACGTGCCGAGCGGGATCGCGAGATCGTAGCCGACGCCGCCCACGTCGAGGACGAGCCGGTCCGTGCGCAGATCGAGGACGGTCCCCGAGAGACGGGCGATCACCGGTGGTCCGTCGTCCCTACGCCTTCGAGCCGCCCATCCGTGAAAGGAGCTCGCGGTTGAAGTCGATCTTCAGATCGGAGCGTTTTTTCTGGATGAGCGCCTGCAGGAGGCGGTTCGATTTCTGGCCGCGCAGGCTCTCCTTCAGCGTGTCCTTCTCCTTCTCGAACGCCGCCGTCTCGAACGGCGTCACGCTGTCGACGCGCACGACGACCGCTCCGCGCTCCGCCACGGCGATGGGGCCCTTCAGCTCGCCCGGCTTCGCGGCGAACACGGCGTCGAGAACGGCTTTCGGCGCGCCGAGCCCGGGGATCGGGCCGCCCTTCCCGAACGCGTCAGGCGTCTCGATCTTGAGGTTCAGCTTCTTTGCGATGCCTTCGAGCGTCGCGTTCGCGGCCATCGCCTGCCTGAGCGACGCGAGCGTCGCCTCGTCCTGCCTTTTCTTCTGGATGTCGGCGATGACACGCGCCTTGACCTCGGCGAATGCCGGGAGGCCGGGCTTTTTGATCTCGACGAGCTTGATGATGGCCTCGCCGCGCGCGGTGGAGACCGGGGCCGCGGCCGCCTCTCCCTCCTTGAGAGAGAACAGCTTCTCGCTGAACTGCGGGTTGAAGCCGATGCCCTGGGGCGCGTCCGTCCGCGAGAGGAGCTCCGTCTCGTTGAACGTCACGCCGCCGCCGGCGAGCTTGCGCAGATCGTCGTCGGACGGCTTGCCCATCTTCGCGACCTTCTCGGCGAGGCCCGTGGCGAGGCGTTTGGCCTCATCGCGCGCGCGGTCGTCCTGCAGGCGCGCGCGTATGCCCGCCGAGACCTCGAAGAGCGGCTGGACGCGCTCGCCCGTCTTCTCGAGCACCTGGATGACGTGGTACCCGAACGAGCTTTTCACGGGCCCGACGATCTCCCTCTCCTTCGCGGAGAACGCCGCGTCCTCGAACTCCTTCACCATGCGGCCCCTCGGGAACGAGCCGAGGTCGCCGCCGTTCGCCTTCGAGCCGGGGTCGTCCGATTCGGCCTTCGCGAGCGCCGCGAAGGCCGCGCCGCCCTTGAGCCGGCGCACCGCGGCCTCCGCCCTCGCCTTCTGCGAGGCGTCGTTCGCCGCCTCGGCCTTGTACAGGATGTGGCGCGCGTGCACTTCCTCGCCCTTGCGGTAGGTCTCCGCATTGGAGGAGTAGTCGGCCGCGACGTCGGCATCCGAGACCTGGATCGTGGGCTTGATCTTCGCCGTCTCGACGAGCAGATACTTGGCCCTGCGCTTCTCGGGCTGCATGTATGGCGTCGGGTTCGTCTTGAAGAATGCCTCGGCCTCCGTGTCGGAGACGGGTGCCTGCGCAACCGAGACGACGGGCAGGAGCGCCCAGGCGACCTTCGCTTTGACGTTCTTTTTCTCGAACTCGGATTTCACCTCGTCGTCGGACACGACGACGGACTCCGTGAAGAACCGGTTCAGCTTCTCGAGGAGGATCTGCTCGCGCTGCTGCTCCTCGAAGCCTTGCGGCACCAGGTGATTCGCCGCGAGGATGCGGCGGTATGCCGCGTCGCCGACGAAGGCCCCGTCCTTCGCGAAAAGCGCCTTGCCGCTCTGCGGGTCCTTGATGCCGAGAACGTGCTGCGTGAGCTCGTCGTCGGTCACCTTGAGGTGCAGCCGCTCGGCCTCCTCGCGGAACAGGCGGCGGTCGATGAGGGAGTTGAGGACCTGCTCGGGCAGGTTCATCGCCCGCGCGAGCTCGGGGCTGAAGTTCTTGCCATACGCTTGCCGGTAGCGATCCTCGGCGAAGGCGTATTCCCTCTGGAACTCGGCGGTCGTGATCCGGATGTCACCGGCCTTCGCCGCGAGCGCCGCATCGCCGGCTCCGCCGCGCTGGGAACCCATCCCCCAGTCGGCGAAGACGAAGATCACGAAGACGGCGATGACCGCCCAGAGTATCCATTGGAGGTGCTTGAAGTTCTCGCGCAGCGCCTTGAGCATTTTGTTCTCCGAAACCGGACGCGTCCGGGGCGCACGCGCGCCACGGGGCCCGAAGGAATCGAAGACGATACCCCAGAGGCAAACGGCGGTAAAGTTAGTGCGGCCAGGCCGCGTAAGGAGGGCATGCCAGACGCCTGGCATGCTATAAGAAGCTTTGCTGTAAGGGTTTCCAGAAACGAGCGTTATGCCCAAGAAGTCCCGGAGCAACCTGGAATCCCAGCTCGAATGGTATTACGTCTCCACCCAGACGCTCGTTCGGATCCTGATCGGCATTCTCGTCCTCGCCGGGGCGATCGCGGGCGGCATCTTCTTCTTCCTGAAACGCGACGAGACCGCCGTCCGCGCAAAGCAGGCGATCGCCGAGGCCGACGACGCGCTCGTCCGCGCGCGGCAGCAGAAGGACGCGGCGTTGCTCGGCAAGGAGATCGCTTCCGCCGAGGAGATGCTCGGCGAGGCGCGCAAGGACCTCGCGGCGGGCTCGAACGAGAAGGCCACGCGGACGGCCGTCGAGGTGAAGTCGCGCGCGCTGAAGATCATCGCGGGCGCGAGCATGAAGAGCAATGCGAACGTCGTCGACACCGCGGGCGACGTCACGATCCAGAAGGCGAACCGCAACACGTGGGAGAGCCTCAAACCCAACACGAGCGTCGGTGAGGGCGACTTCATCAAGACAGGCCCGAACGGCACCGCCGAGGTGCTCTGGAACGACGGGACGATGTACCGCATCCGGCCCGAGACGCTCTTCGAAGTGCACGGCGCCGGCGGCCTTTCGGGCGCGAACGTGAAGCTCGTCGTGGGCACGACGGACGTCAACACGGGAGACAAGAGCAAGGCCTCCGTGTCGACGGACGCCGCCCTGGCGAACATCGGCACGAATGCGAGCGTGGGCATGGACACCGACTCGCAGCGGACGAACGTGAGCAGCTTCGCCGGCTCGACGACCCTCACCGACAAGGCGGGGCGTACGGCCGTGCTCGGGCCGCGCGAACGCGCGGCAGCGTCGAAGGAAGGCGGCATCGGGCCGAAGTCGACGCTCCCCGAGTCCCCGTCGCTCACCGTGCCGGACGACAACCTCGAGATCGACTTCAAGAAGCGCGATCCCCTGCGCCTGCGCTGGTCGAAGGTGACGGACGCGACGACCTACGAGGTCGAGATCGCGCGCAGCCGGTTCTTCGTCAAGGACTCGATCCTCGACATCGGCGCGAGCGAACGCAGCAAGGCCGAGGTTCTCATCAACATCTCCCAGATCCAGCCGGGTGCGTATTTCTGGCACGTGCGTTCCCTGCGAAAGGGAAATCCGCCCGCCCTTTCGGACTGGTCGGCGTCCCGCCGTTTCAAGGTCGAATCCGGCGAGCTCTCCCAGGCGAGGATCGACACGCTGCCTCCCGATCTCGTCATCACGCAGAGGCCAAACGTCGTCGGCTCGTCCGTCGTGCTCGTCGGGCGCACGGCTCCCGGCGCCTCCGTCACCGTCAACGGCGAGATCGCGGATGTCGGTGGGGACGGTACGTTCCGGAAGGTCATCTCCATGGGCGGCGACGGCCTGCAGACGATCGTCATCAAGTCGCGCACGGCCGGCGGTGAGACGGTCAAAAAGGAATCGGTGCTCATCAGTAGCAATTGACAAAGGGGGGCGGCGGCCAGCGCTGCCGGACCCGTGAAAGGACCCGTCTTGGCTTTTCGTTCCTTCTTCTCGATTTTCTCCTCCGATCTCGCGATCGACCTCGGCACAGCGAACACGCTCGTCTTCGCGGAAGGCCGCGGGATCGTCGTGCGCGAGCCCTCTATCGTGGCCGTGAACAAGATCACGAACAAGGTGGAGGCCGTGGGCAGCGCCGCCAAGGACATGCTCGGCCGGACACCGGGCAACATCGTGGCCATCCGCCCGATGAAGGACGGCGTCATCGCCGACTTCGAGGTCACCGAGCGGATGCTCGACTACTTCATCAAGAAGGCGCACGGGCGCTCGCTCTTCGTGCGGCCGAAGATCGTCATTTCCGTGCCGTCCGACATCACGCAGGTCGAGAAGCGCGCCGTGAAGGACTCGGCGCTGCAGGCGGGCGCGAGCGAGGTTTTCATCGTCGAGCAGGCGATGGCGGCCGCGATCGGCGCGGGCCTCCCCATCACGGAGCCCACGGGCAACATGATCGTCGACATCGGCGGCGGCACGACGGACGTCGCCGTGATCTCGCTCGCGGGGATCGTCTATTCGAAGTCCGTGCGCGTGGCCTCGAACGAGATGGACGAGGCGATCATTCAGTACATCAAGAGGAAGTACAACCTCCTCATCGGCGAGCGCACGGCCGAGGCCATCAAGATCGAGATCGGCTCGGCGTACCCGCTCGACGAGCCCATCTCGATGGAGATCAAGGGGCGCGACCTCGTCGAGGGCGTGCCGAAGACGCTGACCCTCACGGACGCCGAGGTGCGCGAGGCCCTCGCCGAGACGGTCGGCATCATCCTCGACGCCGTGCGCGTGGCCCTCGAGAAGACGCCGCCCGAGCTGTCGGCCGACATCATGGACAAGGGCATCGTCCTGACGGGCGGCGGCTCGATGCTCAAGAACCTCGACCGCCGCCTCCGCGAGGAGACGGGTCTCCCGGTTACCACGGCCGAGGAGCCGCTCTCCTCCGTCGCGCTCGGCACCGGTGCGATGCTCGCCGACGTAGACCTCCTGCGGAAGATCAGCCTCGACTGACGCCCGTGGCCGCCCCGACCCTCGCCGAACGCCGCCCGGAGATCTTTCTCGCGGTGCTCCTGTCGCTGTGCCTCGTCACGCTGTCGCTTCAGGTGCGCCGGCCCGGCGGACGCACCGTCGGCGAGGGTTGGCTTCTCACGGCCGTCTCCCCGTTCGTCGATCTCGTCACGTCCGTGCGCTCGGGTATCCACGAGGTCGGGACATGGGCGATGTCGCGGCGCGCGCTGCGCGTCGAGAATCGCGCGCTGACCGCCGAGGTCGCCGCCCTCCACGGCGAGCTCCTCCGCCTACGCGACGCCGAAGAGGACAAGAGGCGCCTCCTCGAGCTTTTCGGCGCGCAGCCTTCGCCGCCGCCCGGCACGATCCCCGCACGCCTCATCGCCGTGGAGTCGAGCGGGCCCTTCCACACCGCGCTCCTCGACCGGGGCGCGTCCGACGGCCTTCATCTCGACGGCGTCGTCCTCGCGAGGGGCGGGCTCCTGGGCCGTGTCATCGCCCTCGGCCCGCGGACGGCGCGCGTGCAGCTTCTCTCCGACAGCACGGCCGCCGTGGGCGTGCTCCTGACGCACGGGACACGCGGCGGACGCATGGCCGTCGCGAAAGGCGACGGAAAAGGAAGCGTGTCGGTCGAGTACGTGCCGGCGATCGAGCCCGTCGAACCGAACGACACTCTCGTCTCCTCGGGCACGGACGGCGTCTACCCCGGCGGGCTCCCGGTCGGCCGCGTCGCGTCGGTCCGCCGCAACAAGACGCTGTTCTGGGAGATCCAGGTCTCGGCCGCCGCCGACCCTCATGGCGAGTCGCTCGTCTTCGTCCTGCCTCCCGTGAGGAAGTCCGACGTCACGTCGGGCTCTTCCGTGGCGGAACGCCACTGAGCGTGAGGCGGGCCGCGTGAAACCGCTCCGTGTCGCGGTCGGACTTTCCCTCGCGGTTCTCGCGACGCTCGCGCTCGGCGCGCTAAACATGCCGGCCCCTCCGGACTTTTTCCTTCTCGTCGTCGCGGACATGGCGCGCGGCGGAGCCGCCGTGCCGGCGATGCTGGCCGGTCTTCCGGCCGGCCTTCTCCAGGACGGCCTCTTTGCGCCCGGCCGGCTGCTCGGGCTCCACGCGTTCTCGAAGATCCTGATCGGGTACCTCCTCGCCACGGTGGGCGCGCGCACGGTCGTCGAGAAGCCCGTGGCCGTCGGCGGCCTCCTCATGGGCGCCGTTCTCGTGGAGGCGGCGACGCTCACGTTCCTGATCTGGGTGCTCACGGGCGATTTTCTTCCACCCGCGCCCTGGCTGCTCGCCGCGCGCGCCGCAACGACGGGGCTGCTCGGCGGCTTGCTCTACGCGGCGTCGCGCGTGCCCTGGAAACAGCGGCGCGAGGCGCGTCGGCGCGTGAGGCTGAACTGATGCCGGCCAGCGCCCGTGAAGACCGCCGCCCTGTTCTCTCGCGCATCGACGTCGTCGCGCGGGGCACGTGGGTTCTCATCGGCCTCCTGGCCGGCGTGTACTGGGTCCATCAGGTGCTCCGGGGCGAGGCGTACGAGCGCCAGGCCGAGAACAACCGCCTGCGCCGTGTGCCCGTGACGGCGCCGCGAGGCTTCATCCTCGACCGCAACGGTATCGTCCTCGCCGAGAACGAGCCCTCCTTCACGCTCCTCCTGTACCGCCGCGAGACGAAGGACCTCGACGCCTCCCTTCGCTTTGTCGCCGAGCTCTTCGACCGCCCGTTCGACGACCTGAAGCGTCGCGTCGAACGCGACCGCTCGTACTACGACTTCGTGCCCGTCGTGCTCCAGGAGAACCTCACGATCTCCGAGGTGGGCGCCGTCCAGGCGCGCTCGCTCGAGCATCCGGAGCTCGTCGTCCAGAAGACCGAGCGCCGGGTGTACACGCAGGGCACCGCCGCGGCTCATCTCCTGGGCCACCTCGGCGAGGCCACGGCCGAGCAGGTGGCCGCGCGCGCGAAGGCGCGCCCCCTCGACACGAATCCTCCGCGCCCCGGCGAAGGCATCGGTCAGCAGGGCGTCGAGGCGACGTATCAGGACCTTCTCGCTGGGCTCTCGGGCTCGCGCACCTACGTCATCGATTCGTTCGGACGCGAGGTCGGCGAGTCCGGACACGAGTCGCCGCTGCCCGGGAACACGTTGCGTCTCACGATCGACCTCTCTCTCCAGAAGATCGCCGAGGACTATTTCGCCGACAAGGTCGGCTCGGCCGTGGCGCTCGACCCGAAGACGGGCGAGATCCTCGCGCTTCTTTCCGCTCCCGCGTACGACCCGAACTTCTTCACCAAGCGCGTGAGCCGTCCCGAATGGGAAGACATCGTGGCGGACCCGGATCACCCGCTCAACAACCGCGCGCTGCAGAACATGTACTCGCCGGGATCCATTTGGAAACCTTACATGGCTTACGCGATCCTCACGCACGGCATCGACCCCAAAGAGCGCGTGTTTTGTCCGGGCGGCGCCACGTTCTACGGGCGCTTCTTCCGCTGCCACGGTCATCACGGATCCGTGGACCTCACGACGGCTCTTCAGGTCTCGTGCGATACGTACTTCTACACGATGGGCAAGCGGCTCGGGATCGACGCGATCGCCGAGTCGGCAGGGCTCTTCGGCTTCGGGCGCCCGACCGGCATCGATCTTGCCAATGAAAAGAGCGGCATCGTTCCTTCGCCGGCCTGGAGCCTCGCGGCGCGCAAGCATCCGTGGTATCTCGGCGAGACGATCTCCGTCGCGATCGGCCAGGGGCCCGTCCTCGTGACCGCGCTGCAGATCGCGCGCGGCATGTCCGGCATCGCGAACGCGGACGGAGCCCTTCCGACGCCGCACCTCTTTCACATCGGCGAGAACATGCGCACGGGCGAGCGCTTCGTCTATCGCCCCGAGTCCAAGGAGTCGATCCCGTACCCTCCCGGCGCGCGCGAGGCGATCGTCGAGGGCCTCTGGCGTGTCGTGAACATGCCCGGCGGCACCGCGTACGTCTCGCGCGTGCCCGGCCTCGATCTCTGCGGCAAGACCGGCTCCGTTCAGGTCGTCGGACAAAAGGAAGCGAGGAAGGGCCACCTCCTTCCCATGGAGCTGCGCGATCACGGCTGGTTCGCGAGCTTCGCGCCACGGGACGACCCGAAGATCGTCGCCGTCGTCTTCGTGGAGCACGGCGAGCACGGAGCGTCGGCCGCCGCTCCGCTCGCGGCGCGCCTCGCGGAGTACTGGGTCGCCAAGAGCCGCGGCGGGACGCCCGCGCTGCTCGCGGCGCTCGCCGCGCGCCCGGTGGGCCCCGCAAGAGCGCGGGTGAACTGAGCGATGTCGCGGCTGGCCGAGATCCTCCCCCGGCGGATCGACCTGCGCATTCTCTTTCTCGCGCTCACCCTCACGGCGATCGGCATCGCGATGGTCGTCTCGACGACCGCGGGAACTCCGCGCGGAGATCTCGCCGGCAAGCAGATTTTTTTCGCGGTCCTCGGCCTCATCGCCGCCGGCGTCCTCCTCGCGATCGACTACCGCATCCTCCTGCAGTACTCGCCGGGTCTTTACGGATTCACGCTCCTCGTGCTTCTCCTGCTCCCGATCTTCGGCAAGCGGATTGCCGGGGCGAAGTCGTGGCTCAAGATGGGCAGCGGCTTCCAGCTCCAGCCTTCGGAGTTCGCGCGCATCTCGATCGCGCTTCTCCTCGCGTGGATCCTCGAGAACGACGACCGCGCGCTCCTGCGTCCGCGCACGATCGCCGCGATCGGCGCGGCCATCGGCGTGCCGATCGTCCTCGTCCTCCTTCAGCCGGATCTGGGCCTCGCGCTCACGTACCTGCCTTTTCTCGCCGCGGCCCTCTTCTTCGGCGGAATCCCGGGGCGCTGGTGGGCCGTCCTCATCGTGGGCGGGTCGCTCGCGATCGGCGGCTCGTGGTTCCTCCTGAAGGATTACCAGAAGGACCGGATCCGCACGTTCCTCGACCCGAACCTCGCGGCGCGCGGTGCCGGCTACCAGGTACGGCAGGCGCGGATCGCGATCGGCTCCGGCGGCATTCTCGGCAAGGGCTGGAAGCGCGGCACGCAGAGCCGGCTCGGCTTCCTCCCCGTGCGGCACACGGACTTCATCTTCGCGGCCCTTGCCGAGGAGTGGGGGTTCGCGGGCGTCGCGATCTTCCTCGCGCTTTACGGCTTCCTCATCGCGCGGGCGCTCGCGCTCGCGCGCGACGCGCGCGACCGCGGCGGGGCGATGCTCGTCCTGCTCCTCATCCTCAACATCGCGGCCCAGGCGCTCGTGAACGTCGCGATGAACGTCGGCGTCATGCCCACGACCGGCATTACGCTGCCGTTCGTCTCGTATGGCGGGTCCTCGCTCGTCGCGACGTGGTGCATGGTGGGACTGATTCTCTCCGTCGCCTACCGCCGCTACGTCAACGTGTGATGCCGTGTCCCCCGGTGGCCGAGGTTAGACTCCCCGCGTGCCGAAAGAGCTTCTCGTCTCCGCCAGCGACCGCGAGACGCGCATCGCCGTCCTCGAGGAAGGGCGTGTGGCCGAGGTGCAGATCGAGCGCCGAAGGCAGCGCGGCACGGTCGGGAACATCTACAAGGGGCGCGTGACGCGCGTCCTGCCGGGGATGCAGTCGGCCTTCGTGGACATCGGGCTCGAGAAGGATGCCTTTCTCTACGTGGCCGACGTCGGCGAGGAAGTGGACGACTTCGACGCCTTCGGGAGCGGCGGCGCCGCGGCGACGCTCGAGGCGCTTCCCGTGCCGGCCGAGGGCGCGCCCGGAGCGGCCGACGGCGAGGCGCCGCCGAGGCCGATCCTCCCGTCGATCGACGAGCTTCTCCGGGAGGGTCAGGAGCTGGTCGTGCAGGTCACGAAAGACCAGATCGCGCACAAAGGCGTGCGCGTCACGACGCACGTCACGCTCCCGGGCCGCACGCTCGTCTACATGCCCACGATCGATCACGTCGGAGTCTCGCGGCGCATCGAGAACGAGGACGAGAGGAACCGCCTCAAGGACATCCTCACGAACCTCAAGAAGGGCCCCGGCGGGTACATCGTGCGCACGGCGGGCGAAGGGCGCGCGCCGGAGGAGTTCGCGGCCGACCGCCGCTATCTCACGAAGCTCTGGGAGCAGATCCGCAAGAAGGGCGAGCGCGCAGGAGCGCCGACGCTCCTCCACCGCGACCTCGACCTCACCCTCCGCGCCGCGCGGGACGTCTTCGGCTCGGACTTCGCGACGCTCTGGGTGGACGACGACGAGGAGTACCAGCGCATCGTCGAGTTCCTCGACCAGGTGCAGCCCGTGCTCGTCTCGAAGGTCAAGCTCTTCCGCAAGTCCGCGCCGCTTTTCGAGGAGTACGGCGTCGACGCCGAGATCGAGAACGCGCTCAAGTCGAAGGTCTGGTTGAAGTCGGGCGGCTACATCGTCATCAACCAGACCGAAGCGCTCGTCGCGATCGACGTGAACACGGGCAAGTTCGTCGGCAAAACGCGTCTCGAGGACACGGTCGTGAAGACGAACCTCGAAGCCGTGCAGGAGATCGTCCGGCAGATCCGGCTGCGCGACCTCGGCGGCCTCCTCGTCGTGGACTTCATCGACATGGAGGAGGAGGAGCACCGCAAGGAGCTCGTCACCGCGCTCGAGGCCGAGCTGAAGAAGGACCGCTCGAAGAACCGGATGCTCCCCGTGTCGGAGTTCGGCCTCGTCGAGATTACGCGGAAGAGGCAGCGCCAGAGCCTCGAACGCGCGCTCACGATGCCGTGCCCCTATTGCGCGGGCTCAGGCCGCACGAAGAGCGTTCCGACGATCGTCCTCGAGATCCGCCGCGAGATCCTGAAGCGCGTCGAGGTCGGGGAGGCGCACTCGCTCGTCCTGCGCGTCCACCCCGAGATCTACCGCGCGCTCGTGGGCGAGGAGCGCCGTCTCGTTGAAGAGCTCGAGGAACAGATCGGCATGCCCGTCCACGTCCAGAGCGACGAGCACCTGCACCACGAGCGGTTCGACATCGTTCTCGAGGCGTAGGCGGACCGCTCCCCGGCCGCGCGCGCTCGAGCCGACCGCCTCAGTTCGACACGGCGCCCGCCCGCGGCGTCGGGCCGTCCCCGTGCAGGAGGAGGAGCCCGCCCGAGAGCTTCGCACCGCGCAGCGTGACCGCGAGCGCCGCGCCGAGATCGTCGACAGGGTGCACGTCGAGCAGCGCGCGCACCTCCTTCGGCAGGTCGGCGAGATCCGGTTCGTTGTCTTTCGGCAGGACGACCGTGCGAATACCCGCGCGCACGGCGCCGAGGACTTTTTCCTTGAGGCCGCCGATCGGAAGGACGCGGCCCGAGAGCGTGATCTCGCCCGTCATCGCGAGATCATGGCGCGCCGGAACCCCCGAGAGCGCCGACACGATTGCGGTCGCCATCGCGATACCCGCCGAGGGGCCGTCTTTCGGGATCGCGCCGGCGGGCACGTGGATGTGCAGGTCGCGCTCGAACGCGTTGTCGGGGATGCCGAGCACGGACGCATGTGAGCGGGCGTACGTCCAGGCGGCGCGCGCCGACTCCTTCATGACGTCGCCGAGCTGCCCCGTCAGGACGACCTCGCCCTTGCCCCTCATGAGCATCGCCTCGACGAACATGATGTCGCCGCCGGCGGGTGTGTAGTACATGCCCGTCGCGAGACCGACCTGGTCGGCCACGATCTTCTTCTCCGGGTGAACTCGTTTCTTGCCCAGAATCGGAAAGACGTCCGACTGGTCGACGGCGAGGCTCGCGATCTCTCCGGCCGCGATCCGCCGCACGACTTTTCGCGAGAGCTTCCCGAGCTCGCGCTCGAGCTGCCGCACGCCCGCTTCCCGCGTGTAGCTCGTGATGACCTCGGCGATCGCACCGTCGGTCAGCGTGAGCTGGCCCGCCGCCAGGCCGCTCTCGGAGAGCTGGCGCGGGACGAGGTACTGCCGCGCGATCGCGAGCTTCTCGTTCTCGGTGTAGCCGGCGAATTCGACGACCTCGAGCCGGTCGAGGAGCGGCGCCGGAATGCCCGCGAGGAGGTTCGCCGTCGCGATGAAGAGGACTTCGGAGAGGTCGAACGGAACGCCGAGGTAGTGGTCCGTGAACGAGTCGTTCTGCGCCGGATCGAGCACCTCGAGGAGGGCGCTCGCGGGGTCGCCCTGGAAGGACACGCCCAGCTTGTCGACCTCGTCGAGGAGGAAGACGGGGTTCTTCGTCCCGGCCTGCTTCAGGCCCTGGACTATGCGGCCGGGCATCGCGCCGACGTATGTGCGCCGGTGGCCGCGGATGTCGGCTTCGTCGCGCGCGCCGCCGAGCGAGATGCGGACGTACTTGCGACCCATCGCGCGCGCGATGGACTTCGCGATCGAGGTCTTCCCGACGCCGGGAGGGCCGACAAAGAGAAGGATCCGCCCCTTGCCGGAAGAGGCGTCCTTTTTCGCTGCGGGCTCGGCGCCCTCGGCCGGCGGGGTCGCCGCGGCGCTCTCGGCCTTCGCGCGCATCTGGCGCACCGCGAGGAACTCGAGGATGCGGTCCTTCACGTCCGAGAGCGCATAGTGGTCCTCGTCGAGAACGCGCGCCGCTTCGACGACGTCCAGCTTCTCGTCGCTGCGCACGCCCCAGGGAAGCTCGGCCACGGTCTCGAGGAACGTCCGGATGACCTGCGACTCCATCGACTCGCGCCCGATGCGCTCGAGCCGCGACAGCTCGCGGTCGACTTCCTTGCGCACGTCCTCCAGCAGCGGGTGCGCCGCGAGCTTCTTTTTCAGCTCCTCGAGGTCCGTGGCGTCCTTGCCTTCGCCTTCTCCGAGCTCCTTCTGGATCGCCCGAAGCTGCTCGCGCAGCAGCATCTCGCGCTGGCGGTCGCCGATCTGCTCTTTCACCTTCGACTGGATGTCCTCCTGCGCCGAGAGGACGCTGATCTGCCGCTGGATGTGAACGAGCACGCGGCGGAGACGGTCCTCGACGGAGAGCGTCTCGAGAAGCTGCTGCCGTTCGGGCGTCGGGATGTCGATGTAGCCCGCCACGAGGTCCGCGAGGCGGCCGGGCTCGTCGACCTGCGCGAGAAACTGTTCCACGGCTTCGTCGGGCAGCCCCATCCTCGCGCCCAGCTCGGCGGCGCGTTCACGCGCTTCCTTGTACAGGGCGGAGAAAAGGGGGTCCTTGGAGTCCGCGGGCTCCATCTCGTGGGCCTCCAGGACGACGGCCTCGAGCATGCCGCCCTTTTTCTCGAGAACCCGCATCGCGATTCCGCGCCGCTTCCCCTCGAGCAGCAGGCGCATGCCGCCGGGTCCGCGCTGGACGGAGCCGACGCTCGCGACCGTGCCGATCGTGTAAAGCCCCTCGGGCGTGACGTGCTCCACGTCCGCGCGCTGAGTCACGGCGAAGATGAGGGCGTCGGGCTGCCGCACGGCCTGCTCGATGGCGCGGAGCGTTCCGGCGCGTCCCGCGGCGATCGGGAAGCTGACGCCGGGAAGGAGGACGGCGTTTCGGAGAGGGAGAACTGGGAGAGTCAGAGTTTCCGACATGCCCCGATAACGACGGCTGATAGAACGCTATTCCCGGATATGAGCGAGCACAACGCAGATCGATGGAAAATATTCTCTTAGAATGAGATAGCGGGAGGGCAGGGCGCGGCGGGTCAGCGCCTAAGGTGTCTCGCCAGGATGTCCACGCCCCTGAGCGCCGTCTCCGGCGGAACCGCCGTGAAACAGATCCTGACGTGCGTCGGGAACGGCCCGAAGCTCGGACCGGGCGCGAGGAAGAGACCTTCGTCCGCACAGTCCTCTAGAAGGCCCAGAAGACCGCGAGCGTCAAGGGCTCCCGCGGCGTCCACGAGGAGGAACGAGCCCCCTTCGGGCGCTGGAACGCCGAGCCGGCGGGCGGCCTCCGTTCCCGTGGCTCGGTACTCGGCGCGCGCCTCATCGACCCAGGCGTCGCCCGCGCCCGCAAGAATCCGGAGGGCAGCGTGCTGCGAGGCCGTCGGCGCGCTGTAGATCGTATGGGCCCCGAACTTCACGATCTCCTCGAGCGCGCCTTCGGGCCCGGCGAGCCAGCCGCAGCGCGCGCCCGCGAGGCCGTACGCCTTCGACAGAGAGTGCGCGGCGACCGTTCGCCCGGGCGCGAGCGCGAGCGTCGAGGCGTGCTCTCCCGCATATGCATAGTCCTCGTAGACCTCGTCCGCGAAGATCCACACGTCGCGCCGGCCGGCCCAGTCCACGAGCGCGGCGAGCGTCGCGCGTGGAATCAGGCGGCCCGTGGGGTTGTTGGGCGTGTTGACGTAGAGCGCGACCGTCTTCTCGGTGGCATGCGCCTCGACGGCCGCGACGGCACTCGCCGGCGAAAGATCGCCGAGGAAAAACGGCACCTCGACCGGCGTCGCGCCCGCCATGCGCACGTGCCCCTCGATGAGCGGCCAGCGCGGCGCCAGGAGAAGCACCTCCTCGCCGGGCGACACGAGCGCGCCGACCGCGGCCATGAGACCCGCGGTCGCCCCGCCCGTCACGAGCACGTTCGCGCGCGCGAGGCTCGCGCCCGTCCGCGACCGCATCCGCTCCACGATCGCGTCGCGCAATTCCGGCAGGCCCTTGACGTCGGTGTACCGGTTGATCCCGGGGATGCCGCGTGGCAGCTCCTCGGGCCGCCCGCCC
>CALAQS010000144.1 GCA_937888435.1 uncultured Acidobacteriota bacterium
CCGACAGCTACGCCCTCGCCGAGTACGACTCGATGGTGTCCGCCTATCCGCGGCACGCACCCGAAGGCCGTTGACGCGCCATACCGGCCGCCGCGATACGATCCGCTTCCCGGAGGATCCATGCCAGAGGCCGCCGTCCGACCCGCCGCGCTCCTGAACCGGTCGCTCGCCGAGGTCGATCCCGAGATCGCGCGCATCGTCGCCGCCGAGACAGCCCGGCAGAACGACGGAATCGAGCTGATCGCGTCCGAGAACTTCACGTCGCGCGCCGTCATGGAGGCCGTCGGGTCCACGCTCACGAACAAGTACGCCGAGGGCTACCCCGGCAAGCGCTACTACGGCGGCTGCGTCCACGTGGACGAGGCCGAGTCCCTCGCGATCGCGCGCGCGAAGGCGCTCTTTTCCCCGGGCAACCCCGACGCGATCCACGCGAACGTCCAGCCGCACGCGGGCTCGCAGGCGAACACGGCCGTGTACCTCGCCTGCCTGAAGCCCGGCGACACGCTTCTCGGCATGTCTCTCGCGCACGGCGGGCACCTCACGCACGGCCATCCGCTTTCGATCTCGGGGAAGCTCTACCGCGTCGTCTCGTACGGCGTCTCGAAGGAGACCGAGACGATCGACTGGGACGCCTTCCAGGCGACGGCCGAGGCCGAGAAGCCGAAGCTCATCATCGCGGGTGCGTCCGCGTACCCGCGCACGCTCGACTTCCCGCGCTTCCGGAAGATCGCGGACTCGGTCGGCGCGCTCCTCATGGTCGACATGGCGCACATCGCGGGCCTCGTGGCGGCGGGCGTTCATCCCTCTCCCGTGGGCCACGCGCACTTCGTCACGACGACGACGCACAAGACTCTCCGGGGCCCGCGTGCGGGCCTCATCCTCTGCACGCCCGAGTGGGCGAAGGAAGTCGACAGGGCCGTCTTCCCCGGGATCCAGGGCGGCCCGCTCGAGCACGTCATCGCGGGCAAGGCCGTGGCTCTGAAGGAAGCGATGGAGCCGGACTTCGCCCGGTACCAGAAGCAGGTCGTCGCGAACGCGAAGGTGCTTGCTGCGGCCGTCGCGTCGCACGGCTTCCGCCTTGTCTCGGGCGGCACGGACACGCACCTCTTCCTCGTGGACGTGGGGAAGAGGAACCTTACCGGAAAAGTCGCGGAGAAGGCGCTCGACGCCGCCGGCATCACCGTGAACAAGAACGCGATTCCGTTCGACCCGAACCCGCCGATGGTCACGTCGGGCCTGCGCATCGGAACGCCTGCCGCCACGACGCGCGGCATGGGCGAGGCGGAAATGAAGACGATCGCGGCGCTCATCGCCGAGGTCCTCGCCGAGCCCGAGGACGCGGCCGTCCAGGCGCGCGTTCGCGGTAAGGTCAAGGAGCTGACGGCGGCATTCCCGCTCTACTGACGGGTTCCCTCGGCGCTCTGAGGAATTCCGTCGCGCAGCCGCAGCCGGATGCGGAAGAGCTCGAGGTAGGCCTGGGCGCCGCCGAAAAGCGTGACGCGCGAGTCGGGAGAGTTGAACCAGAGGACGGGTACCTCGGCGATCGGATAGCCGAGCTCGCGTGCGAGGGCGAGCGCCTCGACGTCGAAGGCGAAGCGGTCGACGCGGGCGCGAGAGAAGATCGCCCGTGCGGCCTCCCGCGTGAAGAGCTTGAAGCCGCACTGCGTGTCGCGGATGCCCGGCACGAGAAGCAGGCGCGCTATCTGGTTGAAGAGCTTGCCCATCGCTCTTCGGCCGAGCGACTGGCGCTCCTTCACGAGCGATTCGTCCAGGGCGCGCGAGCCGATCGCAACCGGTGCGTTCGCCGACGCGAGCTTCTCCCACTCGTAGATGGGCGTCGAAAAGTCCGCGTCCGACACGAGGATGAGGCGGCCCGCGGCCTCGAGGCAGCCGGTGCGGACCGCGAAGCCCTTGCCGCGGTTCTTCGGGAGGCGGAGGACGCGGAGGTCGAGGCCGTGGCGGCGCCCAGCGTCCTCGGCGCGCGAGGCCGTCGCATCGGAGGAGCCGTCGTCCACGACGAGGACCTCGACGCGGGGTGCCGACGGCCGGGCGGCGAGATAGGCCGAGACCGCCCCGAGGGACGCGGGCAGCCGCTCCTCCTCGTTGAAGGCGGGGATGACGATCGACAGGTCGACGCCACGCGCCGGCTCCGTGCGTGCGGGCGCGGTTTGCGTCCCGAACGCGGGACTTTCGCGTGTCGCCATCACGACGGCCGCGCCTCGTAGACGAACTGGTAGCCGAAGAGCGTGGGCGAGAGGCGCGTCGCGGCGAGCGCGGCCGCGCGCACGATCCCGGCAAGAGGCGGGCGTGAAAGCGCCGGAAAAGCGAGCTCGAGCGGTATCGCGGTCGCGTCGATCGACAGGACCCGATACCCGCTCTCCTCGAGGAGAGCGCGACCGGTGGCCCGCGTGAAGAAGCGCAGATGCGTGCGGTCGAGGATGCCGCGGGGCGCGTAATGGAAACGGCCGAAGATAAGGCCGAGCCGCACGGTGACGTTCGCGACGTTCGGCAGCGAGAGCAGGAGAACTCCCTCCGGCTTCAGGAGGTGCCTCAGAGAGCCCAGCAGGACTTCGGGACGCGGCAGATGCTCCAGGACGTCGCCGGCCACGATCACGTCGAAGAGCTCCCTCCACGGCCCGGAGATTCCTTCGAGGAGATCGCCGGTCACGGGCTCGTCGAAGAACGGAGCGCCCTCCTTCGCCGCCTCGGGGTCGAGCTCGACGCCGGCCAGGTACCGGCACGCCGGACGGATGCGCCGCGCGAGGAGCCCGGCGCCAAAGCCGAGGTCGAGAACGGCGAGGTCCTTTCCGCGCGCGAGGACTTTCTCGAGGAGCAGCACATGCGAAGAGCCCGGGATCTCCTTCCAGGGATAGCGCTGCGCCTCGAGGGATGCGGTGTACTTCAGAGCGGCGCCCTCTGCGCGATCGGAATCCGGCGGCCGCTGCCGAACGCCTTCGCGGATACCTTCAGGCCGGGCGCCATTTGGTTGCGCTTGTACTCGGCGCGGTCCACCTGGCGCGCGATCTTCTTCACGAGCGCGAGCGGAGCATGCGCTCGCCGCGCGGTGGCCTCGACGGAGAGATTCCGCTCCACGAGACCCTCGAGAATCGCGTCGAGGAGCGGATACGGCGGCAGAGAGTCCTGGTCGGTCTGTTCCGGCCGAAGCTCGGCCGAGGGCGCCTTCGCGAGCGAGGCCTCCGGGATGAGTTCGCCTCTCCCGTGCGCGTTGAGGTGTCGCGCGAGCGCATAAACGCGCATCTTCGGGAGGTCCGAGATCGGGGCGAGGCCGCCGCACATGTCGCCGTAGAGCGTGGAGTAGCCCACGGCGATCTCGCTCTTGTTGCCGGTCGTGAGAACGAGCGGCCCCCTCTTGTTCGAGACCGCCATGACGAGGAGGCCGCGGAGGCGCGACTGAATGTTCTCCTCGGTGACATCCTCTGTCAGGCCGAGAAACAGCGGCGCGAGCGTCCGGCGCGCATCTTCGAAGAGCGTATCGATCGGCAGGATCTCGAAACGGATGCCGAGGTTCTGCGCGAGAGCGCGCGCATCCGCGATCGACCCCTCGGAGGAATACGGCGACGGCATCGCGAGTCCCGTCACGTTCTCTCTTCCGAGCGCCTCGACCGCGAGGGCCGCGACGAGCGCCGAATCGATTCCCCCCGATAGGCCGAGAACCGCGGTCGAAAAGCCGCACTTGCCGGCGTAATCGCGGATGCCGAGGACGAGCGCGCGCCGGAGCGACTCGAGAGGATCGCCGCCGGCATCGTCGGGAAAGTCACGCGCCTTCCTTTCCGAAACCGGGATGACTCGCGCGAGCCCCGGGCCGTGGCGCACGACGTCCACGACCACGAAGTCCTCCTCGAACTGCGCGGCGCGTTGGACGACGCGCCCGCGGCCGTCGAGCACCATCGAGTCGCCGTCGAAGACGAGCTCGTCGTTCCCTCCCACGAGGTTGAGAGACGCCACGGGCACGCGCCCGTCGCGCGCGTAGCGGGCCAGCATCCGGCGCCTCAGGCGCGGCTTGCCTTCCGAGAACGGCGACGCGGAGATCACGACCACGAGCGTCGCGCCGCGCTCGACCAGCGCTTCCCCCGGGTCGTCGTGATACAGGCGCCTCTGCCGCCAGAAGTCCTTGTCATTCCAGAGGTCCTCGCAGACGGGCAGCCCCAGCCGTTCCCCGCGGAACGGCAAGACGACGCAGCCGTTGCCCGGCTCGAACCAGCGCCCTTCGTCGAAAACGTCGTACGTCGGCAGGAGCGTCTTCTTCGCGAGGACCCGCACGCGGCCGCCCTCGAGCAAGGCGGAGACGTTGTGGAACGGCTTGCCGACGCGGCTCCGGTTCGGCACGAACGTTCCGACGAGGAGCGCGGTCCGGCGCGCGCGTCGCGCGAGGGACGAAAGAGCGCGCGCGGCCTCGCGCACGAACGACGGGCGCTCGAGGAGGTCCCGCGGCGGATAACCGCAGACCGCGAGCTCGGGAAACACGGCCAGATCCGCCCCAGCCTCTTCGGCCCGGGTCAGGCCCTCGAGAATCCGGGCAGTGTTGCCCGCGAAGTCCCCGACGGTCGTGTCGATCTGGCAAAGTGCGAGCCGCACGGCGCTCCCTACGAGAGGCCGGAGGGCTCGGCGGCCTCCACGGGCTCGATCGTCGTCCGCGACACGAGGTCCGCGAGCGTTCGGCCGCGGCGGTCGAACGCGGCGACGAGCAGAGGCACGCCCGCCAGCGCGCCGGTCAGGAAGAAGCCGGCGAAACGCAGCAGCGCGGCGGACAGCGTGGGAGAGCGGCCGTCCTCGGCGCAAATTTTCAGGTCGGCGAGCGCCATGCCGGGCGTCGTGCCCCAGACGAAAGGCGCGAGAACGAGGAGGACGAGAGCGGCGAGCAGGAGGAAGGCCGCGAGCGGAAGGAACGCGGGAGGCGGAAAGCGCAGGTTGAGGAGCAGCGCGCCGGCGGCGAGCTCGACCGCGCCGACCAGCGCGAGGATGAGGAGATCGGCGAGACCCGCCGCCACACGCCGTGCGAACGCCACCGCGCGCGGCCCATCGGACTCGGCACCGGCGGGCGCGGGCTCGGAAAACATCGGCGCGGCGGGCCTGGACGGTTCGTGAGCCGCCAGCGCCGGCGCGGCCCCGGCGGGAGCCGGCTCTTCGGCGGGCTCTGGCGAGGCGCCTTCTTTCTTGGGGCCGAAGGGTTTCTCGGAGACGTTCGGAAAGAGCTCGAGAGTCGTATGCGGCGAGGATCGCCGCCGCCGGGGATCGGGAGCGAGCGGATGTTCGGCGAGCGGGTCGCGCGGGGGCTCGGACATTGTGCGTCCGGCCTCAGGGCCTGAGGGTGAGGTGCTTGATGAGGATGCGTGAGAGCAGGTCGTTCGCGCCTCGCGGGTATTTTCGCGCGAAGCGCAGGAGACGCTGCGCTTCGGCGTCGCCCGGCCGCAGGTCCGTGGCCTCCTTGACGGCGGTCGTGGCCTTCGCGATGTTGCCCGCCTGCAGGCTCTGCACCGCGGAGTTGTAGTACGCGTTGACGAGGTACTCCTCGACGTCCTGATTCTTCGCGTCGCCCTTGCGGAGCTCCCAGAGGAGCTTGATCGCGCTTTCGTAGTCGTTCTCGTTGTACGACTTCGAGGCGCTCCTCAAGGTCTCGACCTGCTCGTGCGCGCGCTGCGCCGCCGCCGCCGCCTCGGCGTCCTGGGGGCGGGCCTTGACGACGGGATCCAGGTTCTTCAGCGCGTCGATGTACCGGCTCGAGGACATCGCGGCGAGGCCGGTGACGCGCATCTCGTCGAGCTGTGCGGCGCTCGGAGCGGCGGGCCCCGGTGTCGGCGCCGCCGAAGACTTCATCTTCTCGATCCGAACGAGCGCCTCGTTGTGGCGCGGATCCGAGTCGGGAAGCTTCGCGAGGACGGCGATCGCCTCGTCGATCTTTCCGGCGTCGAAGAGGGCCTGGGCTTTCTGGAACGGGTCCTCGGAGGGCGTCACGCGTCCGCCCGGCGCGCCCCCTTTCGAGGAAGGTCCGCCCGCAATCGCGGGGCGAGCGGCGGGCCTGACGCGCAGGAACCAGTACGCGCCGCCGGCGATCGCCACGAGAAGAAAGGCCGCCGCCGCGAGGAGGATGCGCACGTCGATCCGGCCCTTGCCTCCCGGCCGGGCGGCCTTCTCGGCGCTCGTCGCCGCGGGCTCGAGGCCGGGGCCGCCCGCGTCCCCCGTGAAGCCGCGCCCCACACCCGAGTCGTCCGCGAACGAGGGAGGCGCCGGCGCCTCGATCTCGTGCTTCATGAAATCGGAATCGCCGGTGCTGGCGGAGACCGGCGCGGCGCTTTCCGCGGACGCAAGGGCCGCCTCGATCTGGTTGAGATAGCCGCGGGCCGTGGCGTCGTGCTCGGAGACGGCGAGGACGTCGAGAAACTTGTTGCGGGCGCCCACGAGGTCGCCGCTTTCGTACTGGGTCACTCCCTCGGTGAGAAGCACGTCGATCTTGCGCGCCGCATCCGCCTGCGACTCGCGCGCGGCGTCGATGCGGCGGCTCGCCTCCTCGTTCGAGAGGTCGATGAGGAAGACCCGGCTCCAGAGGTCGATGGCCTCCTGCGCGTTGCCGCGCGCGAGGGCCTCGTCTCCCTGCTTGAGGAACTGCGTGATGCGCGGATCGGCCTGGACGCCGGACGCGGGGCGCGGCGCCACCTGGGCGGGCGCGGGCTGCGCGAGCGGCGGTCCCGAAGGAGGGGAAGCCAGCGGGGGAGCCGAGACAGGAGCGGGAATCGTACCCACGGCGCGCGGCCCCCCGGGGGGCATGCTCATGCGCAGGTCGTCGAGCCCGAGCCCGAACGGGTCGCCTCCCTGCACGACGGGCGCGACGGCTCTGGGGGCGATCACCGACGGAGGAGCCTCGGGAAGTCCGGAGGCGGACGCGCCGCCGGCCTCGTCGCCGAAGACGAGGTCGTCGAGCCCGCTCGCGGGCTGCGCCGGAGGCACCGGCGTGGCCGGGCCGCCCGGGAACGCATCCGGCAGGTCGTGGGCCGAATCCGGAAGCGCCTCGCCCGCGCTTTCGACGCCGAGGTAGTCGGCGAATCTCTCGACGTTGACCGGCGTGCCCGGCGTGACGCCGCGTAGCGCCTCGAGAAGGCTGCGCGCGGGCGCAAAGCGCGCGTCCATCTTGAGCAGGAAGTCGCAGCCGAGGAGGGCCTCCTCGTTCTTGCCTTCCTGCGCGAGCACGAGCGTGTGCCGAAACGTCTGGAGAACCTTCTCCCGCGCCTCGGGGGCGAGGGCGGGGCTGCCGGCATAGGAGCTCATTGGACGGAATGCTAGCAAGAACAGCGCGGCGCGGCGCGCCGTCGGATACGATCACCCGCCGGAGGCGCGATGGCCGCATTGATCGAGTGCATTCCGAACGTGAGCGAGGGGCGCCGGCAGGATGTCGTGTCGGCTCTGGCGAATGCGGCGGTGGAGGCCGGAGAGGGAGTCGTCCTTCTCGATCGCACCTCGGACGCCGACCACAACCGCTCGGTGCTCACGTTCCTCGGAGATGGGGACGCCCTCGTGGCGTCGATGACGGCGCTCGTTGGCGCCGCGCTCGGGGCGATCGACCTCAGGACGCACAGGGGCGCCCATCCGCGCGTCGGGGCCGTGGACGTGATCCCGTTCGTGCCCCTGCGCGGCGCCACCGCGGCTGACTGCGTGGCCTTCGCGAAGACGCTTGGAAAAGCGCTCGCCGACCGCTACGGCCTGCCCGTCTACCTTTACGAGGACGCGGCGACCTCACCGGACCGCCAGAACCTCGCGAACATCCGCAAGGGAGAGTTCGAGGGCCTCGCGGCGAAAATGGCGGAGCCGGCGTGGATCCCGGACTTCGGCCCTCGGACCCCGCACCCGACGGGCGGCGCCACCGTCGTGGGCGCCCGCGCCCCGCTCGTCGCGTACAACATCAACCTCGGGACGTCGGATCTCGCGATCGCCGACCGCATCGCGAGGGCCATCCGCCACCTCTCGGGCGGCTATCGCTTCGTGAAGGCTATGGGCGTGAAGCTCGACGCGCGCGGCCAGGTGCAGGTTTCGATCAACATGACGAACTTCGAGAAGACCCCGCTCCACCGCGTCTTCGAGACCGTGAAATCCGAGGCCTCTCGCCACGGTGTCGCGGTCGTGGGCTCGGAGATCGTGGGCCTCGTTCCGCAGGCCGCGCTTTTGGCGGCGGCGGAGCACTACCTGAGGCTCGAGGCCGACCCCAGCCCCCAGGTGCTCGAGAACAAGCTGCTCGAAAGGCTCTCGTGAAGAACGCTCGTCTCGTTCCCGCGGCGGCGCTCCTCGGCGCCGCGACGCTCGCTCTTTCCGCGGCGAGTCCCGAAGCGTCCTCCGATCTCCGCGTGGCGCTCGAGCGCCTCGTGCGCGCCGCCCGCGTGACGAACGGCGCGTACGACACGATCCGCGGCCTCACGGACACCGTCGGCCCGCGGCTCTCCGGCTCGCCGGCCGATGCGCGCGCGGTCGCGTGGGCCGAGGCCGCGCTGACGGCGCGGGGCTTTTCGAACGTTCATGCCGAAACCGTGACCGTGCCGCATTGGGAGCGTGGCGAGGAGAGCGCCGAGATCGTCTCGCCCGTGCCGTTCCGGCTGTCGCTGTGCGCGCTCGGCGGCAGCGTGGGAACGCCCGCGGGCGGGGTCGAGGCCGAGGTCGTCGAGGCGCAGTCGCTCGAGGGCGTGGACGCGCTCGGCGGGAAGGCGAAGGGCAAGATCGTCTTCGTCTGGAAGGTCATGGAGCGCCGCTCGGACGGGTCGGGCTACGGCGCGACCGTTCCGATTCGCGGGGCCGCGGCCTCGCGCGCCGCGAAGGTGGGCGCCGTGGGCGCCCTCATCCGCTCCGTGGGGACGTCGAACGCGCGACTTCCGCATACGGGCTCGCTGCGCTACGAAGAGGGAGTCCCGAAGATCCCCGCCGCGGCCCTCGCGAATCCCGACGCGGACCTCATTCATCGCCTCCTCGCCGACGGGAAGACCGTGCGCGTGCGTTTCGCGCTCGGAGCCCGGACGCTTCCTGACGCGGTCTCGGCGAACGTGCTCGGCGAGATTCCGGGCCGCGAGAAGCCGGAGGAGATCGTCGTCCTCTCGGGCCACCTCGATTCGTGGGACCTCGGTCAGGGCGCCGTGGACGACGCGGCGGGACTCGGCATCGCGATCGAGGCGGCGCGCCTCATCGGGCAGCTCCCGATACGGCCGCGCCGCACCCTCCGCGTGATCGCTTTCGCGAACGAGGAGAACGGCCTCGCGGGATCGCGCGCCTACGCGAAGGTGCATGCGGCCGAGCTGCCCTTCCACGTCGCCGCGATCGAGTGCGACGACGGCGCGGGGCGCGTGTCCGGATTCGGATGGACCGCCGGTCTCTCGGCGGAGCGCACCCTCGCGAGCGTCGCGGAGATCCTGAAGCCGTTCGGCGTCGGAGACATGAAGAAGGGCGGCGGAGGCGCGGACGTGGGCGCGCTGCGCGCCGCCGGCGTGCCGCTCTTCTCGCCGATCCAGGACTCCTCACGGTACTTCGACGTCCACCATTCAGCCGACGATACGTTCGACAAGATCGACCGCGAGGAGCTGAACACCGGAGTCGCGGCGATGGCGGCGCTCGCGTACGCGCTCGCCGACTCCGAGGCGCCTCTCGAGCGCATTCCCGAGGCAGACCGCATCGTGCGCCGCGAGCGTTAGGAGAGGGGGACCTACTCCCCGTCCAGCCCGAGCGCCTTCATCTTGCGATGGAGAGTGGTGCGGTCGAGGCCGAGGCGCTCGGCGGCGCGCGACACGTTCCCCTTCGTTTCCGCGAGGACACGCGAGAGGTAGCGCTTCTCGAACGCCTCGCGCGCGTCGGCGAGCGTCGCGTGCGCCGGAACCTCGTCCGAGGCCGGACGGGAGGAGCCGCGCCCGGCGGCTGGGCCGTCCTCGGGCGGGAGATCCGCGGCCCTGACAGCCGGCCCCGGCGACATGAGGAGGACGCGTTCGACGAGGTTCTGCAGCTCGCGCACGTTGCCCGGCCATCGCCTTTTCGCGAGGGCCTCGAGCGCCTCCTTTTCGAACGCCTTCGGGCGCCGCCCGCGCTGGCGCGCAAGACTCTCGGCGAAGTGCGCCACGAGGAGGGGAATGTCCTCGGGCCGCTCGGACAGGGGCGCCACGCGAAGCGGGACGACGGCCAGCCGGAAATAGAGATCTTCGCGGAACGTCCCCGCGCGGATCATCGCGGGCAGATCCCGATTCGTCGCGGCGACGATGCGCACGTCCGTGGCGAACGCCTTGGCGCCGCCAACGCGCGTGATACGCCCGTCCTGGATGGCGCGCAGGATCTTGGCCTGCGTCCTCGGCGACATGTCGCCGATCTCGTCGAGGAAGAGCGTGCCTGAGTCGGCCTGCTCCCACTTCCCCTTGCGGTCGTCGATCGCGCCCGTGAACGAGCCCTTCACGTGCCCGAACAGCTCGCTCTCGATGAGCTCTTCCGGAATCGCCGCGCCGTTGACCTCGATGAAGGGGCCCGTCGAGCGCGGAGACGCGCGGTGGAGAGCACGCGCGACGAGCTCCTTGCCCACGCCGCTCTCACCCATGATGAGGACGCGCGCTTCCGAGGCTCCCGCGCGCCGGATCTCGTCGAGAAGACGCATCATCGCGGGGCTGGTGCCGAGCAGCGTCTCTTTGGCCGCATCCTCGTCCGTGCGGCTCATGAGCTCGCGTCTGAGGTCGTCGCGCTCGCGCGCGAGGCGGTACAGCTCGAGCGCCTTGTCCAGCGTCAGGAGGACGCGCTCGAGCGACAGCGGCTTCTCGAGAAAGTCGTCCGCGCCGCGCTTGACGGCCTGCACGGCCGTGTCCACCCCGCCGTGCCCGGAGATCATGACGACGGGCATCGTGAGGCCGGCGGCCCGCAGTTGATCGAGCACGGCGAGGCCGTCGAGATCCGGCAGCCAGACGTCGAGAAGGATCGCCTCGGGGCGCTTTGCCTCGTCGCCGAAGGCGCGTGCGAGAGCGTCCTGCCCGAGGCCGACCGCGTCCACGGTGTAACCCTCGTCGCCGAGGATCTGCGAGAGCGTCTTGCGGATACCCGGCTCGTCGTCGCAGACGAGGATGCGCGGGCCGTCCGTCATGCGGCTCTCATTCGCATGCGGGCTCTCATGCGCATGCGGCGCTCACGCGGCCGGCCATTCGAGGAGGAAGCGGCATCCGTGAGGGACATTCTCCTCCACGCGGACGCGCCCCGCGTGCTCGGCGGCGATGCGCGCGACGATGGCGAGGCCGAGGCCCGAGCCCCGCGCCTTCGTCGAGTAGGCCGGGTCGAAGACACGCTCCCGCTCCGCTTCGGGAATGCCGGCCCCGTCGTCTTCCACGGCGAGGCGCGCGCGTCCCTCCTCCACGCCCGCCACGATCCGCACGTGGCCGCCGCCCGGAGTCGCCGCCACGGCGTTGTCCACGAGGTTGATGAGGGCGCGCTTCACCTGCTCGGCGTCCGCGTTGACGAGCGGAAGAGCTTCCGGGATGTCGGCCGACACCGTCACGCCCCGCTTCACGTTCGCATACAGGTTCGTGACCTGTTGGACGACCGCGCCGAGGTCCGTCGGGGCGAGGTCCGCGGCCGGAAGGCGGGCGAAGCGCCCGAACGTGTCGACGAGCGAGGCGAGCGTCGTGACCTCCTCGATGATGGTGGAGGCTCCCTCGCGCACGACGGAGGCGAGACTGTGGGGACTGGCGTCCTTGCCGAGAGCGTGCCTCCGCATGCGTTCGGCGGCGAGGCGGATCGGCGTGAGCGGATTCTTGATCTCGTGCGCCATGCGGCGCGCGGCTTCCTCCCACGCCGTCGCGCGCTCGGCCGCGACGAGGGCGGTCGTGTCCTCGAGCGTCACGACCCAGGCCCCCGCGTCGGCGGCCCCGGCGGGAATCCGGGTCACGCGAGCCTCGAGCACGCGGGGGCCGATTTTCAGCGTCGCCTCGCGCGGGGCGCCCGCCGTTCGCGCGCGCGCGAGGAACTCGTTGAGCGGCGCGAGGGCCTCGGACGCGAGGAGGTCCTGCGCGCGGGGGAAGCGGGCGTTTTCGTCGCGGCCGAGCAGGCGCCGCGCGGTCTCGTTGAGGAAATACAGCGTGTCGTCGTCGCCGAATGCGACGACGCCGGCGTCGAGCCGCGCGAGGATCGTGCGCACGCGGCGACGCTCCTCGTCGACGCGCTCGTTCGTCGCAGCGAGCTCCGCGTTCGCGGCGACGAGCTCGGCCCGGCTCTTGCGCAGCTCGGACGTCATCGCGTTGAAGGCGCGCGAGAGCGCGGAGATCTCGTCGCCACCCTCCACCTCGACGAGCGCGTCGAAATCGCCCGCGCCGACGCGTCGCGCCGAGGCGGCGAGCGCCGCGATGGGGCGCGTCACGCGGCGCGCGAGGAGGAGCCCGACCCACACGGCCGCGAGGAGAACCAGGAACGCGAGGAGGAGGAAGAACAGCACCTGCACGGCCTCGAGCTGAGCGCGCTCGGCCTTCAGCATCGCGTAGGCCGAGGTCGCGAGCGAGAGCTGGCGCAGCGGCTCGGCCTCGGCGGGCGGGTCGAACGTGCCGACGACGAGGAAGCCGGAGGGCAGGGCGACGACCGTGCGTCCGGCCTGCCCGCCGTCACGCGTGGGCTCGAGGCGCCGCGAAAGGCCCCGCGCCCTCGCGTCCGCCAGCCAATCGGCGCCGGGGTCGTTCACGTCGCGCAGAGGCCACCTCGGGGCGCTGACGGCCACCGCCGGCCGGCCGGGGCGCCTCCACTCGATGAGGTCGACACCTGATTCTTCGCGCGCGAAAGACAGGAGCGCGACGAGGCCGCCCTCGGAGGCCGCCGCGAGCCGGGGCGCGAGGCGCTCGGCCGTGCGGCGCTCGAGGGCCGCCGCCCGCGCGCGGACGAGGTCGGCGACCTCCCGCCCGGCGCGCACCGTCTCCTCGACCGGCGGCGCGAACCAGCGTTCGACGCTTTTCTGCAGGAGGCCGGTGGTGGGCAGGACGAGAAGCGTGATCGGCAGAAGGGCGAGGCCCACGTACGACGCGACCACGCGCACGCGGAAGCGCGATCCGAAGACGCCGCGGCGGGACTCGACGACGAGCTTCGCCGCACTTCTCACGAGTACGAAGAGGAGCGCGAGGATGAGGACGACGACGATGTAGAAGAGGACGAAGAGAAGGACGCGGTTCGTCGCGGCGACGGGCGCGAGGTTGCGCGTGCGCAGGACGAGCGCGTAGCCGCCGGCGAGCGCCGCGCCGAGGGCGAGCGCGATCGCGACGAGGATCCGGTTGTCCCGCGCCCAGCGCCTCCCCGGCAAAACCGGCGGAGACGAGTCGTTCAGCGCGCGCCGCTCGCCGTCCACTCGAAGATCCCCGACCGCACCCAGGCGGTCTCGGCGCTCGTGGGCACAAATCCGAGGGCCACGCCGCTCGCGTAGAGGCAGCGCACGCGGACCAGGAGCCTCTTACCGAGCAGGTGGTCGCCCAGCGTGAAGAAGGGCAGCCCAGTCACCTTCGCGAGCGCGGCCGCCGCCTCGTCGCGCGTCGGCACGACCTTCGTGTCGAGCAGGCGCGCGTCGAGACGGCGCTCGACCGCGTAGTCGGACGTGACGGGCCGGTAGGTGGCCGTCACGGCGTAGCGCCTCTCGTCCTTGAGGCCGTCGAACCAGAGATTGTGGAACGAAAAGAGGCGCAGCTCCCACGTGACGGTCGTGGGAAGCCCCGAGGCGAGGCGCTGCAGGACGTCCGCGGGCAAGGCGGGCGAGAGGCGCGTGTCGACGTGGAGGTCATGTCCCGCGACCCACGTCGAGACGCCGGGGATCACCGGACCGTCGCCTTCGATGATCGCCCGAGCCGGGCTCGCTCCGGCGAGAAGGGCGGCCAGAAGGACGGTAGCGGTCGTGGTGCGCACCCCCCGACTTTAGCGGGTCGGCGGGGTTCCGTTCAGATTCGCGAGGTTCGAGCCGCGGTGTGCGCCGGTACGGGAGCCGCGAAGGCCGCGCGGCTCTCCTCGCGCAGAAGGCGCGCGAGGGTCGCGTGCATCGCGTGGCCGGCCTTGTGCGCGACCACGTGGCCGAGCACCGGGCGTCCGACGAGCGCGAGGTCTCCGAGGAGGTCGAGGGCCTTGTGGCGCACGAACTCGTCCGCGAAGCGCAGGTCGCCGTTCTCGACGCGGTCGTCGCCGACCACGATGCAGTTGTCCTCGCGGGCTCCTCGGGCGAGTCCGTGCGCCTTGAGCATCTCGTACTCGGCGAGAAACCCGAACGTGCGAGCCGGCGCGATGTGCGCGGCGTAGGACTCGGGCGTGACGACCACGGTGATCGACTGCCGTCCGACGACCGCGTTCGAAAAGTCGATCGTGTACGTCACGCGCAGGTCGCGCGCGGGGCGGATCTCGAGCTTCCTGCCGCCCGACGCGGAGACGGCGAGGACGCGCGACGGGACGAACGGGACGGCGCGCGCGTTCAGCGCAACGAGGCCGGCGGTTTCGAACGCGTCGAGCCAGGGAAGCGCGCTGCCGTCGAGGATGGGTACTTCGGGGCCGTCGAGCTCCACGAGGAGGTTGTCGAGGCCCGCGCCCACGGTCGCGGAAAGAAGGTGCTCTACCGTGGCCACGTCGTGGCCGCGCTCGCCGAGCGACGTCGCGTGGTCGAAGCGCCCCGCTGCCTCGGCGACGGCCGGGAGAAACGCATCGACGTCGGACCGGTAGAAGACGACCCCGTGGTCCGCGCGGGCGGGATGCAGGACGACCCGGACGTGACGACCCGTGTGCAGGCCGATTCCGGACAGCCGGACGCGCCGGACGAGAGTGCTCTGGGCGCGCATTCAGGCCGGGATTTGCACAGCGGATGCCACGGAGGAGACGCTCTTTTTCGCGGGATTTCGCGGATCGCGGCCTCCTCCAGAGACATGGTGTGTGGCAAAAACCCCTCACCTGCGGCTTTTCCGTCACACCGCCGGCCTCGGGGGCGTTCGTGCAAAATGACGGCTGATATCCTCTTCGCGTCCGGAGGCTGCCGTGCTCGCGCCCGTTGACGAGAAGTACTATCAGGACTTTCTCGCCGTGCTCGGCCAGAAATGGCGGCCGGCCAAAGCGGCTTTCTACACGCTCGATCCCGCGAGCGGCACGTTTCGCCTGAAGGCGCAGTTCGGCTTTGGCCGCACGGACCACCTCGCCGAGCGCCTCGGCCGCAATGACGCGCTCGTCAATCACCTCTACGAGCACCGCGAGCCGACCTTCGTCAACAACGTGAACCTCGCGGGAAAGCTGACGGACGTGATGGTTCAGGCTACGTCCACGCGCCTGCTCCTCGCCCCCCTCTACCTCGACGGGCGGATCATGGGGCTCGTCGACGTGCGCGAGAAGGCGGCCCGCCAGGGCTTTTCCCAGGACGACGTGCTCGAGATTTCCGACCTCCTGCGCCGCTTCGCGATCGAGCTGCGCCGCATCGCGGACGCACGCGGCGGAGGCAACGTGATCTTTTCCGGGCCGGCGCCCCAGATCGAGCGTCCGCTCGACCGCACGCCAACCGTGACGGCGCCTCCCTCCTCGTTCGAGCGCACGTCGGGCTTTTCGACGGCGCAGTTCAACACGTCGGGCGTCCATCGACGGCCCGCGGCGCCCGTGGGCGAGCCCGAGAACGACGCCGCGAACCAGCTCATGAGCGCGGTCGCGCGGGCAAACCGTCTCGTCGAGGAGACCCTCTCGCGCAGCGCACCCGTGAAGGTCGCCACGGCGGTGGGGGGCGGGCTCACGCCGCGCGAGGCCGAGTTCATCGCCCTCTACCTTCCCACCTGCCTCAGCTACGAGGAGGTCGAGGTGGCCGCCGTGTCCTCCTTCGTGCCAGGGGGAGCGACCGTCACGATCGTGGCGAGGCGCCGGCTCGATCCGGATATCGCGCCCGCGCTTCTCGAGAACCTCGAGAAGATCTTCGCGAAGACGGCCGTCCCGTTCCCGTTCACGTCCGATCCGTCCTGGCGGCCTCTCGACACGCTCCACGCGGAGGCGCCCGCGATGCGCCGGGCCGAGATCGTCTCCATCCAGTCGAGCGTGCTCGACAGCTCGGCGGAAGGCGTCGTCCTGTTCTCCCTTCTGTTCCGGCACGGCCCGAACCCCGAAGTCCGCGAGGCGCTGCGCGCGGCGCACGTGGTCCTCAGAAACGTCCTCGCCGGCAACCGCAGCGAGGCCCGCTTCCGCGAGGCGTACCGGGGGCTCGTCAACAAGCTGCTCGAGCCGGGCCTGAAGAAACGCACCGCCCTGAGGACGCACTGTTTCAACGTGGGCCGCATGGCCCGCAAGCTCGCGGCCCAGCTCGGCGTGACGCCGATGGAGGTCGAGCAGATCACGGTCGCCGGCATCCTCCACGACGTCGGCATGCGCGAGCTCAGCTACGACACGATCTACGCCAAGCGCACCCTGACCGACGAGGAGATGGCCCTCGTGCGCCAGCATCCGCGCGTCGGGGCGTTTCTCGTCGAGGACATTCCGTGGCCGTACCCGATAGCCCCGCTCATCCGGCACCACCACGAGCGGTGGGACGGCGGCGGCTATCCCGACGGCCTGAAGGGCGACGAGATCCCGCTCGGCTCGCGCCTCATCCATTTGTGCGAAGCGTTCGACGCCATGACGTCTCCGAGCTCGTACCGCGCCGTCCTGTCGGACTACCAGGCCATCGACATCCTCGATTCGAAGGCGGGCACGCAGTTCGATCCCGAGCTCACGCCCGAGTTCAAGCGGATGGTCGCGGACGCGTCGGACTGACGAGGGACCGCGCGTGAAGTCCCGGATCGAGAGGCAGGGCGAGAAGGCGGCCGCGCGCGCGGCCCAGAAGAACGCCGGGAACCGCCCGATCGCGTCGAACCGGCGCGCGTTCCACGAATACAACGTCGAGGAGAAGCTCGAGGCCGGCGTCGCGCTGACGGGCACCGAGGTGAAGTCCCTGCGCGAAGGCAGGGCCAGCCTGCAGGACGGCTACGTGGCGGTGACCGGCGGCGAAGCCTGGCTGTGGAACGTCCACATCCCGCCTTACGGGGCGGGCAGCTACAACAACGTCGACGCGAAGCGGAACCGCAAGCTCCTCCTTCACAAGCGCGAGATCGTCCGCCTCGCGTCGAAGATCAAACGGTCGGGCGCCACGTGCGTGCCGCTCAACCTCTACTTCAAGGGCCCGCGGGTCAAAGTCGAGATCGCGCTCGTGACCGGCAAGAAGCTGCACGACAAGCGCGAGACGATCCGCCGCCGCGAGGCCGACCGCGAAGCGCGCGCGGCGATCAAGTCGGCCAGCCGGCGGTAGACAGGGATGCGGACACCTCGTCCGGTGCCGACGCGACTTTCGAATCTCGATCGGAGCGATCTCGGCGCCCTCGCCCTTGCCCTCTTCTACGCGGTTGTTTTCAGCGTCCTGTCGCTGCTCCGCCACGCGGCGTTCGAGACGCACACGTTCGACCTCGGCCTTCACCATCAGGCAACGTGGAACACCCTTCACGGGCGGTTCTTCCAGTACACCCTTCACGCGACCGATAGCTACGACCTGCCGATCCTCCTCGGCGACCACGTCAATCTCATCCTCCTTCTCGCGCTTCCGTTCTACCGGCTTTTCGAGGGAGCCGGGACACTGCTCGTCCTCCAGGCCGTCGTGGTGGGGAGCGCGGCGTTCCCCCTTTTCCGGGTTGCCCGCGAGGTGACGGGCGGCGCGGCGGCGGCGCTGCTTCTCGTCGCCGTCTATCTTCTCAACCCGGCACTTCACGCGGCGAACCTGTTCGACTTCCACGCGATCGTCCCCGCGGCTGCGTTCCTCGTCTGGGCCCTCTTCCGGGCGCAGGCAGGCGGCACCTGGAGCCTCGCCGTCGCCGTGGCTCTCGCCCTTCTCTGTCAGGAGAACGTCGCGCTCGCCGTGGTTGGCCTCGGCATTAGCGTTTTCCTCCTGGGGCGGCGTCGTGCGGGCGTCGCCGTGGCCGCAGCCGGAGTCGCGTGGTTTGCCTTCTGCTTCTACGTCCTCCTCCCGCATTTCAACCCGGGAGTCGGCTCCATCTATGTTTCGCGCTATCGCGAGTTCGGCGCCACCCCCGGCGCCGTCATTTTCGGTCTCCTTCGCGACCCGTCCCGCCTCGTCTCGCGCCTCCTCGAGCCCGGGACACGCGACTGGCTCTTTTCCCTCTTCGCGCCGTTCGGCTTCGTCCCGCTCCTGGCGCCGCAGATCCTCGTCCTCGGAGCGAGCGAGCTGTTCCTCAACCTTCTCTCGTCCTTCCCGCCCCAGCGGACGATCGACTTCCAGTACACGGCCATCCTCCTGGCCGCGGCGGCGCTCGCGGCGCCGTGGGGAACGAGGGCGATCTCGCGGCGCATCGGCCCCCGACTCCGCCTCGATCCCCGGGTGGCCGCCACGATCGTCGCCGGGCTCATCCTGGCCTGCACGATCGGGTTTCAAATCGTCCGATGGAGCACTCTCCGGATCCTCGCGGATCCCTACAGGGCGTCCTACCGGGTAACGGACCATCATCGGATGGCGCCCCGTTTTCTGGACGCGGTCCCGCCGGGGGCGAGCGTCTCGGCGCAGGACGCGATCGTGCCGCATCTGAACCGTCCCGTGATCTGGTGGTTCCCGCAGGTGCGCAGCGCCGACGTCGTCCTTCTCGATCTTTCGGCGGGGATCTTCCCGGCTTCGCTCTTTCCGCTTCGCGGACAGTCCCCGGAGGCCAGCTACTACGAGTACGTTCAGCGGCTTCTCGCCCACGGCGCCTATCGGATCGAGGACGCGGCCGACGGGTGGCTTCGCCTCTCCCGCGCGCGCGGGCTCCCTCCAGCCGACGCCATCCGGCCCGGCGCGGACGGCGGCCCCCCTCCCGTTCTCTTCCGCGCGGAGGTGCAGATCGTCGAGGCCCCGGTTCTCGTGCCGGCCTCCTCGCGCATGCCGCTCGCCGTCGAGATCGGAAACCTCTCCGAGGCGGTCTTCTTCTCCCGTGCAGAAGCGCCCACCGCCTACGCCACGGGCGTGGCGGCGTACTGGATCGACCCGGCCACCGGCACCGGAGACGACCGAGGAGATCGCCTCTGGCTTCCGGAGCGGGTCGACTCAGGAGCGCGCGCGACGATCCGGGGCGAGGTGACGGCGCCTGCCGAGCCCGGGCTGTGGCTTCTCTATCTCGACGTCGTCACCGACCACGTGGCCCGTTTCAGCGAGAACGGCTCGCCGATGGCCTCGATGCAGGTGACGGTCACACCCGCATCGGCGCGGTGATGAACTCCCCGATCCGCGCGGCGGCGCTGAGCCCGGGCATTCGCACTACCAGTAGCGCGGCTTGTTCGCGCGGTAGAAGTCGAGCGTCCTCTTCAGGCCATCGCGCAGAGGAATGACGGGCCGCCAGCCGAGAATGCGTCGGATCTTCGAGACGTCCGAGTAGAAGTCGCCCGGCTCCTGCGCCTTTCGCTCGGGGGAGAAGGGCGCGA
>CALAQS010000145.1 GCA_937888435.1 uncultured Acidobacteriota bacterium
ACGCCCGCCGGAAACAGATCGATCGCCATCATGAGCGCGAGCCCCGCGTTCAGCCCCCAGAAGCCCACCCTGATCCCGCGCTCAGCGCGGGCCCAGGCCGCATCCTCGGCCAGAAAACGCAGGCAGAAAACGAGCACTGCCAGCGCGAGCATCCCGAAGACGCCGAAGAGCGCCCCGTGGGCGTGGTTGTTCGTCAGCGAGGTGCCGACCTCGAAGTAGGAAACGATCGGCAGGTTGATCAGGAAGCCGAAGATCCCCGCGCCGACGAAGTTCCAGAAGCCGACTGCCATCAGGAAGTAGATCGCCCAGCGGTGACGGTCCGCGAACGTCGTGTGGCAGTCCTCGCACCGCCGCTCACGGAGGCGGATGAAGTCCCAGGCGTCGAGGGTGAGGAGGGTGAGCGGGACCACCTCCAGCGCCGAGAAGCACGCGGCCAGGCCCATGTTGAGCGTTCCCTGGCCAGTGAAGTACCAGTGGTGCCCGGTCCCCACGATGCCTCCGGCGAGGTAGAGGACGGCATCCAGGTAGATGACGCGCGTGGCCGTGCGGGTCGTGACCAGGCCCAGGACCACGAACATCACGGCAACGAGGACGGTGGCGAACAGCTCGAAGAAGCCCTCCACCCACAGGTGGATGATCCAGAAGCGCCAGTTGTCGATCACGGCGAAGTTGGTGTGGGGGCCGAAAAAGAGCGCGGGCAGGTAGAAGAGCGGGATCGCGGACGCGGCGTAGAGGAAGAGCGAGGCCAGCTCGGAGCGCTGGGGATCGTGGATCGCCGGGCGCAGTGCCCGGTACATGAGGACGAGCCAGCCCGCGAGCCCCGCAGCCAGCAGGAGCTGCCAGAAGCGGCCGAGGTCCAGGTACTCCGAGCCCTGGTGGCCGAGCCAGAACCAGAGCGTTCCCAGGCGATTGTTGATGCCCAGCCACTCGCCGCCGAGGCTCCCGAAGACGACGACGACGAGGGCCGCGAGCAGCGCGAGCGCGCCCGCCCGCTGCCCCCGAGGTTCGGCACCGCCGACGATCGGCGCGAGGAAGAGGCCGCCAGCGACCCACGCGGTGGCGATCCAGAAGATGGCGAGCTGGAGGTGGAACGTCCGCAACAGGTTGTAGGGAAAGATCCGCGCGAGATCGATCCCATAGAAGGCGCCAGATTCGACACGATAGTGGGCCAGAGCGCCCCCGGCGAACGCCTGGAGCAAGAACAGCAGGGCGACCACGCCGAAGTAGAGGCCGACCGCCTTCTGGCTCGGGGTCAGGGTCCAGCGGGCCAGCGCGCTGTCGTGCACGTGCCCGCTCGCCGACGGGCCGTGCCAGCCGAGGTAGTCGAAGCGGCCGAAAGCGAACAGGACGGTCCCGAGCCCCGCGAGGAGAGTCACGAGGCTGAGCGCGCTCCACAGGTAGGTCGAGGAGCTCGGCCGGTTGCCCACGGCCGGTTCATAGGGCCAATTGTTGGTGTAGGAGTAGTCCTTCCCGGGCCGGTTCGCGACCGTCACCCACGCCGCCCACGCGAAGTACGAGTTGAGGTCCTCGAGCTCGCCCCTGGCGCTTATGTACTTCGCGGGCAGGCCCGGCGCCGGCGTCTTTCCCGAGAAGTAGTCGGCCCACTCAGCCTTCTGCGTCTGCCAGGCGGCCACCTCGGCCGCCGAGAATCGCAGCGTTCCGGTGCCGGGGTCGTAGCGGTTCTCCTTCAGCAGGCGGTGGACTGCGGCGTCCACGCCCGAGGCCGCGTCCGGATCGAGCTCCGCGTACGGGCGGCCGTGACGCTCGCGGGCGAGGGCGTCACGGGTGATCTCCGCCAGCCGGTGCAGATACTCGGCGCTGTAGTCCGGGCCGAGGTACGCTCCATGGCCCCAGAGCGTGCCGTGCTCCATGAGGCCGTACTTGAGGAAGACCTCCTGCCCGTGCTCGACGTCCTCCCGCGTGAAGAGGGTCGCTCCTGTGGAGTCGGTCACCCGCTCGGGGATGGGCGGGGCGTTCGTGTAGGTGAGGACGGTTACCACCGTGAGGAGGCTGAAGCCGAACACCATCACGAGAATGACGGCGTGGCGCCACCAGGGCGAGAGAGGCTTCTCCGACGAGTCGGTCGACATTTCTCGTTTCTCCTTCTCGACGCCGTTCTCGCGAGGCCTCGTCTTGCCGTGGCGCTGGACGACCTTCTCCTCTTCAAAGCGCTGGAGACCCTGGCTTCAGGAGATCGCTGCGCGTGAGGATGCGGATCAGCCTATCGGGCTCGTCTCTCCTTCTCCGAAGGGCGTTGGTGCGGTGCCGGCGATCCCCGCGGCGCGGGTCCACCGGGCCAGGAGCCGCGCCAGCCGCGTGACGTCGGCCTCGGAAAGGTCGCCGAGGGCCGCGATCAGCCGGACCTGTATCGCCTCGGGAGCGCCTGCCAGCGCCCGACGTCCTTTTGCGGAGAGAGAGATCACGGTCCGACGCCTGTCCAGGCGGGAGATCGCGCGACGGACGAGCCTCCGCTCCGCCAGTTTCGAGACGATGACCGAGACGGAGCTCTGGTGGGTCAGTGTCTCGCTTGCGAGCTCGTTGATCGACAGGCCGTCGTGCTCGGCGAGTCTCTGGAGGACGAAGACCTGCGCGGCGCTCAGCCCAACGGTCGATTCCGAAGACCGGGAGGAAAGCTTCACCGCGCGGACGATCCGACGAATCGAGTCGAGAACGGCCCGACGCCCTTCCATGGGATCCCATATATCATGTCCCGGGGGGCTTCGCATCATGGCGGGCGATCTTGTCTTCACGATCGGCCACTCCACGCGGACTCTCGCCGAATTCGCGTCGCTCTTACGGCAGGTTGACGTCACGCTGCTCGGGGACGTGCGCTCGACCCCGCGCTCGCGAACGGCGCCGCAGTTCAATGGAGATACGCTTCCGGACTCCCTCGCCGCCGATGGCATCGGCTACCGGCATCTGCGCGCGCTCGGCGGCCGGCGTCATCATCGCAAAGGCGCGCCGCCCTCGCTCAACATCTACTGGCGCGTCGAGGCGTTCCGGAATTACGCCGACTACGCGGAGACTGACGAATTCCGCGCGGGTCTGGAGGACCTGAGCGCGCTCGCGCGCGGTCATCGGTGCGCGATCATGTGTGCCGAAGCAGTGTGGTGGCGCTGCCATCGCCGGATCATCACCGATTACCTGTTGGCCGACGGGACGCGCGTCGAGCACATCATGGGACCTGGCCAGGTCATCCCGGCGACGCTCACCCCCGGTGCGCGCGTCATCGGTGACGGGACATTGCGCTATCCGGCGCCGGAGGACGGCGAGGCAACCAAGGGTGTCCAGAGTGAACAACCTGTTTAGCCTAGACACTCAAACCGCCGCCACCCGCCCGCCCTTCGGGCGGAGCTTCCATGCGACGTACGGCTTCGCGAGCGCGCGCAGCGCGGTGAGCTTGGTCTCGTAAAGGCGCGAGGAGAACGTCGGCGGCACGAGGTCGGCCGCTTCTTCCGGCTGGACGACGAGCGACACCTGGATGCCCGGAAGGATTCCCACGGGAAGAGAGGCGCGAAGCACGGCGTTCCAGAGATAAGCGAAGACCTCGCGCATCTCGTCCGGTTTGGGCGGCGGGGTGCTCTCGAGCGCGCTGCCGATCGTGGGACGGAAAATGCAGACGGTGGGAAAGGCGCCGGCATCCACGATGCGGTCGATGCCGCGCTTCGTGGCTTCGAGAGGCTCGAGCCCCGCGATGATCTCGCCCGAGACTTTTCCCTGCCCGAGCTTCTTCGACGTGTACTCCATCGCCTCGAAGAACGCGTTCTGGCCGAGCGTCATCTCTTTTCCGGGGCAGAGCTTCGCGAAGTACGCGGGGTCCTCGAATTCGTAGCAGAAAGAAAGATGGTCCACTCCGGCGGCGATCAGGTCGTCGTACTCGTTGAACTTGCGCCGCGGCACCGGCACGGCCTGGACGCCGATGAAGCCGCCCACCTCGGCGCGGAGCCGCTTCACGAAGGGCTCGCACTGCCTGAGGCCGTGAACCAGCTCGAGGTCGTCGCGATCCTCGAAGTGATAGCCGGTGTTGAGGTGCGTGAAGATGGAGCCGGACTCTTCGCGCGCGGCCTTCGCGACCTCGATCACGTCCTCCACCTTCTTCTTCGATTCCTCGGCCGTGCCTACGTTGCGGCCCGTCGTGCAGAAGGCGCACGCGGGAGAGGCCGGCAGGTTCCAGTAGAGACACGCGTTCGAGACGTAGATCCCGAGGTACGTGCCCTGCAGGATGCCGACGCGGCTCATCTCGACGCCGCTCGACGTCTTCCACGAGTACCAGACGGGCTCTTCGGGAATCTCGACGGGATAATGGTCGCCTTGGCGCGAGTCGCACAGGACGTAGCCCCGCGCCGTCTTCATCAGGAGGAAGGGCGACTTCGCGGCGAAGGCCTCGAGGACGGGCACGTTCACCCAGATCTTCTTGCGCGGCGACGGCAGGACGAGCTCGAGGCCCGAGCCGAGCCCGGCGCGCGTGCGCGCGATGCGGCGGCCGTCGGTATCCACGTCGCAGGAGGGGTCGACGCGCAATCCGCGACAGAAGAGCTCGATTTCGAGCTCCACGGGCTTGAACAAGGTTCTCCCTTCCCGTCGAAGCATGTGGCGCCGGGGCCGGGGTGGCCATGATGCAGGGACTTCAAGGCCTGGAAATGACGCCCGTCATACCCCGCTGGCGCTTTCACGCCTAATTTCGCCGTGGAGAGAGACATGGCCCCACTCCAGACCGCTCCCTGCTGCAGCACTTGCGGATCGAATGCCCCCGGCGCGCCCCCTCGCAACCTCCTGCCCTCTTTCGTCCTCACCGCGCTCGCCCTGACCGTCACGCTGGGCGTCTCGACGGGCGGCTGGGCGATCTGGCAGATGGCATCCTCGCCGTGCGCCGCTCTTTCGGCGACCCGCTTTCGCTTCACGTCCTCCTCGGATCCGTCTGGGCCGCGCTCGCCGCCGTTCTCTCCGCCGCGCAGTCGCTCTTCCTCGCGGGCCATGCGGAGTCCGCGATTCCCGCCGCGCTCGTCGAGCCTTTCTACGCGATTGCGCTTTACGGCCTCGTCCTCTCCTTCGTGCTCGGCTTCGCCTCGCGCATGGTCCCCGCGTTCCTCTCTCTCCCGCGTCCCTCGGCGAAGAGCGCGCGGCTTCCTGCTCGCCGGGACGCTGTCCCTCGCGGCGGCGATCCTTCTGTTTCTCGCCGCGAGCCGGATCCTCGCGCCGTTCGTGAAGGCTCCCGGAGCGCTCTCGCTGCGCGCGCCGTTCGCCTTTCTCGGCCTTTTTTCCGCGATCTCGATCGCGGCCTGCCTCGGCGAGCTCTTCGGGGTCTCGGTTCACAAGTTCGTGTGGGACGGCGCGCGCCACGTCTACACGATCGGGTTTCTCACGCTTCTCATCGTCGGCATGAGCCTGCGCGTGGTCCCGGCGTTTACGGGCCGGGCGCTCGTGCGCCTGCGCGAAGCGCGTCTCGCGTTGGCGTTCGTGGGCGCCGCGGCCGTCGTCCGCGCGCTGCAGATCCCCGTCGCGCTCGGCTGGGGCGGCCTGCCTCTTTACAGGCTCGTCGGGACGACCGGCATCTTCGCGACGGCCGGGTTGCTCCTCTGGGCGCACGTCCTGGTCGCGACGCTCAGGCCGAAGGCGAAAGCCACAGGCTCCGTGGCCCTTCCAGCGCACGCGCACGCTGCCTGAAAGACCCGCGGAGTCGCCCTCAACCCTTGAAGCGCTTGCGCCGCGGGAGCATGTCGTTGATCTCGCGGAGCGCCATCT
>CALAQS010000146.1 GCA_937888435.1 uncultured Acidobacteriota bacterium
ACCCGGCGACCTCAGCTTCCGATGCGCCGGATCCTCAGGATCGGGCCGTCGGGCGCGCTCGCGTCCCTGAGGTCGATGCCCGCGAAGATCGCCCACGTGTGATCGCCCTTCGGGTCGAGGAGCGTCTGCGTGACCTCCCATTGGCGGGGGCCGGTGGACTTCAGATGCGTCAGATGATGGAGGCGCGCCTCGGCCCCCGAAACCAGCTCGCCGTACTCGTCGAAGAACGGCGCCATCGCGGCCTCGAAGCGCTCGGCATCCCAGCGGTCCTCGTCCGCACCCGCAGTCTCGGCCGCCTCCGGGCTCTGATAGACGCGCTCCGCCGCCTCTTCCCAGTCCTTCTTCGCGAGCGCCCGGACGAGGAGCTGCGCCTCCGCGCGCACGCGCGCCGCGAAGACCCTGGGGTTCGACAGAAGCTCCGTGAGCCACGAGGCCTCCACCCTTTTCGCCGGCGCAGCGGGCGCGGCTCTCTCCGCGAGGAGAAGCTCCGGGTGGCGCAGCCTCTCCCACTCTTCGAGAAGGCTCGCGTCGGTCTCTCCGACCAGCGAACGGAAGTAGCCCAGCACGTCCCAGAGCTCGTCGGTCTTCGCGGCCTCCGGGACCGTCTGGTCGAGCGTCTTGTAGAGCTGCGAGAGATACCGCAGCAGCACGCCCTCGCTCCGCTCGATGCCGTAGCTCTTCACGTAGTCAGAAAAACCGGCGAACGTCTCGAACATCTCGCGCCCGATCGACTTCGGGCTCACGTCCGAGCCCGCCGTCCATGGGTGCGCGGCGCGGAACTCGTTGAACGCGCCGTATAGGAAGTCCGCGAGCGGCTTGGGATGCGTCACCTCCTCGAGGCGGGCCATGCGCTCCTCGTACGGGACGCCCTCTTCCTTCAGCTTCGCCACGAGCCTGCCCTTCGCCCGGTCCACCTGCCTCCGGAGGATCACGTCAGGGTCTTCGAGGATCGACTCGACGACGGTCAGGGCGTCCACGGCGTATGTCGGCGACGCAGGATCGAGCTCCTCGAGCGCCGACAGCGCGAAGAGCGAGAGCGCCTGGTGGAGCGAGAAGTCCCACTGGAGGTCCTCGGCCACGACGACCCGGTACGGCCGCTCGCCCGCGAGCCCGATGATTCCCGCCCGGTAGAGCGAGCGCACGAGGACGGCCGCCTGCTTCGCGAGCCGGCGCTTGACGCCGTCGTCCTCGTGGCAGCGCGCGATGAGGTCGCGCAGAGACGCGAAGTTGCGCGCCGCTCCCTCGTCCGCCGCGTCCTGCTGGAGGAGAGAGAGCACCATCCCGTGCGTCAGCCGGAACCGCGACGTGAGCGTTTCCGGCGGTCGCGCGATCAGCTTCTGGAACGTCTCGACCGTCCAGAACACCTCACCTTTCGGCGGAGCCTTTACGGTCCGGATTCTCTTGCCCGACACCTCGGACTTCTTTTCTGCCTGCCGCTTCTCGACGATGTGCTCGGGCGCCTGCGCGACGACACTCCCCCGATCGTCGAACCCGCGGCGGCCCGCGCGCCCCGAGATCTGCTTGAACTCGCGGACGGAGAGGAGCCCCACCTTCGTTCCGTCGAACTTCGCGAGCTTGGTGAAGAGAACCGTCCGGATCGGGATGTTCACGCCGACGCCCAGCGTGTCGGTCCCGCAGATGACGTGGAGGAGCCCCTTCTGCGCGAGCTGCTCGACGAGGAGGCGGTATTTCGGCAGGAGTCCGGCGTGGTGGACGCCGATCCCGAAGGAGAGGAACCGGCGGAACTCCTTGCCGTACGGCGTCGAGAGGCGGATCCCGGCGACGACCTTCCGGATCTCTTCCCGCTCCTCGCGGGTCCCGATCTTCACGCTCGTGAGCGACTGCGCGAGCTCCGCGCACTCCCTCTGCGTGAAGTTCACGACGTAAATCGGGCTCTTCTTCGCCGCAAGCAGCCCTTCGATCGTCTCGTGGAGCGGAGTCTCGCCGTACTCGTAGTCGAGCGGGACGGGCCGCTCGTCGGACGTGACGTGCGCGACCTCGCGGCCCGTGTCGCGCTGGAGGCGCTCGGCGATCGCGCGCGTGTCGCCCAGCGTCGCCGACATCAGAAGGAACTGCGTCCCGGGCAGGACGAGGAGCGGCACCTGCCAGGCGACGCCGCGCTCCTTGTCGGCGTAGTAATGGAACTCGTCCATCACGACGTAGGGAGCTTCGAGTGCCGGGCCGCGGCGGAGCGCCATGTTCGAGAGGACCTCTGCCGTGCAGCACAGAACGCTCGCCTCCGCGTTGATGCTCGCGTCCCCGGTGAGCATGCCGACGTTCTCGGGCCCGAGCTCGCCGCAGAGTGAGAAGAACTTCTCGCTCGCGAGGGCCTTGATCGGGCTCGTGTAGAACGACACCTTCCCCTCGCAGGCCGCCTTGAAGTGAAGGCCCAGCGCGACGAGCGACTTGCCCGACCCCGTGGGCGTCCCGAGGATGACATGCTTCCCCGCCATGACCTCGAGGAGCGCCTCCTCCTGGGCCGGATAGAGGGTGAGACCGGTGGAGGAGACCCAGTCGAGGAAGAGGCTCAGGATCTCGTCGGGGTCGCTCGTCCCGCGGGGCGGGATACGGTCTGCGAGCGCCATGCGGCTATGACGCCATCCTGGCGGGATTCTATCCGGGAGCTTCTGTATCATTCCGTTCCAGACACCTTGGAGAAGAAAATCACGCGCAATCCAATCCGGCTTTCTCGTCGGGCGCTCATCGCCTTCTCCCTCCTCGCAATCGCGAGGGCCGGCGCCAGTGCGCCGGCGCCCGCGCCGCTCGCGGTCGCCTCGAACCTGATGGTCGAGCAGGAAGTCACGGTGACGACCCGGGTCAGCGGCGTGATCGACTCGATCGAGGCCGAGCGGGGCGCCGTCGTCCGAAAGGGGCAGCCGCTGGCCACGTTGGACCAGCGCGAGTTCCGCCTCGATCTGAAGGCCGCGGAGGAGACGCTTTCGGTGAGTCTGGCGGACCTGAAGCGGTACGAGGAGCTGCGCCGCCTGAACCTGACGAGCGAGGCCGAATTCGAGCAGAAGAGGTCTCGTCACGAGCTGGCGCTCGTGGAGCTGGAGAGGGCGAAGCTCGTGATCGACCGGTCGGTGGTGCGGGCTCCCTTCGACGGCGTGGTGGCGGACCGCTACGCGCGCGTGGGGGAAAAGTTCACCGTCGAGGAGAGCAAACCGCTCTTCAAGGTGATGGCGCTCGAGCCGCTTCTGGCGCGCGCCTATCTGCCGGCCTCGGGTCTTCAGACGGTAAAGGCCGGCGACGAGGTGACCGTGGAGGCTCCGGATTTCCCGGACGCGCGCTCGAGCGGGCGCGTCTCGTTTATCAGCCCCGTCATCGACCCGGGCAGCGGAACGGTGCAAGTGATCGTGCGGGTCAAGCGCGATCAGGCGAAAGTGCTGCGGCCGGGGATGGCGGTCCGGCTCACGTTCCACGCGCCTTCGCGGCCCTGAGGCCATGGCGACACGCACGTCGTCCCCGCCTCGCCGCATCCGCGCCACCAAAGACTCTGTCCTCATCCACGACATCCGGAACCTCGGACTCCGACTCAGCCTTCTCCTGTCCAACATGGAGGAGCACTACGACGATCCGGACTTCAAGCGCACCGCGGCTGACCTCCTGCAATCGACCGTCCAGAAGCTCGACGGAATCGCCAGGAGCTGGTCTTCTCGCGGCGACACGGTCCTCATCAAAGTGCCTCTCGAGCTGAACGACCTGGTGCAGGAGGTCCTGCGCACGTGCCGGCCTCGCGGACGGGCGTCCGCGCCGCCGGTGAGCGCGAGCTTCGCCGAGGTTCCTCCGGTCTGGGGGGATCCTTACTACCTGCGGGACGCGATTCAGAGCGTCGTCCAGAACGCGCAGGAAGCCCTGGCAAGCTGCGTGACGGTGCGCACAGGCCTTGAACGGCGCGGGGCGCGGGACTTCGCCGTGGTCGAGGTGGAGGACGACGGACCCGGCATGCCCGCCGATTTCGTGCGCCGGCGGCTGTTCCGGCCGTTCCAGACGATGAAGCCCGGAGGCGTCGGGCTCGGCCTCTACACGGCACGCCGCATCCTGCGCCACCACCGGGGCGACGTCGAAGTGAGGAGCGTGGAAGGAGAAGGCACGAACGTGCGTCTCCTCCTGCCGCTCCCGGCCTCGCGCGGCCGGCGCGAGTAGCGATGGACACGGGGCAGAGGCCGATCGAGGGGCGTCTCGCCGTCGTGGAGGACGACCCCGTCCTGCTCGATCAGCTCGTGTGGGCCCTGAAGGGAAAGTTCGAGGTTCACGGTGCGCAGGACGCCACCGAGGGGCTGAAGCTCGCCGAGCTGGATCCCGACGTCTACCTCCTCGACCTTCGGCTCCCGCCGTCGGGCGAAGTAGAGGAAGGGCTCGGGTTGCTGCAGGCCATCCGGCAGCTCCAGCCGGACGCCACGGTCGTGGTCATGACGGCGGAGGCAGAGCGCCGCTGGGCGCTGAAAGCCGTCGAGCTGGGGGCGTTCGACTTCTTCCGTAAGCCCTTCGAGAAGTCGGAGCTGCTCCTCGTCCTCGGGCGAGCTCTGGAGCGGCACCGCATCCTGGCTGAGAACCGGGCGCTGAAGGAGGAGGTCTTCAAGCGCGGGTCGTACGGCGGGCTGGTGGGCGAAAGCCCCGGTATGCGCGCGCTCTTCGCTGCCATCGAGAAGGTGGCCCCCACCGACGCGACCGTCCTCGTGACCGGCGAGAGCGGAACGGGGAAGGAGCTCGTGGCGGAAGCGATCCACCGGAGGAGCTCTCGCCGGGAGGGGCCGTTTGTGGCCGTGAACAGCTCGGCGCTCACGGAGACGCTGGCCGAATCCGAGCTCTTCGGCCATGAGCGGGGTGCCTTCACCGGGGCAGTGGCCTCCCGGCCCGGGCGTTTCGAGATGGCGCACGGCGGGACGCTCTTCCTGGACGAGGTGGCCACCCTTTCCCCCGCCGTCCAGGCCAAGCTGCTGCGCGTCCTCGAGCGGCACGACTTCGAGCGGGTCGGCGGGACGAAGACGATCCACGTCGACATCCGTCTGGTCGCGGCCACGAACGAAGACCTGGAGCGGCGCGTGGCGGCGGGAACGTTCCGCAACGACCTCTTCTATCGCCTGAACACGGTCATCCTGAGGATTCCGCCGCTGAGGGAGCGGTGCGAAGACATCCCCCTTCTCGTGGATTTCTTCGCTGCGCGGGCCGCCGAGCGCCACGGCGGCCGCCCGAAGACGTTCTCCCCCGGGACCTTCGAAACGCTCGGGAGGCACCCTTTCCGCGGAAACGTGCGCGAGTTGGAGCATCTCGTCGAGATGCTGACGCTCATGGTGGAAAGCGACACGATCGGCCCGGAGCATCTGCCGGGGACGTTGGGCCGGGCCGGCGGGTCACACGAGCCGCCCCAGCCCGGCCCGGCCGCCGCCGACCTCCCCCTTGCCGAGTCGGTCGGAAGGTTCGAACGGGAGCTCGTGAGCCAGGCCATTACCCGCGCAGGAGGCGTGAAGGCGCGTGCCGCCGAAGCGCTCGGCCTCGACGCGAACCAGATGAAGTACCTCTGTCGGAAGTACCGCTTCTGAGCGGCCCGATGAACCAGTCAACCGAGGTTGAAAGAGTCATCGAGCCGGCGTGACGGCGACCAGGCGGTCTCGACGTTTCCTCAACCACTTGCGGGACTTTGGCGGCTGGACCGGTCTGGCCCCTTCCTTGCAATTGAGATTGCGTCCCAGAGTCGGGAAAAAGAAAGCGGAAAAGAAAGAGGAGGCAACCCATGGCAAACGAAGCCCGCATCAAGCTGACCGAAGAGCAGAAGGCGAAGATCAAGGATGCGACCGGCCAGGCCGTCGGCGAGATCCGCGTGAGCAACCTCGGCCACAACCCGGCCGTCACGCCGACGACGTCGGCCAAGGTCGCCACGGCGCGCTACGCCGCGGCCAAGACGGCAGCTCCGCGCTATGCCGCGGCAAAGACGGC
>CALAQS010000147.1 GCA_937888435.1 uncultured Acidobacteriota bacterium
CCGCCCCGGCACTGGGTCGGGGATGGCTTTCCCGTCCGCTCGATGTTCTCGTACGACTCCGCCCCGTTCCTCAGTCCGTTCCTGCTTCTCGATTACGCGGCTCCGGCGGAGTTCCCGGCGGCCCTCGCTCCGCGCGGCGTCGGCGAGCATCCGCACCGGGGCTTCGAGACGGTGACGATCGCATATCAGGGAGAAATCGAGCACCGCGACTCGGCCGGACACAAGGGCCGAATCGGCCCTGGCGACGTCCAGTGGATGACGGCGGCCTCCGGCATCGTGCACGAGGAAATGCACGGGCGCGAATTCACCGAGAAGGGCGGCACGCTCGAGATGGTGCAGCTCTGGGTGAACCTGCCCGCGAAATTCAAGAAGTCTCCACCCGGATATCAGGACGTGCTTGGGACCCGGACGCCCGTGGTCTCGCTCGCAGGCGGGGCCGGCACCGTCCGCGTGATCGCGGGAGAGTTCGAGAAAGAGATTGGCCCGGCCCGGACCTTCACGCCGATCGAGCTTTGGGACATGAGGCTGCGGGCCGGGAAGGTCGCGAACCTCCACGTGCCGGCAGGACAATCCACCGCGCTGCTCGTCCTGCGAGGCGGCGGACGCGTCAACGCCTCGAAGTCGGTCGACGAGGGGGAGCTGGCGGTCCTCGATCGTGACGGCGAGACGCTCTCGATCGAGGCCGGCTCCGACTCCACGATCCTGCTCCTCTCGGGGAAGCCGATCGACGAGCCCGTGGTCGGGTATGGGCCGTTCGTCATGAGCACCGAGGGCGAGATCCGGAAGGCGATGGAGGACTATCGCAGCGGCCGCATGGGCCGGCTCGACTGAGGGACGCTCTTCACGGGCGGCGCTCTACGCCGAGGCGCTGATGGACGCTCCGCGAGGTGAGGCGCGCTACCGGGTCCCGGCTGAGGAGGATGCCCGCGATCGGGCTCAGCTCCAGCGTCACGACTTCGGGCTTCTGAGGCGCTGAGAGAACCGCCAATGGTGACCGGCTGGGTTCTCGCACTCGCGCAGCCTCTTGAAGGTCACAGGAAACTGACCGGGGCATTCATCAAGGCCCGGGTCCGGAAATCGCGTGGTTCCTGGACGCCGCCGGGCACATACTGTCCGTGCTCGAAAAAAGTAACCGCTGGAGGGTCGAGATGGCCGTGAAAAAAGCGCCGAAGAAAACTCCCTCGAAAAACGACTCCTCGAAGAAGGGGAAGGCCGCGCCGGCGAAGGCCCGCGCGAAGTCAGGAAAATTGAAGATGAGCGAGGCGTCTCCTGGCTTCACCGTGAACGACCTGGAGAGAAGCCTCGCCTGGTACCGGGAAATCGTCGGATTCGTCGTCGAGGAGCGCTGGGAGCAGGAAGGGAAGCTCACCGGGGTCTCCCTCAGAGCCGGCAACGTCACTTTCATGATCGGACAGGACGACTGGAAGAAAGGACGCGACCGGAAGAAGGGAGAGGGCTTCCGGCTGTACTGCACGACCACGCAGGACGTCGACGCCCTCGCGGAGGGGATTGTGGCGCGGGGCGGCAAGCTCGACCAGGGTCCGCGCGACCAGCCCTGGGGCACGCGCGAGTTCGCCCTGACCGATCCTGACGGGTTCAAGATCACGATTGGGGCGGACGCGAAGAAGCGCTAGGACGAACCGCGGCGTTCTCCATGTCGACCGGCACCGAGCGCCGTTTTCGCAGGCGGTCGGCGAGCGCCAGGAGCGGGGCCGTCGAGAAGGTCGTGACGAGCGCCATGAGCACCAGCATGGCGAAGATCCGCGGCGAGAGGATCCCGAGCTCGTAGCCGACGTTCAGGGCGATCAGCTCTACCAGCCCGCGTGTGTTCATCAAAGCGCCGAGCGCGAACGCATCGAGGGTCCCCATCCCCGAGAGACGCGCGGCGGCCATCGAGCCGCCGAGCTTCCCGGCGGTCGCCACCGCGATCACCGCCAGGCACATCAGCCAGCTCCCGGCAGTGTCGAGGAGTCCGATCTGGGTCCTCAGGCCCGTGAACGCGAAGAAGAGGGGCAGGAAGAGGATCGCGCTCACCTCTTCGAGACGCTGGACCAGCTCGGCGCGGAAGGTGGCCTCACGAGGCATGACGACGCCGACGAGGAAGGCGCCGAAGAGCGCGTGGATCCCGATCCGCTCGGTCGTGAGCGCCGAGCCGATCAGCATGAGAAGGACGAAGGCGAGGATGTTCTTCGACGGCCTCCCCGGGGCGCCCCGCCCGATGATCCATCGGACGGCAGGCCCGACGACGTACCACATAAGTCCGATGAAGCTGGCGGCCATCAGGACGGTGAGGCCCGAGGACGCGAGGCCCTGCGCCTTCCCGATGGCGACGATGATTGCGAGGATGCTCCACGCGGTGACGTCGTCGACGGCGGCGCACGTGATCGCGGTGCTCCCGAGCGGCGTGCGGGTGAGACCCCGCTCCTCCAGGATCCGTGCGAGCACCGGGAATGCCGTGATGCTCATCGCGATGCCCATGAAGAGCGCGAACGGCACGAACGGGACGCCCGCGGGCGCGAGGCTCCGGTAGAGGACGAGCGAAAGCACGACGCCGAGGAAGTAGGGCAAGAGGATGCTGGCGTGGCTCACGACGAGGGCCGTGTGGGCGACTCCGCGCAGGCTCTCGAGGTCGAGCTCGAGCCCAACGACGAACATGAAGAGGACGACACCCACCTCGGCGAGGAGCTTCAGGGTCCCGAGCGAATTGGAGGGGAAGAGGGACAAAGAGACGGCTGGGGCGACCCACCCGAGGAGGGAGGGACCGAGGAGGATGCCCGCGACGATCTCGCCGATCACCTTCGGCTGCCCGATACGAGCCGAGAGACGGCCGCACAGTCGGGCCGCGACGACCACGACGATGATCTGTGCGAGCAGCGTGCCGAGGGGGGTCGCGGCGCCGGCATCGAGTGCCGTGGCGGCCGGAGGAGCGGCCGCGCGTCCCTCCTCGAGGCGCTTCCCATGGCCGAGGACGGCGATGATCGCACCGACGAAGACCAGGACCAGAACCGCATAGGGAAGGAGAGTCCGCCGCACGACCCATCGATCGTAACTGACGCCTCCACCGCGCGGGCTCAGTGCTTAGCCGCCTCGCGATTCACGCTGAGGTGATTTTCTGACGCTTCTCGCGCTCGAGGGGACCTGCCGGCCGCTTTGATTCATCTGCTTCATCGCCGTGGAAATGCCGTCTTTCTTATCCTCCCTTTTATGTCGGCTGGAGCGCTCACGTTGCTGTGCGCGAGGTGTGAGGACGTTCGGGAAATCGACCTCACGCTCCTCCGAAACGTCCCTCTGTGGGTGCGGATGATCGAGGAGGCCTGTCGCGCGGCGGGCGCCGCGGCGATCCGTGTCGAGGGCTGCGACAGTTGCCGCGATACGTGGGTGATCCGGGATTCGACAACGGTCCTCGCGGAGCTCAAACGCTCCGTCGAGGGCCGTGGGAAAGACCGCTGATCCGGCTCGTGCCGGCCCGTTCCGCTACCGCCCGATCCTCGGCGAGGCGAAGGTTTCCGGCGCTCCTCACTTCCCCGGCGGGCGCGGAGCCCCGACGCCCGGCCCGTTCGAAACGGACAGCGCGCGCTCGAGATTCGCGCGGGCGTAGTCGTAATCGGGCCTGAGACGCAGCGCCTCGCGAAAGTGCTCGACAGCTTCCGCGGCGCTTCCGCGCCGCATGAGCGCGACGCCGAGACCGTTGTGCGCGAGGTAGTCCCCGGGCGACCCGAGGCGCAGCGCTTCCTCGTACGACGCGATGGCCTCGTCGAGCCGCCCCGCTTTCGTGCTCACCGTTCCGAGGTTGATCAGCACCGTGGTCTCGGCGGGATCGATCCTCAGTGCCGCGCGAAGGCGGCCGGCTGCCGGGTCGAAGCGGCCAAGCCTCTCGTCGATGCGCGCGAGGTTCAGGAGCGTGGGAACGTTGTCGGGCTTGAGGGTCAGCGACTTCTCGAAGTGAAGGACTGCCTCGGCCTCGCGGCCGTTCTCCATCAGCCAGTTGCCGTAGTTCGTGTGACACATGAAGCAGTCGGGACTTCGCTCGAGCGTGTCGCGCCAGAGGGTCTCCGGGTCGTGGAAGCTGCGGCTGTGGCGGAAGGTCAGGGTCCCCAAAACGGCGAGGACCGCCACGGCGAGGGCCGCCGCGGCCCGCCTCGCCGCCGCGCCCCGGAGGACGACCCATGAGGATGCCCCGCACACCGCGCAGGCCGTGAACACGGCGGCGGCCTGATAGGCGAAGTGGTCCGCGACCCACGAATAGCGCATCGCGTAGACGTTGAAGAACCCCATCGCCGGAAAGAGGACTCCGAAGAAGAGCAGGAGGCCCGCGAGCGGCCCCCGCCCGAGACGGCGCCCGAGGAGCCACGCCGCTGCCGTCGCCGCGAGAGCGGAGGCAGCCGGGAGCCACTGAGAGAAAACTCGCGGGTCGACGTGCCATCGCTCGTAGATGAACGCGAGCTTCGTGGGAACGACGAGCTTGGCGGCGTAGAACGCCGCGGTCTGTCCCGCGAGGACGATGCGTCCGAAGAAGCTCAGGTTCCACTCCCGTCCAGCCGCCTGCACCATCGTCCGCTCGAGCCACGCGGTGTGGAGGGCGAGGCCGGCGCCGAGCGCGAAAAACGGGACGAGCGGCCGGACGTCCGCCCCTTCGATCCGTCCCTTCTGCCACCAGGCGAGGACGAGCAGCACGGCGGGGACGGCGCAGGCCGTCGTCTTCGAGAAGAGGGCGAGCGCGAGAGACGAGAGCGCCAGGACATACAGCGGCGCTGGCCGCAGAATCCACGGCGTTGCCGTTCGCACTTTCCGCTTCTTCCTCGGTTCGGCGGCCTTCGCGCGGGCTCCGAGAAAGGCATACCAGGCGTGCACAGCGAGAAGCGACAGGAACAGCGAGAGCGTGTTCTTGCGCTCGGTGACCCACGCGACGGATTCGGCGCACACCGGATGCAGGGCGAAAACGGCGGCGGCGAGCCATGCCCCGGGCAGGCTCAGACGAACGAGAAGCCACCAGAGCAGCAAGGCCGATCCAGCGTGAAGCAGGACGTTGACGAGGTGATAGCCGAAGGGATGGAGCGACCACAGGTGCTTCTCGATCCAGAACGACGTGAAGACCATCGGGTAGTACTGCTCGTTCGCCTTCGGTTCGGTCCAGATGAGACCGAGCCCGTCGAGGGTGTCGAGAGTGCGGTTCTCCGTCAGGTAGGTGTCGTCGTTCCAGACGAAGCCGGCCTCGAGGGCCGGGAGATAGGCTGCGAGGACCGCGGCCACGATCGCCAGAGAGAGAGAGACGAGAGCCTTCCTTTGCACCAGCGCACGATAAGCCAACGGCCGGACCGCGAGAGCGGCCGGCCGCCGAATTCCGGGTTTTTCGGGTGCGCTACGCCGTCAGATGCAGGTCGATCAGGCCGTGCTGATGGAACGCGCCGATGCGCGGCGCGAAGAGCCCGATGATGAACAGCACGAAAGCGCCTCCGGCGACCGCCGACAGCACGAGGAGCGGCGTGAAGCGGGCCGCGAGGATCTGGTCGGCGTTGTTCACGCGGACCGTGGCTTCGAGGACGGTCTTGAGGCCCGCGTCCGTCGTGACGATGAGCCGCTTGTCCGCGATGGCTTTCTGGAGCGGCACGTCGGCGACGAGCACCTCGAGGCGGTCCGCCGTCGTCGAGAGCGGCAGCGCCAGGTGGGCCGGGGTCCAGGTCGCGTTGACCGGCTGATTCTGGACGCGCCAGAGTCCGACCAGAGCGACGACGAGGACGATTCCCCCTCCGAGGAGGGCAAACAGCCGGAAGTGACCCTTGGGCATGTCAGACCTCACATTTCCGCGGCAGGGCGGCCGCACTTTCCGGGATCCCCCAAATACGTAGGTCACGGGCTGAAACCCCGTCAAGGGGTGCGTTTGCATCGGGGTACCCGGGCGGCCGCCTTCAACCGCCCCCGGAGGTCGCAGCCCGGACCTGTTAGGCTTCGCGGGCGTGAAAAAGCTGCGCGTCGGAATCATCGATCTCGTCACGAAGGGGCCGACAGACGCCCTGTACGCCCGCGTGATGAACGCGAACCTCGCGAGCATCATGCCGCAGGTCGTTGGGGTCTGGTGCGAGGCGCGAGGGCACGAGGTCACGTACGTCTGCTACACGGGCCTCGAGAACCTGGTCGACGAGCTGCCGGGCGACGTCGACGTCGTCTTCATCTGCGCGTTCACGGAGGCGGCTTTCCTCGCATATGCGCTGAGCAACCTCTTCCAGTCGCGGGGCGCCGTGACGGCCCTTGGCGGGCCGCACGCCCGCTGCTATCCGGAAGACGCGTGTAGGTATTTCGACTACGTTCTCGGTTTCACGGACGAGGCGCTGATCGAAGACCTCCTCCTGGATTGCAGCAGACACCGCCCGCTGGGTCTCCACCTCCAGGCTCCGCGCCAGCCGCTCGCGCTTCCCGGGGTTCGGGAGCGGTGGAAGTTCATCGAGCCGACTCTCCGTAAGGCGCCCCTGATCAAGATGATCCCGATTCTGGGCAGTCTGGGGTGCCCCTACACCTGCAGCTTCTGCATCGACTCGGTTGTGCCGTACCAGCCGCTGGACCTCGACGTGCTTCGGGAGGACCTGCGTTTCATCGTCCGGAACGTGAAGAAGCCTCTCGTCGGGTGGCACGATCCGAACTTCGGCGTCAGGTTCGACCAGTTCCTCAACGTGATCGAGGACGCGGTCCCGCCCGGGAGGATCACCTTCATCGCGGAGAGCAGCCTTTCCCTGCTTTCCGAGCCTCACCTCAAGCGGCTCAGCCGGAACGGATTCAAGGCCGTGCTTCCGGGAATCGAATCCTGGTACGACCTCGGCAACAAGTCGATGACAGGTCGGAAGACGGGGATGGAAAAGGTGAAGGAGGTTTCCGACCACGTCAACCTGATCCTGCGGTACCTCCCGTACGTCCAGACGAACTTCGTCCTCGGCCTCGACGGGGAAGAAGGAACGGAACCCTTCGAGCTGACGAAGCGGTTCATCGATCTCACCCCGGGCGCGTTCCCCGGCTATTCGCTGCTCTCGGCGTTCGGGCGCGCGGCGCCGCTCAACCTCGAGTACCAGCGCGCGAACCGGGTGCTTCCGTTTCCGTTCCACTTCCTCGACAACAACCACGCGATGAACGTGCGGCCCCAGAACTACGCGTGGAAGGAGTTCTACGACCACGTGATCGACCTGACGAAGTACTCGTTCTCGTGGAGAGCGATCTTCAAGCGATTTGTCGCCACGCACGCTGCGATTCCGCGCTGGATGAACGTCGTGCGCGCGATCTCCTCGGAGGGCTCCGGCCGGATCGCGTACTACACGGAATTGCGCAGAAGGCTGGACACGGACGCTCAGGTGCAGAGCTATTTCGCCCAGGAGACGGACGAGCTGCCGGATTTCTATGCGCGCCAGGTGAGCCGAGATCTGGGATCGCTGTGGCGCTTTTTGCCTCCGGGAAGCATGTCCCACGATCACAAGGCTTACCTTGCGTCCGAGGAGCGGCCGCTCGAGGTTTCGCGCCGCGAGGAGCTGGCAGCGGTCTGAGCTCCTTCCACGATGCCGGGCCCGGCGTGCGGACGCCGGCGGACTTCTCTAAACTCGCCCGTATGCGACCCGCTCCCGAGAACGCGCAGCGAATCTATCTGAGGAGCGGATATGGCGGGGATCCGCTCGCGTTTTCCGTCCGGTGGTTCGTTCCCGCGGACTTCGATGCCGGCGGGGAGGCCGAGATCGCGAGCCACGCCACGGGCAAGGCCGAACTGACGTCCTGCCTGACGCTTCTCGGCGTGACGGCCCTCGCCGTGATGGTCGGCGACGTCATGGACGGGACGCCGGTGTTCGACTTCAAGCCGTGCACGCCGGCGGAGGCCGCCGACCACGTCTGCCGGGAAGGCCAGCGGGCGCGGAGCATCGCGTACTCCCAGACCGTCTATGTCGAGGCGACGTCCCTGGAGCTTTTCCGCCGCCTCTCCCTCTGGGAGAACGCACGCCGGAGGTGGGGGCGGTGAGCGAGCCGACCGTGCGCATCACGACGCACGCGCACTTCTCGGCGGCCCACCGCCTGCACAACGACGCCAAGGACGCCGAGTGGAACCGCCGCGTTTTCGACAAGTGCAACAACCCGCACTCTCACGGGCACACGTACGGGCTCGACGTGACGGTGGAAGGGCCGGTCGATCCGCTCACGGGCTGGGTGATGGACTTCGGCGTGGTCAAGCGAGTCGTGAACGAGCGGATCGTGAGGGCGTGCGACCGCAAGAACCTGAACGTGGACGTCCCGTTCCTCGCGGGGGTGAACCCGACCGCAGAGAACATCGCGATCCGTATCTGGGACGTGCTCCAACCCGCCGTCTCACCCGGCCGGCTCGTCAAGGTGGAGCTGCACGAGACCGAGCGGAACAAGGCCGTCTACACGGGGCCCACGTGAGAGCGCTCATCTCGAACGACGACGGCGTGCACAGCGCCGGCATCGCCGCGCTCGAGCGCGCCGCGCGCGCCGCCGGGTTCGAGACGTACATCGTCGCGCCCGACCGCGAGCAAAGCGCCTCGGCGCACTCGCTCACGATGCACCGCCCTCTTCGCGTGCTGAAGACGGGGGAGAGGACCTGGGTCGTCGACGGAACGCCGACGGACTCGGTCAACATCGCGCTCTGCTCGGTCCTGAAGGCGAATCCGCCCGACTTCGTGTTCGCGGGCGTGAACGCCGGCCCGAATCTCGGCGACGACGTGACGTACTCGGGGACGGTGGCCTGCGCGTTCGAAGGGACGCTGCTCGGCGTTCCGTCGATCGCCTTCTCCCTGGACTACGCGCGCGACGCTGCCGGCGCGATCGACTATTCGGAAGCCGAGAAAGCAGCGGCACAGATCATCGCGTGGGCGAAGGACCACCCGCCCGCGCCGGACACCCTGTGGAACGTCAACGTCCCGGCGGGAAAGCCGAAAGGGTTTCGTCCCACGCGCATGGGGCGCCGGCGGTACGGAGAGAACATCGTCGAGAAGATCGACCCGCGCGGCCGCCCGTACTACTGGATCGGCGGGGCGTTCGTGGACACGAAGGCCGAGGGAACGGATCTCCTCGCCGTGGCCGAGGGATGGGTCTCGGTGACGCCGCTCCACATGGACATGACGGACTACCGCGCCCTCGCCGATCTCGACGGTCTCGCGGAGAAGATCGCCCCGCCTCGCGCGGGCTAAGATCAAGGGCGTGAAGCCGGCCGACCGGGACGTGGAGCGCGCCGCGCGCGCCGCCGCCGGCGCCCGCCGGGCGCTCGTGGAGAGGCTCAAAGCCGCGGGGCTCTGTCGCGACCCGCGCGTTGCGGAGGCGATGGGGTCCGTTCCGCGCCACCTCTTCGTGCCGGCGGCCCTCCAGGGTGAAGCCTACGGCGACCACGCGCTGCCGATCGGATACGGGCAGACGATCACGCAGGCGGCGAACGTGGCCCGTGCGGCCGAGCTGGCGGCCCTGACGCCGGCCGCGCGAGTCCTCGAGATCGGGACCGGCTCGGGCTATCAGGCCGCCGTCCTCGCGCGTCTCGCGCGCTGGGTCTTCTCGCTCGAGCGCATCGCACCGCTGGGGAAAGGGGCCATTCTCCTCCTGAAGACGCTCGGCGTCGCGAACGTCTCCATCAAAGTTTTCGACGGCTCGTACGGCTGGAGCGAGCATGCCCCGTACGACGCCATCCTCGTGGCGGCGGCCGCACCGGAGGTGCCGGACCCGCTCGTGGCGCAGCTCGCGGCGGGCGGGCGCCTCGTGATCCCGATCGGTCCCGCCGCGCGGCAGAAGCTGCTCGTCGTCCGCAAGCTGCCGAACGGCCGGACGCGCGCCGAGGATGCCGGCGAGGTTGCGTACGTTCCGCTCGTCGGCCGCTTCGGCTTCGCCCCCGCCGAGACGGAGAGGATCTCCCGATGAAGGGGTCGGATCCGGCGGTAGACGATTCCGGCGGCTGGGTCGCCGCCGCGCGTCGCTTCAGGGTCTCGGGCCGCGTGCAGGGAGTGGGATATCGCGCGTTCGCCGCCCGCGCGGCCCGCGCGCTGAACCTGAGGGGCGGCGCCCGGAACCTGGATGACGGGCGGGTGGAGGTCGTCGCGTCCGGTGCCGTCCACGCCCTGGACCGCCTGGAAGCCGCGCTGGGGGAAGGGACGAGCCTCTCTCGCGTGAGCCGCGTCGACGTCGAGGCTCTCGCGGCGGCCCCGTCGCCAGCGGATCTCGCCGCCTGCGACGTGGAGTTTTGAGACCGCCGTTTAAGATCGGAGAGACGTGAACGAACGAAAGATCCTGATCGTCGATGACGACGAAGACATTCTCCTCATCGTGCAGACGCTCCTCACGAACGCCGGCTACGCCCCCATCCTCGCGCGCAACGGGCGGGAAGGCATCGAGCAGGCCTCTGCGATGCAGCCGGACGTGATCCTCCTGGACGTCACGATGCCGCAGATGTCCGGGTGGGAGGTCTGCGCGACGCTGAAGAACCTGCCCGAGACGTCGTCCATTCCGATCGTCATGCTCACGGTGAAGTCCGAGATCAAGGACCTCATCACGGGGATGCAGGTCGGCGCCAACGACTACATCACGAAACCGTTCACGAAGCGCCATCTGCTGGAGACGGTGGAGCGCCTCCTCGAGCCGGGGGAGGGCCCGCGGTCGGCGTTCATGCCCAGGGACACGGGAGATGCGCGGACGCGCAACCTGCTCTTCGACACGGTGTCGGGCCTCCCGACGATCCCGGTCATCGTGGACGCGCTCAGGGAATGGCTCCTCGTCGACCAGGAAGTGGGCGTGCTGTTCATCGACTTCGAGAAATACGCCCACATCGAGGACTACTACGGCTGGGAAGTCTTCGACGACGTCCTCAGGGAAGCCGCGAAGGCCCTGAAGCGCCTTCTTGGAACGCTCTTCTCCACCGAGGACCTCATCGCGATCAACCGGCCGTCGGGCTCGGAGTTCTACGTCTTCCTCTCGGTCCCGCCGGGCCTTCGGGGCGACGAGATCCTCGAGCGGCTTCAGCGCAAGGCGCGCCAGATCGAGGAGTCGCTGCGCGCGACGCTGAGCGAGAAGTTCGAGCACCGCATCCAGAGGAAGATCGGGCTGTACGTCGGCTACGCGAAGCTCCTTTACAGCCCGCAGGTCCGCCTCGAGCGGCTGGTCTACCGCGCGCTCCGCGAGGCGATCTCCGTGGCCTCGACGAAGGAAGGCGAGCGCGCGGCACTCCTGAGGGAGCAGTTCAAGGACGTGCTCGTACACCGTCAGATCGAGACCCTCTATCAGCCGATCGTCGACCTCGCGAGCGGCGCCGTGTTCGCACACGAGGCTCTTTCGCGCGGCCCGGTTGACTCGCCGTTCGAGAACCCCGAGATGCTCTTCGACTACGCGCTGAAGTCGGACCAGGTGTGGAGCCTCGAGAAGATCTGCATGCAGTTCTCGGCCGAACGCTTCGTCGGGAAACGACCCGGCATGCTCTTCGTGAACGTGGAGACCGAGCTCATCCATGCGCTGAAATCGCGCGGGCACGAGGTGCTTCAACCGCTGCTCGCGATCCAGAGCGGCGTCGTCCTGGAGATCACGGAACGTGCCGCCATTCGCGACTACGACCTGTTTCGCGAGAGCGTGCGCGTGCTTCGCGAGCTCGGTTTCCGCATCGCGATCGACGACGCGGGCTCGGGCTACGCGTCGCTCCAGTCCATCGCCGAGCTCCGCCCGCAGTACCTCAAGATCTCGAACTACCTCGTGACGGGCCTCCACGAGGACTCGATCAAGCGCGACGTCGTCGAGATGCTCGTCCGGCTTGCCGCGCGCATCGACGCGGAGACCGTGGCCGAAGGCATCGAGACCGAGGCTGAGAAAGCCGAGGTGAAGCGTCTCGGCGTGACGTACGGGCAGGGCTACCTGCTCGGGCGACCCGCGAAACTGTGAACCCCCGATACCGTCGCGGGGCGGTCGCCTTCTCTCGTGCGGACCAGAAGCCGCGTGCCGGGTGCGGCCCTTTCACGCCTGACGTACCCGAGGGCGGCCGCCGGCCCGGAGCCCGCCGCGCGTGCGGCACTCGTCACGGCGCCCACATTCTCTCCTTCGAAGAAGATCTCGCTGCCGGATGCGGGAGCTTCCCCTTCGAGAAGCAGTCGCACGAGGTTCCGATTCACGTGGCCGTAGGTCTTGATGCGGGCCACTGTCTCCTGTCCGATGTAGCAGCCCTTGCTGTCGGAGATGAACCCCCGCTCCCTCAGCCCCACCTCGTCCGGCAGGACGGTCTCGGTCAGCTCGAAGCCCCAGCGCGGGATTCCCGCCTCGATGCGCAGCGACTCGAGCATCTCGGCGGAAGCCGCGAGGGCGCCCGCGGCGAGCAGCACCCTTCGCACGGCCTCGGCACGCGAGCGGGGGAAGCGCAGGTCGTACCCGGGGAAGAGGGTTCTGCTTTCGGAAATCAGGCGGACAGGGACGCCTTCCTCGTCGCCTGCCACCTGTGAAGTCTCGGGAGTCGTTGGCTTTTCTTCGAATGGAATTCTCGCCATCACGTGAGCGTGCGGCGTATCCGGCAACGCCCCGGCCGGCCCGAGCCCTATTACCTTTCTAAGCAACTCTTCGACGGCGTTCCCCGCGACCGAGTGCTGGAGGTGAAAGACGGCGGCCTCCGATGTGAGGTTTCCGATCTGGACCTCGTTGAAAACGAGGTATTTCCGAAGCAATTCTTCGATCTTTCCCACGAGCTCCGGCTCGCAGTCGATTTCGAGCCGGTCGTCCTCGCACAGGACGACGCAATCCGCGAGGAGCTTTCCCTTCGGAGTGAGGAAGGCCGCCGCGCAGCCGGTTCCCGGCGTCAGCTTCTTGATGTCGTTCGTGACGAGGCCGTGGAGGAACGAAGCGCGATCCTTGCCGGTGACGACGACCGCGCCGCGTCCGGTGAGGTCGAAGAGGAGGGGAGAGGGTCCCATGAGCGTGATTCTCGCATCCGGCGGCGCGCCTTCGATCCGTGCGACAATGGTGCTCCGTGACAGAGGTTTCGTGAACGACACCGCCCCGAAGGCGGCGGGCGGCGCCCGGCGCCGGCGGCGCGGCGGACGCGGCCGCTCGGGCGCCAAGGCCAAGGCACCCGAGGATCTCGCCGCCGCCCCGTTTCCCGAAGCCGAGCCCGTTTTCGCGGCCTCGCCCCCTGTCCCCGCCACGTCGAATTTCATCGAGGGCATGGGAACGCCGCCGCCGGCAGGAGCCATGAATCAGGAAGAACAGAATCTCGCCCTCTTCATCGACATCGACAACCTGCTCATCGGATTGCGCGAGAGCGGACATCCGAAGTTCGACGTCAAGCTCCTCATCTCGCGGCTCCTCGAGAAGGGGAAGATCGTCGTCAAGCGCGCGTACGCCGACTGGAGCCGCTATACGGAATACAAGCGCGCCTTCCACGAGAGCGCGTTCGAGCTCATCGACATCCCGCAGCACCGGATGACCGGAAAGAACTCGGCTGACATCCGGATGGTCGTGGACGCGATGGACCTGGCCTCGAACAAGGAGCACATCACGACGTTCGTCATCGGGTCGGGCGACTCGGATTTTTCGCCGCTCGTGTCGAAGCTGAAGGAGAACAACAAGCAGGTGCTCGGCTTCGGCGTGAAGGGCTCGACCTCGGAGCTTCTCATCGACAACTGCGACGAGTTTCTCTACTACGAGGACCTCGTCCGCGAGAAGACGAAGACGGCCTCTCTTCAGGGCCTGCCCGAGAAGACGGCCGAGGCGTTCTCCCTGCTCATGGATTCCATACTCGCGTTGAAGCGCGAGAACAAGGAAATCCTCTGGGGCTCGATGGTGAAGCAGACCATGCAGCGCAAGAACCCGTCGTTCAACGAGAGCTATTACGGCTTCCGCGCGTTCTCGGAGCTGCTGGAGGCGGCCGAGAAGCAGGGGATCATCGTGCTGAAGCGCGATGCCAAGAGCGGCTCGTACATCATCACGGGCTTCGGGAACGAATAGGAAACGAAGAGAAGATTAAGCAAATCTCTCTTCAGACCTCTCCCTCGATCTGGCCCGTCATCTCCAGCGAGGTGCTCGGCGCGTTCAAGGTCTTCTCGGTGCGGCGCGAGATGCTGCGCTCTCCCCGGACGAATCTCCCGCACCCGTTCTACGTTCTCGACTGCCCGGACTGGGTGAACATGGTCGCGCTGACGGACCGGAACGAGGTCGTCCTGGTGCGACAGTTCCGGGCGGGCACGCGCTCGATCACGCTGGAAATTCCGGGCGGCGGCGTGGAGGCGCATGACGGCTCGGCTCTCGTCGCTGCCCGCCGCGAGCTGCGCGAGGAAACGGGTCACGTGGCGCGGAGCTGGAGGCGCCTCGGTGTCGTGCAGCCGAATCCCGCCATTCAGCCGAATCGATGCACGACGTATCTCGCGCGCGGTTGCCGGCCCGTCGGGGATCTCATCCCCGACGCGGGCGAAGACCTCGCCGTGGAGCTCGTGCCGCTCGCCCGCATCCCGGATCTCATCCGGCGCGGCCGCATCACGCACTCTTTAGTGATCGCGGCGTTCCACTTTCTTTCGCTCGCCCGTTGAAGAGATTCTCCGATCCTGTCTAGACTCCACGCATTGGGGGAAACCATGAAGGGAACCGTCGCTGCCGCCGCGCTACTCGCCGTGTCCACCGCCGCTCTCGTCGCCAGCACGAAAACGCCCGCTGTGCGGTCCTTCGAGGCCACCTATGTGGGCATCATCGCGCCGCTTCCGTCGACGGCAAAGAAAGTCGACGTCTGGATCCCGCTGCCGTCCGACGGTCCCTACCAAACGATCGCCGACGTGAAGGTTCAGGCTCCGGCCCCGTTCACCTTCGAAAGGGACTCGGCGGGAAACCGGCTCGCGCATTTCGTCCTCGACAAGCCCGAGCAGTTCGGAAAGGACTTCGAGGTCCGGGCCACGTATCGCGTCACGCGGCGCGAAGCGGTCATGCCGGCTCCGGGGAGCGTGAAGTCCGGGGAGCCGTCGGAAGCTGCGGAGCTCCTCAAGGCGAACCGGCTCGTGCCTCTCACGCCGCGTGTGAAGGAGCTCGCCGACACGCTCGCGAAAGGCAAGACCGACACCGTCTCCAAGGCGCGCGCGTTTTACGACTACCTCGTCGACAACGGAACGTACGACAAGACGGCGCCTGGCTGGGGCAAGGGCGACTCCGAGCGCTTCTGCGACGTCAAGAAGGGCAACTGCACGGACTTCCATTCGGCGTTCATGGCGCTCGCGCGCTCCGAGGGAATCCCGGTGCGCTTCTCGATCGGCTTTCCGCTCATGCGCGACAAGGAGGGTACCGTTCCCGGATACCACTGCTGGGCCGAGTTTTGGGCGCCCGGGCAGGGCTGGGTGCCGCTGGACGCATCGGACGCCGCGAAGACGAAAGAGCCCGTGAAGAAAGCGTATCTCTTCGGAAACCTCGACGCGGACCGGTTCGACATCACGACCGGCCGCGACCTCACGCTTTCCCCGCCCCAGAAGGACGGGCCGCTGAACTTCTTCATCTATCCGTACGTCGAGGTGGACGGGAAGACCTTCGCGGAGACGAAGATCCGGCTCGAATACCGGGACCTGTGAAAGCCTCTCCCACTCCGTTTCGCCTAATGGTTTCCTGACCTGAAGCGGGCGGAGCTGCAGGACCGGAGCGGCACGGTGTCCTCGCCTCGCTGATGACCGAGAGGCTGAGCGGATAATCGTCGCGAATGACGGGCACGCAAGAAGACCATGAAGACTGGAGGCTGCGGAGAAAATCCGCAGCCTTTCGCTTGAAGCACGACGTGGGCAAAGCGCTCCGCTGGAGCGCGCCGGAGGAACGGGAGACGGAGACGGAGACGCTTCGAGCGCGCCTGGCTTCGGACCTTCGCCCCTCGGGTGATGCCGCGGCGAAACGGGATGTCGTGCAGAGTTTCTTCGAGTGGAAGAGGGAGAACGGGCCGATGTTCCCCGCGGACGACCCGGATCTACAGGGCCTGGAGCGTGCGATGGCGACCCTCGAGCGCCTCGTCCCCCGGCTCCCTTTACTCGAAGAATCTTCTCTTATCTCCCTCGACGAGGCGTGCCTCGAGGCGTCGCGCGCTTGCACGGCGTTCTACCGCCGCGTCGCCCTCGGCGACGGCCCGGAGATCGTGCGGCCTCTCGGACCGCACCGATGACGGCGCGCGACCCGCGCGTTCTCGTTGTCGACGATCAGCCGAAGACCGTCGAGTTTCCGTGGCGCCACGCGCCCGATCTGCCCCTCGTGCTCACGACCGCGCACGAGGAGATTCCGTTCGAGGACGAGGCCCGATGGCCGAGCACATGACGGGATCGGCGGCCGACGAGCGGGCCGTGCGTCTGCGTTTCAGCAAGCTCGGCCTCTCGGCGCGGCGCGAGGCGTGAGAATGTGGCAGGCGATCCTGCCGGCCCTTCTCGCCGCGACGCCGAGGCTGGGGACGGACTGCGCCGACGATCCCGCGTCTCTCGCGAGCCAGGCCGAAAATCTCGTCGCGGCAGGAACGCCGATCCCGGAGGATCTCGCCGAGGCGCGGGATTCAGTTCGGCGCGCGCGTCTCGCTTCTCCCTCGCTGGCTCTCGCATTGCGCGGCGCGGACCTCCAGTACGGGCACGTCCTCGCCGCACTGCAGAGGCGTGGGCGGTCGGGCGCGGACTGGATCGGCGAGAACATCCGGCGGCTCGACGCCGAGGACGAGGCTCGAAAGCTCCCGGCTCGCCCCAGATTCGCTCCGCCTTCCGCGGACGCTCGGCGCGCCTTCGCCGACGGCAGGACGGCCCTGAGGCGCGAGGCGAACGAGCCCGCGCGCGAGGCGTTCCGAAGGGCGCTCCAGCTTTCGCCCGGATACTCCGAGGCCGCGCTCGCGCTCGGGAGCGTCGATGAGCGGAACGGCCGGGCCGCAGAGGCGGCGGCGGCGTACCGGACTGCTCTCGCGGCGGAGCCGGACGGCTTCGAGGCGCTGGTTGCCCTCGCGAATCTTCTCTGGAACGAGCCGGACCGCGCGGCGAAGGAGGAGTCGCTCGCGCTTCTCGACCGTGCCGTCGCGCTCCGGCCGGACCTGCCGCGCCTCCAGCGCGAGGCGGCGAACCGGTGGGCGGCCTGGGGCGACCCGGCGCGCGCC
>CALAQS010000148.1 GCA_937888435.1 uncultured Acidobacteriota bacterium
CGGGGTCTCAGGGGCCGCGATAGGATGGAGGGCACATGCGCTCGCCCCCGAAACGGATGTCCCGGCGCGCGCCGGAGCGCCTAGGCGTTCTAACCTAGATCCCTCGCCCGAGTACCATCGTCCTTTGCAATCCCTCCGGCAGGCCCCAAATGTAATTGCCGCGAGTGGAAGCTGGTTCCATCGCGCCCATATAGCCCCGGCTCGTCACCGCATAGGCCAGCCTCGCATGGCTGTTTCCGGGTGACTGCTGCTCGACAAACATGAAGTAGCCTGAATCTCCATCGAGCAGGTCGCCGACAACGGCCGCGGTTAGCCGCCCGGGGTCGAAGAACTGGATGCCCAGGTCATAATCCATGACGAACTGGGCGAAGCTTAAGCCCCCAGCGTCCAGGGCGCCGTTCGTACTCCCATACTGCTGAACGAAAACGTCCTGGGTCTTGTTCGGCCAATCGCCGACCATGTAAGACCACGATTCCATACAAGCAGCCCAACACCTGGCTTCCACACCCTGCTTCACGACCGGCGGCGTCATCGATCCCATGTTTGCTCCTCGAATCAAAATGCAGAGAAGGTAATTTTAGCGCAAGTTCCTCTGCCGGGGTCAAAGAGCTTCCCGTTAGTTCCAACGTGAACGCGAACCGACTAGCATCGATCTGTCCCCCAACTTTGATCCACTCGGGATATGAGAACTCCGGTTGAGAATCGTAGCCGTCGTCGTGCCGCGCCCCTCCTCCTCGACCTCCGCCGCGAGCTGAAGCGCGTCGCGGTGGCCGCGAACGCGCCGGCGATGCAGGCTTACATGAAGTCCGACATGCCGTACCACGGAGTTTCCGCCGCGGCGATGCGCGCGGCGTGCCGCAGGGTCTTCGCGGCGCATCCGATCGTATCCCTCGCGGCGTGGCGGCGCGACGCGCTCGCCCTCTGGGACGGCGCCACGCATCGCGAGGAACGCTACGCGGCGATCGAGTGGACCGGCGATCGGCGCGCGCGCGCGTTCCAGACGCTCGAGGCGCTGCCGATGTACGAGCACATGATCGTGACGGGCGCGTGGTGGGACACCGTGGACGCGCTCGCGAAGCTGCGGCTGGGCGAATTGCTCCGCCGCGAGCCGAAGAAGATGCGCTCGAGAATGCTCGCCTGGAGCATGGACGCGAACATCTGGAAAAGGCGCTCGGCGATCCTGTGCCAGCTCGGATTCAAGGGTGACACCGACCTTCCGTTTCTCTACGCCTGCATCGAGCCGTCTCTCGAGCCGAACCTGCGGCGCGGGGCGCTGCGAGGCCGAAGCCTTTCGGCGACGGACCTGTTCTTTCTACGCAAGGCGATCGGATGGGCGCTCCGGCAATACGCATGGACGGATCCGAAGGAAATCGCCCGCTTCGTCAGGAGTCGAGGGGACGCGTTGAGCGGCCTGAGCCGCCGCGAGGCTCTGAAGAACATTCAGGGCGCGAGGGCCATCACGGCGAACGTCGCGCCTTCGCGGTCGGCCAGGAGGGCGTAACGCCCCACCTTCGCGATGTCATCGGGTTTCCGGAAGACACGCGCTCCGAGCGTCTGTGCCTTCGCCACGGCCGCGTCGCAGTCGGCCACGCGGAAATACACTCCCCATGCCGGCTCGACCTGCCCTCGATCCTTCTCGATCTCCATCATCCCGCCCGCGGGCCGCGGCCCCTTCCACAGCTCGGTGTAGGTGCGCGTGCCCGTCTCCTGCTTTTTCAGCGCCCAGCCGAAGAGGCTCGCGTAGAAGTGGCCCGCCGCGTCCGTGTCGGTCGTCGCGAGCTCGGTCCAGCACAGTGAGCCGATCTCGCCGACGACCTGCGCGCCCGGATGCGCGCGCGCCTCCCACAGGCACAGGGTGGCGCCCTGCGGGTCCTTCACGATCGCCATGCGCCCGTTCTTCCCGACGTCGAAGGGCGCCCCGAAGATCGTTCCGCCGAGAACCTTCACGCGCGTCGTGCTCTCGTCGGCGCTCGCGACGGCTGCGTAGGAGTTCCAGTGGGCGAGTACGCCACGCAGGCGCTGCGAGCGCTCGAGAGCGTAGAGAGCGGCCACGTCCCTGCCGGCGAGCCGCGCGGTCGTGTAGCTCGTGCCGGATTCCGCGGACTGGTCGTCGAAAGCCCACCCGAAAAGGCTGCCGTACAGAGTCTTCGCGGAATCGGTGTCGGTCGTGGCGAGCTCCGGCCAGCAGAAAGTGCCGGGCTCGTGCCGGACGATCTCGCGCATCGGTCACCTCCGCGGGATGCCTCATCATACGGGCGCCGGGAGGCCGCGGGGAAAGGTCAGGAGCCGGCCGCAGCCCGAAGCTCGCGAAAAAAGGCCTTCACGAGCGCGGACGCGACGTGCGTGCGGTACGCCGCGGTCGAGCGGATGTCGTCGATCGGAGCGATGTCGTGCCGCGTCGCGGCATCCAGCTCCTCGTCCGAGACCGAAGCGAGGCTCGGCGCGAGGGCGAGCGCGCGCACCGTCGGAAGGGACGCCGTGACGGGCGAGACCGACGCCATGCCGAACCCGGCACGAACGCCGCGGCCCCGCTCGAACTCGGCGACCGCGGCCAGAGCGACCTTCGAGATCGCCTGCGCCGCGCGCGTGCCCACCTTCCGCCACGCCTGGTGGGCGCCGGTGCGGGGGAGGACGAACTCCACCCGGACGATCACCTCGTCCTCGGCCCGTCGCGTCGCGCGGTAGCCCGTGAAAAACTGGGTCAACGGCACCCGCCGCTCGCCGTGAACGCTCGCGAGGACGACGTCGGCGTCGAGGGCCATGAGGGCCGCCGCCCCGTCGGCCGCGGGAGACGCAGTCGCGAGGTTGCCGCCCAGCGTTCCGCGCGCCTGAATCTGGACGGCGCCCACCTCGCGCGCCATGGCCGTCAGAACCGGCACGCGCCGCAGGAGCACGGGATGGCTCCGGATCTCGAGAAACGTGGCGGCGGCGCCGATCGCGGCACGCTCCTTCGCGAGCTGAATGCCGCGCAGCTCGGGCAGGCGCGAGATGTCGAGCACGAGCGGCAGGTCGTCCGGGTTCTCCGGCGGCGCGAAGCCGCGCTCCACGATCCAGTCCGTTCCCCCGGCGAGGAGGACGGTTCTTTCCCTTCGCCCGGCGCGGGCCGAAAGCGTACGGCAGAGCTCGGCGAGCGTGGCCGGGCGTTCGAACGGGTAGAGCGCGAGCTCAGCCGGATTCACGCGAGGCCCGCTCCTTCGCGGCGTGCCGGATCGACTCGACGATGCGCTGGTAACCGGTGCAGCGGCAGACGTTGCCCGCGATGCTCTCGCGGATCTCGCCCTCGCCGGGTTGGGGGTTCGCGGTGAGCAATGCGTGCGCGGCCATGAGGATGCCGGGCGTGCAGATGCCGCACTGCGCGCCTCCCTCTTTCACGAACGCGTCCTGCAGATCGGAGAGCCCGTCCTTCGTCCCGAGCCCTTCGACCGTGAGCACGGTGCGCCCGTCGCACTGGCCGGCCACGACGAGGCATGCGTTCACGGGGACGCCGTCGAGCAGCACCGTGCACGAGCCGCACTCACCTTCGCCGCAGCCCTCTTTCGTCCCCGTGAGGCCGAGAGGGCCGCGCAGGAGGTCGAGCAGACGCGCGAGAGGAGGCGCGTCGAGCGCGCGCTTCTTGCCGTTGAGAACGAACGCGATCCTCACGTCCCCGTCCGTCGCGCCGCGAAAAGGTCCTCTGGCAGGAGCGGCAGGTCGTCGCGCACGATGCCCGTCGCGTGCTCGATCGCGGCCGCGATTGCGGGCGCGCCGCCGTCCATGGGCAGCTCGCCGATTCCCTTGGCGCCGCCGCCCGGCCCCATCGAGTAGGGATCCTCCACGAGAACCGTCGTGAACCTCGGAGCGTCGAGGCTCGTGGGGACGATGTAATTCGCCATGCGGGCGTTCAGGATCCTGCCTTCCTCGACGACGAGCCTCTCGTTCAGCGCCCAGCCGATCGCCTGGAGCGTCCCTCCTTCGATCTGCCCCTTGCACAGGAGCGGGTTGATGGCTTTTCCGACGTCTTGGACGGCCCAGAAGCCGAGCACCGTCGTCTCGAACGTGTCGAGGTCCACCTCCACCTCGGCGATGTCGCAGCCCCACGCGAATACGGGATACGCGTCTCCGCGGTACGTCTCGTCGTCCCAGACGACGTCCCCCGGCGTCTCGTACGTTTTCTCGGAGACGACCGGCTCCTTCCCGGCGAGGAGGCGGAGCGCCGCGTCGTCGAACGAGCCTCCGCCCTTCTGGCGCTCGTTCTCGGTGCGTGCGAAGAGGTCGCGCGCGGCGCGTTCGACGATCGAGCCGACGATCATCACGGTCCGCGACGCGACGGTGGGGCCGGAGTCTGGGACGACGGAGGTGGACGGCGTGGCGAACTCCACGCGGTCCATCGAGACCCAGAGCGCCTCGGCCGCAATTTGCCGGAAGACCGTCTCGGTGCCCTGGCCGATCTCCGTCGACGCCGTGCGGATCCGGAAAAGCGGCTTTTTCCCCGAAGGGCCACGCAGCATGTCGATTGCCACCCGACCCTTCAGCCTGCGTTCACCCGAGCCCGTGAAGCCCGCTCCGTGCAGGAAGACGCTCGCGCCGATGCCGCGAGCCTTGCGGGGGGCGGAACTGCCCGGCGCGCTCCGGCGAAGCAGCGCGGAGACCGGCCGCGTGGGCGCGGCCGCACCGAGCGAGGCACGCTTCTTGTCCCATCCGCTCGCCTTTCTCGCCTCCTCGACGCAGCGCTGGACGCCGACCGACTCCTTCAGGAACTGGCCCGTCGGCGTCGTGTCGCCGACCCGGAGGAGGTTCTTCTCGCGCAGCTCGAGCGGGTCGGCGGACAGCTCGCGCGCGATTCGGTCCATGTGCCGCTCGATGGCCCAGATCGTCTGCGGCGCTCCGAAGCCTCGGAAGGCGCCGTTCGGAGGCGTGTTCGTGGCGACCGCGACGGCCTCGATCGCGACGTGCTCCCAGCGGTAGGCGCCGGCCGCGTGGAGGGCGGCGCGCGAGAGGACGACCGGAGTCAGCGTGACGTACGCGCCGCCGTCCATGAGGACCTTGATCGAGACGGCCGACAGGTTTCCCTCGCGGTCGCAGCCGGACTCGATCGTCACCTCACAGGGATGGCGCTTCGTCGTCGCCTCGACGTCCTCCTGCCGGTTGTAGATCATCTTCACGGGCCGGCCGCTCTTCTTCGCGAGCAGGAGGGCATGGAGAGCGAGAAGCGTGGGGTACTCCTCCTTCCCGCCGAATCCGCCGCCCGTCACGGCCTGCGTCACGTCCACGTGCGCGTCGTCGAGGCTGAACGTGCGCTTGACACCCTTGTGAACGTAGAACGGGCACTGCAGCGAGCCCACCAAATGAGCCCCGTTGGCGTCCCAGAACGCGAGCATGCCCTGAGGCTCGATGTAGAGCTGCTCCTGATGGTGCGTGCGGTACCGGCCGGTCAGGCGGACCGGACTCGAAGCGATCGCCTGGGCGGCGTCGCCTTTCGAGATCCGGTATGTCGCAAAGACGTTGTCCGGCCCGTGAATCTGGGCCTTTCGCGCGAGCGCGTCGGCGACCGTGAGGACGGGCGGCAGGGGCTCGATCTCGGGCGTGAGCGCGCGCAGGGCACGGGCGAGGCGGACGGGATCCTCGGCCGCCACGAGCGCGATCGGCTCGTAAGCGTGGCGCACTTCGTCGGAAGCGAGGACGGGCTGGTCCTCCTCGATGAGCGCGACGACGTTCACCGGCACGTCCTCGGCGGTCACGACCGTCACGCCCGCCCAGTCGAACGCGGGATCCCTTCGGATGCCTCGCAAACGCCCCCGCGCCACAGGACTGCGGAGGGTCGCGCCGAGGAGGGCGCCCGGTCGCGTGAGATCGTCGACGTAGCGGGCCGTCCCGGCGACCTTGGCCGGTCCATCCGCGCGCGGAACGCTGCGGCCAACGAGGGCCATGCGTCAGCCTCCCGCGACGTCCCGAAGAGCGGCGTCGATCTGGGGGAAGCGAAACCGGAAACCGAGCCCCTCGGCTTTCTTCGGAACGACGCGCTGGCCGTCGAGCACGACCGTCGCCATCTCGCCGAGCAGGAGGCGTACTGCTGGCGCGGGCGCCGACAGGAAGCTCGGCCGGTGCAGCGCGTGCCCGAGGGCCGTGGCGAAGGCTTTCATCGTGACGGGATTCGGCGCGGTGCCGTTGAGCGGGCCCACAACCTCCGGATTTTCGAGGGCGAAGGCGTAGAGAGCCACGAGGTCGTCCCGATGGATCCACGACATCCACTGACCGCCCCCGCCGATGGGGCCGCCGAGAAAAGCCTTGAAGGGCGGGAGCATCTTCGCGAGCGCACCGCCCTCGCGGCCGAGTACGACTCCGGTCCGGATCAGAGCCACGCGAACGCCGAGCGGCTCGGCCACGCTCGCGGCTTCCTCCCACGCCGCGCACGTCGTCGCGAGGAAATCGCTTCCGAGCGGTGAATCTTCGGAGAGGGTTTCCTCGCCTCGCGGGCCGTAAATGCCGACCGCCGAAGCGTTCACGAGGACGGATGGCTTCAGGATCGCCTTCTGGATCGCCGCGCACAGCTTCTCGGTGGCTTCGAGGCGGCTCGCCACGATCCGGGCCTTCGCGGCGTTCGTCCAGCGCTGCGCGATGCTTTCGCCCGCGAGATTCACGATTCCCCCCGCGCCGTCGACCCACGACTCCCAAGCGGCGCCGGGCGCCCACGACACGACGTGGACCTTCGGGTGAATGTGGTCTCGCGAGCGGGAAGCGTCGCGCGTGAGCAACACGACGTCATGCCCTTTTGCGAGCAGGCTCTCCCAGAGCACCGAACCGATGAACCCGGTTCCGCCCGCCACGACGACGCGCATCCGCTCTCCTTGTCCACGCATCGTACCGAAATCCCGGCGCCGTATAGTCTGGAGGTCATGAAGGCTCGTTCGCCGGCTTGCGCCGCCCTCGCGATCTCGCTCCTTCCGGGAGCGGTGGGCGCGGAGGTCGTGGCGCCGGCGTTCGAGGTGGATGCGCGCGACCTCGTGCGGCGCGTCGTGAGAAGCCAGCGCCGGGCCGAGGCCGCGTTCGACGACGCCACGTTCGACCAGCGCGAGGTGAAGATCGAGTGGGGCTCGGACGGCCGGGCCAAGGAGATCGCGTCGCGCCTCTTCTACGTGCTGTCGGGGAACGGTGACGCGGAAGGCTCGCGCGAGCTCGTCGAGGTCGACGGCCGCCCCGCGACCGAGGCCGAGAAACGCAAGGCCGCCGAGGAGGACGAGAAGGACCGGAAAAAGCGCCTCGTAGAGAAAGGCGTCGCGGAAGCCCGCCGGGCTGAAAAGGTCTCCGGCGACGAGGACGATCCAATCGTCGGCCGCAAGCGGCTGTCGGACCTCATCGGCCGGTTCGTCATCCGCGTCGTGGGCGAGGAAGTCGTGGAGGGCCGCCCCGCGTACGTCCTCGACTTCGCGCCCGACCCCGCGGCGCCCGCGCCGAAGAGCCTCGGGGACCGGGCACTGAATGCGCTCTCAGGCCGCGCGCTCATCGACGCGGTGGACTTTCAGGTTCGCTCCGTCGTCGCACACCTCACGAAGCCCGTGAAGGCGGTGGGCGGCCTCGCCGTGAACGTGAAGGCGGCGGAGATCGCGTACACGGGCCAGCCGCTCGGGGAAAAGCTGTGGTTTCCCTGCACCGTCGAGCTTCGGCTGACGGGAAAGACGGCTCTTTTCTTCCGTCTCGATACCTCGTTTCGAATCGAATTCGCGAATCTCAAACGGTTCCGCGTGGACACGGAAAGCGACGTCCGTCCCGCCGGGAACCCCGGGAGCGCTCCATGACACCGTCCCGCCGCCGCGTCTTTCTGTTCGGCGCCCTCGCCCTCTTCGCCGCCGGATTCGCGTGGGCTTACTGGCTCTCTCTCGTCCCGGCGACCCATCCCGACCACGACCACGGAATCCTGAACCTCGACGCGGGGGGCCGCCTGAACGTGACCACGCGGGAGGGGAAGACCCGCAACCTCGTCGGGCGGCCGGGAAAGGCGCTCATCCTCCACTTTTTCTCGACCTCGGCGCCGGGAGCCGCCGAGGAGCTGGCGGGCATCTTCCGCCTGCAGGAAGAGCTGAAGGCGGATCCCGGCGTGGAATTCGTCCTCATCGCGCACGACCGCGACTTCGCGACGCTGGACGCTTGGCTGAAGCAGAAGGGGCTCGTCGCGCCGGCGCCGGCGACGTTCGTCCTCGACCCGACAGGCGACGCGACGCAGAAGCTGAACTGCAAACGACCCCTCGAGACGATGTTCTTCACCGCCGAGGGCAAGCTCTCCTCGCAGGCGCGCGGCGCGCTCGAGTGGCCGGATGGCGCCATGGACCACCTCGCGCGTGCGCGCGGCGGAGAAGCGATCGAGTAGCTACTTCTTCGCGGGAGTAGCCGGCGCCGGAGGGGGCGGTTCGGCCGAGGCGTGGTCGTTGATGTAGACCCACTTCCCGTCCTTTTCCGCCGTGACGTTGGTAAACCGGCCGGTCATCGTGATCGGTGCGCCACCCGCCTTCGGCGCGAGCGTCAGCGAGAAGTGTCCCCAGCCGACGGACGTCGTACCGACTGTCTTGTAGTGGGTGTCGCTGAGCTTCGCATCCTTGACGGTGTTGTCCTTGAGAAGGGCCGCATAGGCCTCGCGGATCGCCTTCCCGCCCTTCGACTCGGGATCTCCAGGGGACCACAGCACCGCGTCAGGCGCGTAACAGGCGACCACGGCGTCGAGATCGTTCGCGAGGATGGCCTTCGTCCAGGCCTCGTCCACGGCCTGCGAGCCGCTGACCTTGGCCCCGGCCTTCTTGGCGTCTTCTCCCCGAACCGCGATGCCGAGGGCGAGCACGGACGAAATGAGAACGGTAAGAGCAAGGGACTTCCTCGTCATGACAGATCCTCCTTTTTCTTTTGGGCGCCTTTTTATCACAGGCCCCGTCGCGGATGAGAGGCGCGTTCCCGAAGAGTGATCAGGACGACCGCAGCCACGATGACGGCCGCCGCGACCAGCATCCGCAGGGTCACCGTTTCGCCGGCCAGCGCCCAGCCGAGAAAGACCGCCACGACCGGGTTCACGAACGCGTACGTCGAGACTCGCGACGGGTCGGCCACGCGGAGGAGCCAGACGTAGGTCGTGTAACCGACGAGCGAGCCGAAAACCATGAGATAGAGAAGCGCCGCGAAAGACCGCGCCGAGACGTGCGCGAGCGAAAACCGGGCCCATTCGCCCGTCGCCAGGGACAACGCGAGAAGAAGGGCTCCGCCAGCGAGCATCTGGAGCGCCGCTGCCTGAAGCGGCGACGCGGCCGGCGCGAAACGCCGCGAGAGAAGGGACCCGAGGGCCCACGCGAACGCGGCGAACAGGACCACCGCGGCCCCGAGGAGGTCAATCCCCTGGCGGCCCGGCCGCGCGGGGCCGAGGAGGAGCGCGACACCCGAAAGCCCGAGGGCGGTGCCGAAAAGAGCGCGGCCGCCGGGTACGTGCCGCTCGGGAGGCAGCGCCCGCAGGAGGACGATGAAAAGGGGCTCGGTGGCGATGAGGAGGGCGGCGAGGCCGGATGAGATTCGCTGCTCGGCCCAGACCACTCCGCCGTTTCCACAGAGGAGCAGCAGGGCGCCGCACGTGAAGGCGGGAACGAAGTCGCGGGCCGCGACGCGGGACGCCCCCCTCGCCTTCGCGGCAGCGAGGAGGATCGCGCCGGCGCTCGCGTAGCGAAGACCCGACATCGCGAACGGCGGAATCGATTCCAGCCCATAGCGGATCGCGAGATACGTGGAGCCCCAGACGACGTAGAGGACGAGGAGGCCGAGAACGACGCCGCGCTTCACGGCGCGATCATCGCCTCCCAGGCGGCGCGCGACATCTTCCGCGCGGCGTCGATGACCTTCCGGCGTCCCTCCTCGTTCGCGCCGAAGTCGTTCGCGAGGAGGACGAGGACGTACGCGCGCCCGTCGGGCAGGCGGACGACCGCGGCGTCGTGCTGCGAGGTGGACATGTTTCCCGTCTTGTGGCCCACGATCGCTCCCGACTGGGGATGGAGGCCAGCGGGGATCTCCTCGTTGAACGTCTGGCCAGTTAGGATTTCCCACGCCTTCGCTCTCGCGGCGGCCGAGAGCTTCGGCGACCGCACCGCGGCTTCCATCACCGCGGCCATGCCCGCGGCGTCCGTTTCGTTGTTGACGCCCTTGTCGAACGCCTTCGAATCCTCGACGCAGCGCCGTACCTTCACGGTGGGCGCGCCGAGCGCGTCCGTGAACGCCTGGACGCTCTCCGGCCCGACGAGCGAGAGGACGATATTCGTCGCGAGGTTGGAGGAACGGACGATCATCTCCGTGACGAGGAATTCGAGCGTGGCCTTCCCGCCGAGTTTTGTCATCGTCGGGCCGTCGCCTTCTTCGAGGCCGATCGAAAACGGCGAGCCGTCGACGAGGCTCTTGAACTCGTTCTTCACCAGCACCTCGTCCGTGAACGCGAGTGTCCCCGAGTCCACGCGGCGCAGGACCTCGAGGAGGACGGGCGTCTTCATCGTGGAGGCGGCGTGCATGGAGACCGAAGAATTCTTGGAAAGGGTCCTGCCGCTCGCGAGGTCCTTGAAAAAGATGCCGAAGCGCGCCCCGCTGCCGTCGGCGATCGCCTCGAGGACGCGCTGCAGGTTGTGCACTTTCGAATCCGTGAGCTCCGGCCCGCTCTTCTCATTCGAAGAAGTCTTCAATCTTCGGGCGTACCGGAAGAGCGGCTTGAGGAACGGGCTGTCGAACGGCGTGACCTGCACGCCGGGCACGCCGTGACGCGTGGACTGCAGGACCGTGCCGTCGCCGAGCCACATTGCTTCGTGGTCGATCCTGTCCTCTGTGCCGAAGAACAGGAGGTCGCCGGGGCGAAGAGCTTCGAGGGAAACCGGGATGAGCTGAGGATCCTGAAAAGCCTGCTCGTAACTGTTCCTCTTCAGAAGCACGCCGTGCTCGCGGAAAATCCTCTGCACGAGCCCCGAGCAGTCGAACCCGAGGGGCGTCGTGCCGCCCCACATATAGGGCGCGCCGAGGAAGCGGCGGCCGAACGCGAGCCATTCGGAAGGGGAACGAAGGGGGGGATTTTCTTCGAAGGGGACGAGGGCGACGTCCGTTCGCGCGACGAAACCGACGCGCCCGTCCGGCAACACCACCCGGACCCACGAATATTTCTCGCCCTCTTTACCTTCTAAGAAGTCCGAAAAAGCCATTTCCGCCCCTACCGGGGCCGTGAGGAGCGGCTTCTGCTTCGTGAACGAGGGTGTCGCGTAGATGTGCGCGAAGTTAGACGTCACGCGAACAACTTCTGCGCCCGCGGGCGCCGGGGCATCGCCCCGGCGCAGCGCGCTCTCCGGAATCCACGCGACCTCGCCCGCCGCCGTCCGCACTCTCGCGAAACCTGCCGCATCCTCGAGGATCTCCACGCGCTCGCCGAGGATGACCTGGTCGTCGACGGAAGACGTCTCGTCGGGCCTCACGTAGAGGTCCTGAACGGCGGCCGTGACGACGGCTGCGAAGGAGATTTCTTCGAATGAGAAGAGAAAAACAGCCGCGGAAAGGGCGCGCAGGCAGGCTCTTCCGTCCGCGGTCGTCATCGGGTGGCGCATTCGGTCATTCTCACACCATAATTCCGCCATGACGCAGCCCATCTCCCGCCGCGGCCTTCTCGCCTCCGCCGCCGCCGCCGCCGCCTCTTCCGCCCTGCCTTCCGCGCTTTCGGCCGACGGGATGCCGAAGGCCTCCGGCGCGCCCGACGTGTCGCTGTCCTACCGTCCGCTTCCGCTCAAGCTCGCGCACACGTGGACGATCGCGCGCGGCTCGTCCGACGAAAAGAAAAACGGCCTCCTGACGCTGACGGCCGAGGGCGTGACCGGCTATGGCGAGGCCGCGGCGAACAAGCGGTGGAACCAGAGCTTCGAGACGTCGGAGGCGGCGTTCGTCCGCGTGAAAGGGGCCGTCGCGGGCCTCTCGCCCTGGGAGCACCTCACGTGGCTGGAACGCGCCGAGAAGGAGGCGGGGCCGGACACCGAGGTCGTGGCCGCTCTGGACCTCGCGCTCTGGGACTGGAAGGGCAAGAGGCTGAACAGGCCCGTGCACGAGCTTCTCGGAGTCCCGAGGGGGCGCATGCCCGTCACGACGTTCTCGATCGGCATCGACACCGCGGAGGTCATGAAGCAGAAGGTCCGTGAGGCCGCGGCGTTTCCGAAGCTGAAGATCAAGATCGGGCTTCCGAACGACGAGGAGAACATCGCGGCGATCCGCTCGGTCACCGACAAGCCCATCACCGTGGACGCGAATGAAGGCTGGACGAGCGTGGACGAGGCGAAGAAGAAGATCGCCTGGTTGAACACGATCAAACCGATCTACCTCGAGCAGCCCATGCCCGCGGCGATGGACAGCGAGATGGCGAAGCTCAAGGGTCTCGCGACGTTTCCGATTCTGGGGGACGAGAGCGTCCTCCACGCCTCGGACCTACCGTCGAAGGCGGGCCTCTTCGACGGCGTCGTCCTGAAGCTCGCGAAGTCTGGAGGCATCACACGCGTCTACGAGATGACGGCCGTGGCACGCGCCCTGGGCCTCAAGCTGATGCTCGGCTGCATGATCGAATCGTCGCTCGGCATCGCGGGGGGTGTCGCCGTGGGCCCGCTTTTCGACTGGCTCGACATCGACGGCAATCTCCTCCTCGCGGGAGATCCATTCAAGGGACTTTCGATCGCGAACGGCCTCTGGTCGCTGCCCGATGCGCCCGGGCTGGGCGTCGTGATGGCCGCGGCCTAGCCGGGCGCGTTCAGCTCCTCGGCGCGAGAAAGATCTTCGGCCGCTCGCCCGAGCGCGTGAGTCCGCGCGCGCGCAGGAGGCGGTGGTCCGCGCGCGCGATCGTCTTCTCGAGCGACTCGCCGTCCTCTCGCGCGGCCCACCCGAGCGAGAAGGGCACGAGGAGCTCGCGGTTGGCCAGGAACACGAGGCGCTGACTCGTGTTCTCGGTGGCGGCGGCGTCCACGCCGTCGAGGAGGAGCAGGAATTCGTCACCGCCCATGCGCACCGTGGATTCCTCGGCGCGCGTCGTGCGCATCAGAAAACGAGCAACCCGGTTCAGGATGGCATCGCCCGCCGCATGCCCGAACTCGTCGTTGTACTGCTTGAAATGGTCGATATCGACCATGATGCAGCCCCATGTGCCGCCGGAATCGGCGTGACGCGCGGCGAACTCGGTGAGATAGCGCCGGTTCCAGCAGCCCGTGAGCGGGTCGCGCAGGCTCTGGTCGAGGAGGCGTTCCTCGAGACGCTTGCGATCCGTGATGTCGATCAGGATGCCCTGGTAGTAAACCTCTCCCGTCTCCGGGTCGACGCAGCGGTAAGCCGTGTCGATGACGGTCCGGATCTCGCCGTCCCTCCGCCGGATCTCGAGCTCGAAATCGCGGACGGCGCCGTCGCGCTCGAGGACGAGGAGCTCGGCCTCGCGGTGCGACGCGTCTCCGATGAAATCGGTACGCTTCATCTTTCGGGCGTCCTCGAGCGACGCGACCCCGAGCATCGCGAGGAAGGCCGGGTTGCCGTCCACGATCCGGCCGGCTTCGTCCGTGACGTAGATCCCCTCGCGGAGATCGCGCACGAAGCGTCTCAGCGCCTCGGCGTCATCGAGACGGGAGAACCGACTGGGCATGGTCGGCGAATCCTATAACGAACCGTCCCCTGACGTTGTCAAGGAGCGGATCGACCCGTCTGTGCGCTCAGTTTCTGGGCGAGAGCGAGACCGCGTCTCACGACCTCGTTCCAGGGAAAGAGCGCGCCCGGGTCGTTTTTCCGGTCGGGCGCGATGTGCTGGTGCCCGACGATCCAGGGCGCGTCGATTTCGAACATCGCCGTGAGAACTCCCACGAGCCGTACGACCGTCTCGACCTCGGCGGGCGTGAAGGGATACCGGTTTCCGTCGCCGGTGATCTCGACGCCGACGGAGGTGCGGTTCAGGGCCATGCGCCCGTGGAGGAGTGAAACGCCCGCGTGCCACGCGCGGTGCTCGAGCGAGACGAACTGAAAGAGGCGGCCATCTCGGCCGACGAGGAAGTGCGAGGAGACCTTGCTTTCCGGCTTCTCGAAAAGCGCGATGCACTCCTCGTCGGTGGCCTGCGCCGTGTGGTGGAGAACGAGCGCGGAGATCGGCTCGATTTTGAACGGCTCGTAACCCTCCCACCAGGAGTTCGGCATCGGGATGAGGCAGGCGTCCGCCACGTCTCCGCCCGCAGCGCGCCAGAGATCCCAGAAGCGGCGGTCCGTGTCGCGGAAGACGCGGTCGAGGTGAAGAGCGTCGGGGTTCGCCCGGGCCTCGGCGAGCGTCATCTCGGCGCGCGGCACCGGCGGCATGAGGACCGGCGGGAGCGGAGGCTCGACGACGGGCTCGAGGTCGGGCAGCGAAGAGGACCACTCGTTCACGATGGCCGCGGCGATGTCGCCCATCGCGCGGATCGCACGGGCCCTTCCGTCCACCGTGTCGGGAATGCGGTCGGCGAACGCGACGAGGACGAAGCGGCCCTTCTTCGTCGTGAGGATGCCCGAGTCGTTACGCACGCCGCCGTAGCTGCCCGTCTTGCCGGCCCATGACCTCCCAGGCTCGTCGACGAGCAGCCGGGGCAAGCGGTCATGCGTGTGCTCTGTCGCGAGGAGCTTCGCGAGGAGCCGGTCGCTCGCGGGGTCGAGGAGCGTGCGCGTCGCGACACGCCGGTAGAGCTCTGCCGTGTCGCGGGGCGTCATGACGCCGAGGGGCGGCCACTTCGGGGGCTCCTGGCCCCTGTCCGGGATGCGGCCCACGAGCCGGATGCCGGGCAGGCCGAGCGCAGCCATGCGCGCGTTCACGGCCTCCGCGCCGAAGAGGTCGATGAAGCGGTCGGCCGCCGTGTTGTCGGAGATCGCGATCATGAGCTGAAGCAGGTCGCGGTTGGTGGGTGTGAGGCCGGGGTCGAACTCGTCGAGCATTCCCGAACCCGCGGCCACGTTCTTCGCGGTCAGCCTCCAGCGGTCCGTCAGGTCGAAGCGGCCCTCGCGCTCGAGGGCCGCCGCCTCGGTCAGGAGCGCGACCTTGATGACGCTCGCGGCCTCGAACTCGTCGTCGGCGTTCAGCTCGAGGCGCCGCCCGCTCTCGACGTGAAGCGCCACGATTCCCATCCGCGCTCCGCTGCTCGCCGCGAGCTTCGCGACGCGGCGGGCGAGAGACGCGGCGGGAGGCGTGACATGGAGCGAAGACGGGATCGTCGTGCAGGAAGAAAGAAAGAGAAGAGATTCTGCTAATAGGGCCAGTCCGAGGGCGGCGCGAGGCCTGCGTTGGCGGAACGTCTGGTGAGGGCGCTTTTCTTTGAAAGGGGTATGAGGTTCTCGCGTGGTGCCGAGGCGGCGCCACGGCGGGGCGCTAGCACATTCACCTTCTAAGAAATGCATCCTCACCGTCTACTCCCTCGCTCACTCGTTCTAACATGTGCCCATCACAGGCGAGCAAAATCTCCCTTCCTCTTCTTCCCCCGCTCCCGCGCCCGCCGCCAGCGGGCGCCTCGCTGCCCTCGACGTTTTCCGCGGCCTTTCGGTCGTGGGGATGATCTTCGTCAACAACCCGGGCGACTGGGCGCATCTCTACTGGCCGTTCGACCACGCGGAGTGGCACGGTTGGACGCCGACCGACCTCATCTTCCCGTGGTTTCTGTTCATCGTGGGCGTCGCGGGCGTGTTCTCGCTCGAAAAGCGCATGGCGCAGGGCGCGGACCGTCTCGACCTCGCGCGCCGCGCCTTCCGGCGCGGGATGACGATCGTCGTCGTGGGATGGCTGATGGCGTTCTATCCGTTCGTTCCGTTCCTCGACCGCCTCGCGCGCCTCCGGATCCCCGGCGTCCTGCCGCGTATCGGCGTCGTCTTCGTCCTCGG
>CALAQS010000149.1 GCA_937888435.1 uncultured Acidobacteriota bacterium
GATCGCGACCTTGTGGAAGCCGGCGAGGAGGTCCGCCTCCGAGCGGCCGAGCGTCTTCGAGGCGCGCGCGATCTCGTCTTTCGGGATGTCCTTCGAGGGGTCGAAGACGTCCTCGACGAGGACGTAGCGCGGATCGGCCGTGAACGCGAAGTTGTGGATCGATTTCTGCTCGAACGTGAGCGTCTTATTGCCGCCCGCGGTCTTCGTGTTCACGAGCGCGCCCGCCGAGCCGACGACGAACCTCTCGGGAAGCGTGATCGCGACGCGATAGTCGCCCCAGTCCGCGTAGAACTCGGAGTTCGCATGGTACTGGTGGCAGTTCCAGCCCGGGTCCGTCCGGCGACGGCGGCCCTTCGGCTCGTAGACGCCGATCTGCGGGAACCACTGGCCGAACATGAAGAAGTCGCGTACGTAACCCGCGCGTGCATAGACACGCGGGACCTTCGCCTTCCACGCGATCGCGAGCGTCGCGGTCTCACCGGGCGCGACGGGGCGGTGGAGCGGGACGACGAGGACCGTGCGGTCGTCGGGGTTGCCGTCGTCCGGGCTCTCGAAGCGCGCGGCCTTCACGAGCTCGAAGCCGTCCCACTTCACCGAGGTCACGTCCGTGTATCCCCAGCCCTTCCCGGTATCCGCCTTGTCGCCCCGGAGCTGCCCGCCTGATTCCTTGAAGAAGGTCGAGCGGTCGTTGCGGAACGCGTTCCAGTAGAGGTGGAACCGCAGCTCGCTGACCGGGACGTCGGACGGGTTCGTCCACTTCAGCGTCTCCGAGCCTTCGACGAGCTTCGTCTCGGGGTCTAGGGAGACCTGGATGTCGTAGTCGACGATCTTGAGCGGGGCCTCGAGGGCGGCGGCGGGCAGGGCGAGCGCGAGCGTCGCGGCGGCGAGGGCAAGTTGTCTCATGGTCGCGGCGGATTCTAGCCCTGCGGTAGAGTCGCGAGATGAGGAGGGGCGACCTCGTCGCACTGACGGGAGGCACGGGTTTCGTGGGCAGCCACGTCGCCCACGCCCTTCTCGCGGCGGGCTACCGCGTGCGCGCGCTCGCGCGCCGTCCCGAGGACCCCGGCTGGCTGAAAGGCACCGGTGCGGAGCTCGTGAAGGGCGACGTGCGCGACGCCGCGACGCTGCCGGCGCTCGTCGAGGACGCCTCCGCGGTCGTCCACGTGGCGGGAAAGACGTCCGCGAGGAGCGAGGCCGAGTACATGGCCGCGAACGCGGCGGGTTCGGCAAACGTCGTCGCGGCGGTCCGGAAGTCGGCGCCCCACGCGCACGTCGTCCTCGTGTCTTCCCAGGCCGCGGGCGGCCCGAGCCCGAATGGAGCCCCCGTACGCGCGGCCGACCCGCCGCGCCCCGTCTCCTCCTACGGCCGCTCGAAGCTCGCGGGCGAGGAGGCGGTCCGGAACGAACCGGGTCTCGCCTTCACGATTCTTCGCCCGAGCGCCGTGTACGGGCCTCGCGAGACGGCGATCCGGGACCTGTTCGTCGCCGCCTCGCGGGGCTTCGTGCCGGTCCTTGCCGGAGGAGCGGCGCGCATCCAGATGGTCTACGCCGGGGACGCGGCCCGGGCCGTCCTCGGCGCCCTCGAAAGGGGAGGGAGGGGCGAGACGTTCTTCGTGGCGCACCCGGAAGTCCTCGAATACCGCGGCATCGCCGAGACGCTCGCGACCCTTCCCTCGAGGCGTCCGTGGCTCGTGCCGATCCCGGCGGCGGCGATTCGGGCAGCGGGCATCCTCGCCGGCGTCCTTTCGACGTTCGGAAAGGGCCCTCCGGTATTCAACGGGGAGAAAGCAAACGAGCTGCTCCAGAGCGCGTGGATCTGCGACGTATCGGACGCACAAGCGGCTCTGGGTCAGCCATTTCGAACGACTTTTGCGGTGGGCGCCCGGCTCACCTGGGAGTGGTATCTCGAGCGCGGGTGGATCTCGGATCGAGGTGGTAAAATTCCTGTGACAGGGGACACGAAATGAGACAGCACCACGGGGCGCGGCCCGCGGCCGCAGAGGATGAATCGATGCTTGGTCGGTCGCATGTCGTCGCGGAAACCGTTTCGAGCCGCTCACTTTTCGACAAGTGTCGGACTTATACGGTTCCCGACGACCTCCGCGCCGCCGGCCTCTTCACCTTCTTCAGGACCATCGAGTCCGGCCAGGACCCGGTCGTCACGATGGGCGGCCGCGAGATGATCATGCTGGGTTCGAACAACTACCTCGGCCTGACCTCGCATCCGAAGATCAAGGAGCGCGCGATCGAGGCCGTCAGGAAATACGGGGCCGGCTGCGCCGGCAGCCGCCTTCTGAACGGCACGCTCGACATCCACGTCGAGCTGGAAGAGCGTCTCGCCGTCTTCATGAAAAAGCCGGCGTGCGTGACGTTTTCGACGGGTTTCATGGTCAACCTCGGCGTCCTGTCCTCGCTCGCGGGTAAGGGAGACGCGATCTACCTCGACCGGCAGGACCATGCCTGCATCTACGACGGCGCGCGCCTCGCCGTCGGCGCCGAGGTCAAGAAGTTCAAGCACAACGATCCGGCGGACCTGCGCCGCCTTCTCGCCCTGAACGGCGACCGGAACGGGCGGTTCCTCGTGGTCGACGGCGTCTTCTCGATGGAGGGCGATATCGCGCCCCTCCCCGAGTACACGCGCATCTGCGACGACTACGACGTGGCGTTCATGGTCGACGACGCGCACGGCGTCGGCGTCCTCGGCAAGCACGGCCGCGGCACGGCCGAGCACTTCGGGCTCGAGGACAAGGTCGACCTCATCATGGGAACGTTCTCGAAGTCGCTCGCGACCGTGGGCGGCTTCGTGGTGGGCGAGCCGGACGTCATCAAGTACGTCAAGCACCGGGCCCGCGCTCTCATGTTCACGGCGGCGCCGCCGCCGGCCTCCGTCGCGGCCGCCCTCGCCGCCCTCGACATCATCGAGAGCGAGCCCGAGCGCCGCGAGCGCCTCTGGGAGAACACTCGTTTCATGATGACGGAGCTCCGTGGCATCGGATTCGACTGCGGTAACTCCAGGACACCTGTCATCCCGATCGTCGTCGGGCCGGACCAGCTCGCGTTCCAGATGGCCAAGCGGCTGGACGACGAGGGAGTCTTCGTGAACGCCGTCGTCAGCCCCGGCTCGCCCCCGGGCCGCGCGCTCATCCGCACGTCGTACATGGCCACTCACAC
>CALAQS010000150.1 GCA_937888435.1 uncultured Acidobacteriota bacterium
CGTGGATTCTTTTTCGAGGAGTGGACAGGCGATGGTCCCTGGGATCGCATCAAGGTCACGGCCAAACAGTGCCCGAGGATCTCGGCGAAGTTCCTCGACGAAGAGCGGGCCTCCCTCGGCGAGTGGTGGTACCAGCAGGAGTATGAGTGCTCGTTCTCGGACACGACGGACCAGTTCTTCAGGACGATCGATGTGGAGAAGGCCTTCTCGGACGACGTAACGCCGCTCTTCCCGGATGCGCCTCCGATCCAGCCGCTGTCTCTTCCTTCCGGGGACGTCTTTCTCGACGACATCGAGCCGATCACGGAATCAGAGCAGTGAGGTTTGTCGTCGGCGTCGACCTCGGCCAGACGGCCGACTACACGGCCATCACTATCCTCGAGGAAAGGGAGAGCGGCTCCTACGACGTCCGCTACCTCGAGCGTCTTCGGAACACGCCATACCCGCAGATCGTCCGCCGGCTCGACCACCTGGTGAAAAGGCTTCCCGAGAAGCCGTCGATGGCTGTGGACGCGACGGGCGTCGGTAGGCCGGTCATCGACATGATCCGGGACGCGCATCTCCCGGCGTCGGTCTACCCGATCACGCTCACCGGCGGGGACGCCGTCGTCAGGGACGGCATGGAGCGCCGGGTCCCGAAAAGGGATGTGGCCTCGACGATCGCCGTCCTCCTGCAGACTGAACGACTCAGGATCGCCCGCGGCCTCAAGGAGTCCGAGACGCTTCTCCGCGAACTCCTCAACTTTCGCGTGAAGATCTCCCTCTCCGGCCACGACACCTACGAGGCCTGGCGGGAGCAGGAGCATGACGACCTCGTCCTTGCCGTCGGGCTTGCGGCCTGGCTCTTCGAGAAGGGACGAGACGGGTACGTCCTTTACATGGAGGAAGAGCTCGCGAGGATGCGGAAGGAGAAGGCCGGTTGAGCTTCGTCATCGGCGTCGAGCTCGGTCAAGTGTCGGACGTGACGGCGATAGCGGTCGTCCAGTCCCTGACGCTGCGGTTTCTGAGGAGCGAAAAGATCCGCGAGGAGAGGTGGGTCAGCGTGCGCCCCGTCTATCAAGGCCCCGACGGCAAGGAGGTCCGCGAGCACCCTCCCGTGAACTTCGCCCTCCGGCACCTCGAGAGGATCCCCGCGGGCGTTTCGTACCCGGAGATCGTCAGTCGGGTTCAGTCCCTTCACGGGCAGCTCCAAAAGCCCGTAACAGTCCTCGACGCCACGGGCGTTGGAAAGGCCGCCGTCGAGCTATTCCGAAAGTCGAACGTCTACGTCTCCGTCTTCACGTTGGTGGCGGGCGATCAGGTGATTCGGGACGGAAGCAACTACCGGATCCCGAAGAGGGACGTGATCTCCTCAACTCAGGTCCTCCTCCAGACGGGCCGACTCAAGATCGCGAGGTCGCTCCCACACGCGGCGCTCTTGGCCCGAGAACTCGTCAACTTCCGCTTCAAAGTGGGCCAAGACCGGTCCGAAGATGTCCTCGATTGGCGCGAGGGGCCGGACGACGACCTGGTCCTGGCGCTGGCGATCGCGGCATGGGAGGCCGAGTGCAGACCGGGGTTGGCCTTTTCGTACGGATACGGGGTGTCGGAGTTCGGCGGGAGGAGAAGCTTCTAGCTTGGTGTCGGACGAACCTGTTACTCACGAACCCGGAAAGCCCGGAAAGGCCTTCATCGGCAAACAACATACTTGACTAGCCAGAGGGGGCCGGGACCTCTGATATCTTTCAACACGCGCTTGGGGTGATCAGATGGAACATGACTCAGCGTTTTCGAAGCGACAGAGGCAGCTCTTCCTGATCTTCAAAATGGCAATCGAATCCGAGCGAGCTGCCCAGGTGCGGTACAAGCAGGCCCAGAAATACTGTGACGATCCGGCCCTGAAGAAGATTCTTCAGGGCATCGCGAAAGAGGAAGCTAGTCACGAGAAGGAGCTCCTCCGATGGTACGCGCGCCTCAAGGAGCGAATCAGTGACGAGCAGCCGTAATCCCTAACATCGTTCTGGCGCTCGCGATCAGTGCCTGGGAGACGGAGCGAAACCCCGGGCTGGCGTCGTCATTCGGGTACGGCGTTTCGGAGACTGCGGGGTGGATGGGATTCTGAGCGCCGCGACCGGATCGATCGCAGAGAGTTGTATGGTGTGGCCGCGTGAATCAGTCGGACCACTATCTCCCGCAAACCTACATGCGCGGGTTTGTCGCTTCCGATGCGTCCTCAGGAAAACCGCTGTTCGTATTTGTCCGAAGTCGCGCTCGTTGGGAGCGGAAGTCGACTGTACAGATCTGCAAGGCGACAGGTTATTACGATCATTCGGACCCAATCCTTGATAAGGAAGTGAAGGATCGGCTCTGGGCCGCTGAGAACACTTGGCCAAGCGTCGTGCGTGAGCTAGGAACCCCTAATCTGATCGGCTGGTCGCGTGCCAGGGCGCAAGTTCTCCAATTCATCGCAGTTCAGGCGGTCAGGAATCCGCTCTTCCGAACTCGAATCCTCGCTCATCGAAAGTCGATGGCCGACGATCATGCCCGAAAGGGCTCGGCTCCGCAGGATCGAGCACTAGAGGAAATGTTGTCGGCTCTCCCGGAGATCTCCCGGTGGCTGCATAGACTGGACTGGGCCCTGAGATGGACCGATCAACGCAACCCATTCATCACGTGCGATCAGTGCGTCTTTGTGGAGGGAAAGGCGGCGTCCATCGCCCAGGCCATCAACCTTCCAGAGACGCTCGTGTTCTTTCCGATCACCGCCACACTACTGGTGGTCGGAGCCACGACGCCTTTCACCCTTCACTCAGCTCGGATGCTGGTACCTGACATCGAGCGGCTCTATGGTCTGGTATTTCGGTCAGCCGAAGAGTATGTGATCGGGCCGAAGGAAGTAACGGTACCGGGCGGCGACATCGCCCGAGTATGGTGACGCTTGCCTCCCTGACCCTCCCTATCGGCCAAGCCGCCGTGCCGCCGCGATGGCGGCGTCGGCTCCCTTTTCAGCCCGGATTTTCTTCACTTGAGCCCGCTGAACAGCCGAAAGCGGTCGAATTGCGCTCATATATTGACCCTGAACGCGCATTGCCGCGCGGCGTTTCGCACTCACCGGACCCCTCGCGACTGAAGGCGCACCCTTCGCGCGACGTTGCGCCGTGGCGGGCTTTCTGGCCTCGGCTACGACCGTCCCCCCGATGAGGGCGAGCGGCGCCAACGTCGTCTTGAGCTCGGCCAGGTTTGCGGTCATTTCGTCGAGAATCGCGAATAGATTACGGGCCATCAGGCTCCTCCAAGAATGATCTCTTCGGTGTAAAGACAGGAGCGTAGCAGAGGCGCGGCCCGCCTTGGAACGTCGTCCAACCGCGAGCCCGCACGAGCCCTTTTCTTGGCGCGACGTTGGCCCACGTGGGCCCAAATCGGGAGGGGAGTAAATAACCCTGGGTTATTTACTGCAGGCGCGTAAACGGGCTGAAAATGCCGACATCCGAATGGAAGTGCTTAACACTAAGGCATTCATAATGAGCACTTTGGAGTGCGATCGAGTTGGTGAATCTGAAGTGATTTGGGCGCGGCACATCGTCGATTCTGACCCCCCTGAGGTGGGTTATTTACTGATCATGGAGACCCGCGCCGGTCGTCCGATGGGCGAGAAATCCCGACTAGCGCCCATCCCATAATCTGGCTCGAGATCCGGCTTCTGCGATCGGCTCCTATACCTTTGACGGTGGCGTCGATGCGGCCTGACTAAACCCTGTCAATTTGACTTATGAC
>CALAQS010000151.1 GCA_937888435.1 uncultured Acidobacteriota bacterium
TGTAGACGAGGATGATGCCGAGAATCCAGTTCACGAACGACATGGCGCCGCCGGGAATCGGCTCGCGCCCGAAGCCGAGCCGCCGCGAGACCGTCTCCCACCCGGGACCGCCGGGGCGCACGCGCCGGTAGAACGCGTCGAGCGTCGCGTCGGGAACGGGTTTCGTCAGGAACGTGACCAGGACCCACACGGCGGTCGTGATCGCGACCGTGAGCAGCATGACGATCGCCTGAATGCGGAACTCCTCGGCGCCGTAGCCCGGGTGGTCCCTGGGGAGCGGGTTCTTGATTAGCACGAGGCTCGTCACGGAGACGACCATCGACGCGAGCATCGCGGAAATCTCGCTCCAGGCGTTGATGCGCCACCAGTACCACCGCAGGATGAGAACGAGGCCCGTGCCGCTTCCGAGCGCGAGGAGGAACCGCCACGCACCCTCGATCGTCGAAAGATTGAGCGTCACGACGACGGAGGCGAGAAACAAACCGACGGTCGTCCAGCGCGAAACGGCGACATAATGCTTCTCGCTTTCTCCCTTTCTCAGAAATCTCTTGTAGACGTCCCCGACGAGATATGACGCCCCCCAATTGAGGTGCGTCCCGACGGTCGACATGTAAGCCGCCGCGAAGCCCGCGAGCATGAAGCCCTTCCAGCCCGAGGGCAGCAGGTCGACCATGGCCTGCACGTACGCGGCTTCCTTGTCCGGCTGGCCGTTCACCATCACGCCGCCCGGATAGAGGATCACGGTCGCGAGTCCCGTGATGATCCACGGCCACGGACGGAGCGCGTAATGCCCGACGTTGAAGAACAGCGTCGCGAGGATGCCGTCGCGCTCGGTCCGTGCCGAGAAGATGCGCTGCGCGATGTAGCCGCCGCCGCCCGGCTCGGCGCCCGGGTACCACGCGGCCCACCACTGCACGGCGAGGAACGTGAAGAGCGCGATTGCGGGCATCCACACCGAGCCCGCGGGCGGCAGGAACGAGATCGCGAGGTCGATCGAGCCGAAATGCTTCTCGAGCCCGGTCTTCAGCGCGTCGATGCCCCCGACCTTCCTGACGGCGAACCACGCGAGGAGAATGACGGCCGTCATCTTGATGACGAGCTGCACGAGGTCGGTCCAGAGAACCGCCCACATGCCCGCAGCCGCCGAATAGCCCACCGTGATAACGAAGCAGACCCCGACGGCCCAGAGCGGCTGGATGCCGAGCGCGATCTGGAGGATCTTCACCATCGCGAGCGTGACCCAGCCGAGAATGATGAGGTTGATGGGGAGCGCGAGGTAGAGCGCGCGGAAGCCGCGCAGGAACGTGGCGGGCCTGCCGCTGTAGCGGATCTCGGCGAACTCCACGTCGGTCATCACCTTCGCGCGCCTCCAGAGCCGCGCGTAGAGGAAGACCGTGAGCGTGCCGCTCATGACGAAGTTCCACCAGAGCCAGTTGCCGGCGACTCCATGCGCGGCGACGAGGCCCGTCACGACGAGCGGCGTGTCCGCGGCGAACGTCGTCGCGATCATCGCGGCGCCGGCGAGCCACCACGGCACGGCGCGCCCGGCGACGAAGTACTGCTCGAGAGACTCGCCGCCCCGCTTCGTGAAGGCGACCCCGATGCCGATCGAGAGAATGAAATAGGCGGCGACGATGCCCCAGTCCAGAGGCGTGAGGGTCATGCGGGCGGGCGGCGCGCAGCCGCGACGGCGGGAACAGCGATGCTCTTTTTTCCGTTCTTCCCGACGCTTCGCGCCGCGAAATAATGGTTGTCGGTCGAGATCGAAGAAAGAGTTTCTTCGAAAGTGGAAGAGGGCGACGTCCGGTTTCCGGTGTCGATCGTGCGCAGGACGGACCAACGTGCCTCGGTGGTCTCACGCCACAAGATCTCGAAACCCGCGCGTTCCGCGTCCCATTCACTTTCTAAGAAAACCACGGCTGACGGCGTGACGGCGCCTCCCAATGTGGCCTTGCGGGGCGGCGCGGGGGCATTCGCCATTTCCGCCAGAGTTTTCTGGACGACGGCCGCCGTCTTTGCGACGAAGTCGAAGTCCATGAACTTCACGAGATCGCCATATTCGATTCCGTTCTCCACGCGCGGGGTCTGGTGCTCGTGGCGGTAATCCTCGAGCGGCTCCGTGAATCGCACCGCGGGGAGGCCCGCCTCGACGAACGGCCGGTGGTCCCCGCCTCGCCCGAAGCGGTCGAGCCGGAAGACGAGGCGCACTTTGTCCTCTCCGTTGATCTCCTCCACGAGGCGCGCCATCTGCCGGCCCGGAGAGTCGATTCCGTCCGGACCTCCTTCGGAGAACACGCGCACGCGCCGGTCGGGACTCCCGTTCGTGGCGCCCACGATGTCGCAAGTGATCATGCCCCCCACGGTGTAACCCTGTTTCGTGAGCCATTCGAGGAGGCGCTTGCCACCGAGGAGGCCCTGCTCCTCGCCCGCGACCGCCGCGAAGACGAGCGCCGCGCGCGCCCTCGTCGGCGCGAGCGCACGCGCGGCGAGGATCGAGACGGCCGTACCGGAGGCGTCGTCGTCGGCGCCGGGCGCGTCCGTCGCCGGGTCCATGATGTCCGAGGGCATCGAGTCGTAATGGCCGGAGACGACGAACGCCGTGCGCTCCAGCGCCGGGTCCGTGCCCGGCAGGATCGCGTAGATGTTCTCCATCGGCACGGGCACGTTCTTCGTGCGCGGCGCGCTCGTCTCGAATTTGTCGACGACGACGCGCATCCGCTTTCCAGATTCGTTTTCGACCGCTTCGAGACGCCGGACGACCACGTCGCGTCCACAGCCGACTCCGCGTTTCGTGTCCGTCCAGGAGGACAGGGAATGGCGAGTGCCGCACGCGACGAGCGCTTCGACGATCGCCCGCGCGTCCTCGGATGGCTCGGGCGACGCGGCTCCCGCGGGTGCGACCAGAGAGGCGGCCAGGAGGGCGAGAATACTCAAGCCCCTCAGGCATTTGTTTCGCATACTCGGAAGCCGATGCTACGACACTCGTCCACTCTTCTGGCCGCATTCACGCTCCTCTTTCTGCCCACGAATTCGAGAGCTGCGGGAGCCGGCGAGCCGCCGCCGGATTCGGTTTCTTCGGCGAAAGGGCCGGACCTTCGGACGCTGGGTCTTCCGAACCGGGCCCGGTCGCTCCGCGTCGTCGAGACCCCCGCCGCGGCCCGGCCGCTCCTGAACCCCGAGACCTTCCAGCGTCTTTCGCCCGCGGACCGGAGGGCCGCTCTCCGTTCCGCCGGGCTCCCGATGCCGGCCGCCCCCGCGCGCCCGCCGCGCACCCTTCTCGATTCTTCGGCGAGGCGCCTGATCCCGTCGGTCGGTCAGAACGTGCGCGTGAACGACCCGACGACGGACGTCCTCGGCCACACGCAGAGCACGAGCTCGATCGCCGCTCGCGGAAGCAACATCATCGTGGGCTTCCAGGACGCGGACGAGGAGGACATCTCGGCCTTCAGCCTCTCGACCGACGGAGGAAGCACGTTCCAGCAGCAGAGCCTTCCGGAGCTCGGGGAGAACCTGGGCAACCCGGTGGTCGCCTTCGGTCCGAATGGCGAGATCTACTACAGCTCGATCGCGAACGACGGCGTCAGCGCCATCGTCCTGTGCACCTCCACGGACAACGCCGCGACCTGGACTTGCAGCGAAGCGAGCGGGTCAGTCGAGACCGTCGACGATACGCAGGAGCAGAGCTGGATGGCGGTCGACACCTCCGCCTCCAAGTACCGGGGCTCGATCTACGTCGTGTGGACGGACCTGTCGCAGGACTTCGACGGCGGCGGCTCCTTCATCCTCTTCTCGTACACGAGGGACGGCGGCAAGACGTACACCTTTCCCCTGGCGCTCTCGCCGCTGGACGGCAGCGCCGTCGCGCAGACCCCGTACGTCTCTGTGGGCCCGGCCGGCGAGATCTGGGTTTCATTCTTCGACGGCCATTTCGGCGGAACCGGCATCACCGTGACGAGGTCGGTCGACGGCGGCAGCACCTTCTCGACGCCCACCCCGGCGGCGCTCGTCTTGCCGCTCGCGGGGACGCTGACCGGCGGCAACGGCGTCGCGGCCGCGACCTTTCCGGCCACCGCCATCGACAAGAACGGCACGTTCCATCTCGTCTATGCGGCGGTTTCCCCGGGGCAGAGCCTCGACCGGTCGGATATCTTCTACGTCCGCTCGACGAACGGAGGCTCCACGTTCAGCGCGCCCGTGCGACTGAACGACGACGCGACCGCGACGAGCCAGTGGGCGCCCGCGATCACGGCGGCGGCGGACGGCACCGTGGCCGTTAAGTGGTGGGACCGGCGCAACGACCCCGTGAACGACAGCCTCACGGACGTCTACATGACGACTTCGGCGGACGGCGGCAAGACGTGGGGAACGAACATACGCGTGACGGACCACAACTGGGTGTTCGGCCCGAGCCACCTCGGCAGCTATCACGGCAGCTACGACGGCATCGCGGCCGACTCCGGGAACCTCCACCTGTCCTGGAGTGACGAGCGGGGCAGCGATCCGGACGTCTACTACGCCACCTTCCAGACGAACGTGACCGCGGGTCCGGACTTCAACGTGTCGGCGGTCCAGGTATACGCGGCGGCGCGGGCCGGCGAATCGGCGTCGTTCGACCTCGCCACGACCGGCGAGAACGGCTTCTCCGGAACGCTCGCCCTCTCCGCGTCGCCGGCCGTCTCCGGCCTGACGTACTCGTTCTCGAGCCCGACCGTATCCGCCGGCCAGCCGTCGCGCCTTACGGTGTCGTCGACGGCCGCGGTGCCGCCGGGCACATATCTGATTTCCGTGGCGGCCGCGGGGCCGACGTCGACGCGCCAGACGAACGTGCGCTTCAACGTGGACGACCCCGCGCGCATCGCGACCCTCCCCGTGAACGTGAGTCGCTCGTCCGGCTTCACGAACGTGGCCGGGCCGCCGCACATCGACTCCAAAGGCACGCTCCACGCCGTCTACGACGACGACACCCAGAACGTCACGGGATGGGACATCGTGTACCGGCGTTCGACGGACCGGGGCCTCACGTGGTCGGCCCCTCTGAAAGTTTCCACGAATACGACGAACGCGACGAATGGCGTTTCGGCGCTCGACGCGGCCGGGAACCCCTACGTCGCCTACACCCTCCTGAATGGATCGACCGGTGAGATCTGGGTGACGCGCTCGACGGACGGCGGCAATTCCTTCCAACCGCCCGTGCGGGTCAGCACGGCGGGGCGGAACGCCGACCTCTCGGCGATCGCGGTGGACGCGAACCGCAACGTCGTGGTCGCCTTTATCGACCAGGACCCGTCGAACGGTCTCCTCGTCATGAACGCCAGACGGTCCACCGACGGCGGCGCGACCTTCGGAGCGGTTCAGTCCTTTGCCGGTGAGAACAACATCAACCCGGTGCAGCCGCTCTCGGTCGCCTTCGACTCGAAAGGCGCGGCCTACCTTGTCTGGACCGCCACCGGGACGATCTCGACGTGCCGCATGGCGATCGCGCCGAACGGCACGACGTTCTCGGTCAAGAAGACGATCACGGACGGGGTGGTGGACGCGTTCGCACCACGCGTCGCGATGGGCCCGGGCGACGCCGTCTACGTCACGTACTACAACCGCTACATCACCACCGCCTCAACCTACAACCGCGAGGTCATGGTCATCAAGTCCACGGACGGCGGGACGACGTTCTCGGCTCAGGTCAACGTCTCGGACAACCCGGGCCAAAGCACTTTTCCCGCCATCGTGCCCGACGCGCGCGGCGGCGTCTCCGTCGTCTGGGAGGACGACACAGGGAACGACGAGACCGACGTGTTCTTCGCCCGCTCCTCGGACGCCGGTGCGACGTTCGGCCCGCCGGTCAACCTGTCCCGGAACCCGGGCGTCTCGACCGGCGCCGGCGGCGCGGTGGACGCGCTCGGAAATCTCTTCGTCATGTGGACCGACGACTCGTCCGCGAATTCCGAGGCCGTTTCGTGCTGGGCGCCGACGGGCGACTCCACGCCGGCGGCGGCGATCGGTCCGCTGCAAGGCGGAGGAACGGTCGACGCCGGCACGGCGGTTCACTTCGTGGCGAACGTGACCGAGCTGGACCCGAAGGACCCGGTGACGGTGACCTGGGACTTCGGCGACGGCACGACCGGAGCCGGCACCACCGCGGACCACACGTACGCCCTGCCGGGTACGTACGTCGTCACGCTGCGCGCGCGCGACAGCCTCGGATTCGTCTCGACATCGACGATGACCGTCACGGTGACGACGCCGTCCTTGGCGGGAGGGACGGCGCTTCTCCTGCCCGTCGTCCTCGACACGCCGGGAGCGGGGGGCACCCACTACACGACCGAGCTGACCCTCGGCTCGAAGGTGGCGGCTCCCGTCGCCGTCGTCCTCCAGTACACGGCATCGGTCGGCTCGGGCAGCGGCTACGCGGGCGTGACGCTCGCGGCCGGAGAGCAGCGCGTCATTCCGGACGCCATCGCCTTCCTGCGCGCGCAGGGTCTTGCGATCCCGAATGACGGGAACGCACAGATCGGAACCCTGAACGCGCTCTTCGAGGGCGCTGCGTCGCCGGGCGACGTCTTCGTCGGAGGCCGCACGTCGACGCCGGGCGCGGGTGGAACCTTCGGGCTCTTCTACACGGCGTCTCAGACCACGGCGACGACGGCGACGGTGTTCGACCTCCAGCAGAACGCCGCACAGCGCAGCAACCTCGCCCTCGTCAACGCGAGCCCGGGCCCGGTCGCTCTCCGCGTGCAGCTTCAGGGCGCGAACGGCGAGGACCTCGGCACCCTGCCCGACCAGGCGTTGCCCGCGTGGGGATGGACTCAGCTGAACACCGTCCTCGCGGGCAAGGCGACGTCGGGCCGGGCGGTCGTCACGCTCGTCTCGGGCGCGGGGCCATTCACGGCGTACGGTGTTCTCAACGACGCAGTCACTTCCGACGGCAGCTTCGTGCCGCCCCTGATCCCGGGCGACGCGACCGGAGCCGACCGGCTCATCCCGATCGTGCTTTCGGCCGCCGGGTACCAGAGCGAGCTGACGCTGACCAACTTCACGAACCAGCCGATGGTCCTCACGCTCGTCTACACCGGCTCACCCCAACTCTCGGCGGCGGGAAGTGGGGTGGTTCCGCTGACGCTCCAGCCCGGCGAACAGAGAATTGAATCCGACGCGATGACCTTTCTGAGAAATCTTGGTCTCGCGATCCCGACGACTGGCAACGTCGGCGGGGCGCTGCTCGTCAAGGCCCCGGCGGGGACGTCCGCGTCCTCCCTCGCGGCCGGCGCGCGCACCTTCACGAACGCCGCGGGTGGCGGCACGTTCGGGCTCTTCTACCCCGGCCTGACGCTGGGCGAGAGCGCCGCGGCGCTCGCGTACGTCAATGGCCTGCAGCAGAACGCCGCCCAGCGCTCGAACCTCGCTGTCGTCAACCGAGGCGACGCGTCGGACGCGATCACGCTCAGGGTCACGTACTACGGTCCCGACGGCACGGCGCTCGCGAGCCCCGACACGGCCACTCTGGCCCCGGGGGAGTGGAAACAGTTCAACGGGCCGCTCGCCTCGCGCGGGGCGACGGCAGGCGCCGCGAAGATCGAGAGGCTCTCCGGCTCGTCCCGCTGGGCCGCGTACGGCGTCCTCAATGACCAGCACAACTCCGACGGCAGCTACATCCCGATGAGTCGTTAGATCCGGTAGACGCGGGCGCGGCGCTTGCTGAGTGGTCCCGTAACCTCTCGTATGATGGTCCCCGATGTCGTACGTCGTGAAGAACCTGGCGCCGGGAGAGGAGATCCTGTTCCAGGCGCGGTATCACTGGGTGAGGTTCGTCCCGGGCGCGTCGGTCGCAGCCCTCGGGGCAGTTCTCGCGGCGGCGAGCGGCCTGCTGCTCCCGGCCGCGTCGGGAGGCACGGAGTCCGGCCTGAGGTCCCCGCTCTTCGTCGTCGCCGGCGTCCTTTTCCTCGCCGGCGTCCTTGGCATGGCCTGGCGCGCCCTCGTCGACTCCTTCGATGAGTTCGCCATCACGTCCTTTCGTGTCATCAAGAAGAGCGGGTTCGTTACGCGAACCGTGCGCCAGATCCCGCTCGAGAAAGTGCAGGACGTGAACGTCCGGTCGACGCTCGGCGGCCGCTGGCTCTCCTATGGCGACGTGGAATTACAAACTGCCGGGAGCGACAGCACCGTGGTCTTTCCGCGCATCCTTCACCCGGAAGAGTTCCGCAACGTCCTGTTCACGCACACGCGCCCGCAGACCGGGACGGACGGGCTTGGCGGCCCTTCCGCGACCGCGCAGCCCTCACGCGCCTCGGTCGAGGAACGGCTCAAGGAAGCCGAGCGGCTCTACAAGACGGGAGTCCTCTCCGAGGCGGAATACCAGGAGAAGCGCCAGGCTCTCATCAAGGAGCTGTGAGGGCGGTAAGATCGGCGCTTGGGAGAACCTGCGTCCGTGACGCGCTACGCCCCCGCCCCGCCGAAGTCTCCGATCGCCGCGGGCGCCGGGGAGCTCGTTCCCCTCGACCCCGATCATCCCGGCTTCCGCGACGCGGTCTACCGTGCGCGCCGCAACGAGATCGCCCGCATGGCGCTCGCGTACCGCGAGGGCGACCCCCTGCCGCGCGTCTCGTACACGCCCGAAGAGGAAGCGGTCTGGCGCGCCGTGTGGGAAAAGCTCACGCCGCTGCACGAGCGCCTCGCGGCGGCCCCGTGGAGGGAGAGCGCCGAGGCGCTGTCGCTGGACCGGACGCGCGTGCCGCAGCTCGCGGACGTGAGCGAGACGTTGCGGGCGGGCTCCGGGTTCCGGATGATTCCCGTCGCGGGCCTCATCTCGGGGCGCGGGTTCCTCAGCGCGATGGCCGAGAACGTCTTCCTCGCGACGCAATACGTGAGGCACCACAGCGTGCCCCTCTACACGCCCGAGCCGGACGTCGTTCACGAGCTCGTCGGCCATGCCGCCGGCCTCTTCCACCCGGACATCGTCCGGCTCTCCCGCCTCTTCGGCGAAGCCGCGCGCCGCGCCGGCGAGGCCACGATGAAGCGTCTCGAGCTCGCGTACTGGTACACCGTGGAATTCGGCGTCATCGAGGAGAAAGGGGAGCTCAAGGCGTGGGGCGCGGGGCTCCTGTCTTCGTTCGGCGAGCTGGGCGACCTCCAGAGGCATCCGAACCTCGTCCCGCTGGATCTCGAGGTGGCGTCGCGCACGCCCTATGACCCCACGCAGTATCAGAAGACGCTCTTCGTGTCACCGTCGTGGGACCGCATGGTCGGCGACGTGTCGGACTGGCTGAAGACGATCTGAGGCAGAAACCCTACGAGGCCCTCCGGCACCGCGACTTCCGCCGCATGGCCATCTCGATGCTCGTGTCGCTCGTCGGCACGCAGATGCAGAACGCCGCGATCGACTGGCACGTCTGGGTTCTCACGCGCTCGCCGCTCGCGCTCGGCTTCGTGGGCCTCGTGCGCATCGTGCCGATCGTGGTGCTCTCGCTCGTCGGCGGCCTCGTGGCCGACCGGCGCGACCGGCGCCGCGTCCTGCTCGTCACGCAATCCACGATGACGCTCGTCGCGCTCGCGCTCGGCGCCGTGACGCTTCTTGGGCGCGATTCCGTCGGGCTCGTCTATCTCCTGACGGCGCTCACCTCCGCCGCCGGCGCGTTCGACAACCCGTCCCGCCAATCCCTCATCCCGCGGCTCGTACCGGAGAACGACCTGCCCGGCGCGCTCTCGATCATGCTGTCGACTTTTCAGCTCGCGTCGATCGGAGGCCCGGCGCTCACGGGCCTTGTGCTCGCCGGAGCCGCAGGGGCCGGGCCGGGGCCGCCGTCGCACGCGCATGCCGGCCTCGCGCTCATCTATTTCCTCAACGCCGCGTCGTTCCTCGCCGTCCTGATGACGCTCGTTACGCTGAAGACGTCGGGCGAGGTGGTGCGCGGGGAAGGAGCGCCCGAAAATCCGCTTGCGTCCCTCAAAGAGGGTCTGCACTTCGTCTTCACGACGCCGATCGTCGTCTGGACGATGACGCTCGACTTCTTCGCGACGTTCTTCGCTGGCTCGATGTCGCTTCTTCCGATCTTCGCGGACCAGATCCTGAGGGCGGGCCCGGCCGGATACGGCTGGTTGCGCGCGGCGCCGGGAATCGGGGCGCTGCTCGGGTCCGTGTGGAGCTCTGTGCACGGCGTTCCGCGCCGGCAGGGGCGCGTTTTCCTGTGGGCGGTCGCGGCGTACGGCGCCACGACGATCGTCTTCGGCCTTTCGCGGAGCTTCTCCCTCACGTTCGCCGCGCTCGCCCTCGTCGGGCTCTCGGACATGATCTCCACCGTCGTGCGCCAGACCGTGCGGCAGCTCGTCACGCCCGACGCGCTTCGCGGCCGGATGACGGGCGTGAACATGATCTTCTTCATGGGCGGCCCGCAGCTCGGTGAGCTGGAGGCCGGATTCGTCGCGAGCCTCTTCGCGTCGGCGGCGCTCGGAGCGTCGGTCGCGGTCGTCGCGGGTGGCGTCGGGACGCTCCTCGTCGTCGCGTTCATCGCGGCGCGCGCGAAGGTCGTGCGCGAGTACGACTGGAGCGCGGTTCGCCCGTCGGCCTGACTGCGGGCATCCTGCGACTGCTCTTCCGCTCCTCCATCTCCTCGAGGCTCTTCGGCCAGTCGCCGTGGAGAAGGCGCGAAAGAGAGCGGTCCGCCAGGAGCTTGCCTCCCGTCTGGCACGCCGGGCAGTAGTTCGTCTCGTTGTCGGCATAGACGATGCGCTGGACGGGCGTCGCGCAGGCGGGGCATGGGTTGCCATGCTTGCCATGTACGGCCATCTCCGGCCGGAAGGCGGTCACCTTCTCGGGGAACTTCTCGCCGGCGTCCAGGCGCAGCCGCTCTGTCCAGTCGAGAAGCGTCTTTTTCGTCGCGTCGTGGAGACGGGCGACCTCCGCGTCGGAGAGTCGCGACGTGAGAGCGACCGGAGAAAGCTTCGCCGCGTGGAGGATCTCGTCGGAGTACGCGTTTCCGATGCCGGAGAAGAGCGTCGGATCCGTCAGGGCGCGTTTCAGCGTGTGGTTCTCGCTCCTCAGGCGCGCGGAAAAGACCTCGCGCGTCGCACCGAGCGGCTCGAGACCGCCGGGATCGAGCGCGATGAGCGCGTCCTCTCCGGCCACGAGCCGAAGCCACGCGCGTTTCTTCGGGCTCGCCTCGGTCAGGAGCACCGTCCCGGCGTCGAAATCCAGCGCGAGGAGGCCGAGCTTCCTCGGGATGGGCGCGCCGGGCGCCTTCCACTTCAGGCGGCCGGCGATCATCAGGTGAAGGACGAGGAAGAGGTTCTCTTCGAAAGAGAATACGAGACGCTTCCCCAGCCTGGTCACCTCGAGGAGTCGCCGGCCCTCTACGTTCTGGATCGGCGGCTGCACGGAACGCACGACGAACGGGCTCGCGAGCCGGACCTTCCTCAGGATCTCACCCCTCACGAGGCGGTCGAGGTGCTCCATGTAAACGGTCACGTCCGGCAGCTCCGGCATCCGATGGGAGAATAGGCCGATGACGTGGACGTGCCGCAAGGCCGACTCCCGGACGTGCATCACGCCGCCGGCGGCCGCGGCGGGCTGAGGCGCCGCGGAGTCAGCTCATGTGCGGCCGATACTGGATCACCTCGCCTGCCGATATCCTGATCTCGCGCTTTCGCGTCCAGGGAGAGGCGATCCCGCTTCGGCCGCGCTGGAACGCGGCGCCGGGACAGGAGCTGCCGGTCATCCACCTCGCGGTAACCGCAGTGCGCCGTCTCGAACCGATGCGCTGGGGTCTCGTGCCCGCGTGGGCCTCGGACCCCGCGGACGCAGGCCGGCCGATCAACGCGCGCGCCGAGACGGCCGCGACAAAACCGAGCTTTCGCGAAGCGTTCAGGCGGCGGCGCGCCCTCGTGCCCGCGGACGGCTTCTACGAGTGGAAGCGCTACGGCCACGTGGCCGTTCCGTTCGGATTCCGCGTGAAGTCGAGAGAGCCGTTCGCGATCGCGGGTCTGTGGGACGAGTGGCGCCCGCGGGAAGGGCCGCCGCTGCGCACCTTCGCGCTTCTCACGACGGATGCGAGCGCCGACGTCGCGCGCGTGCACGACCGCATGCCCGTCATCCTCGAGCCGGGCGCCGAAGAGCTGTGGCTCGACCCCCGCGTCGAGGACGCCGCGTCGCTCGCGAAGGTGCTTCGTCCGCTTCGGGCAGGTGCGCTCGAGTCGTTCGACGTGTCGTCCCGGGTCAACTCGCCCGAGGTCGACGACCCGTCGGTCTTCGACCTCGCGGACCCCCCCGCGCCTAAGAAGCCGAAGCGCGTGCATCCCGAAAAAGAGATGCAGCGGAGTCTCTGGGAGAATGGGGACGATGACGCCGCGTAGCCGCGCTGCCGTGACGCTTCTCGTTTCGGCCCTGCTCGGGGAGGCCTCGGGTTGCGCCGGGTCGCGTCCTTCCGCTTCCTCTTCGGCGTCGCCACTACTTGGCCGAGCCAGGATGAGCATCATCGAGAACGGCTACGCGGCGGGCAACCGCGCCTTCAGCCGCCGCGACTGGCAGAGCGCGACGGACGGGTTTTACCGCGTGTACTCGGTCAACTCGAAGGACGACATCGCGGTCTATCTCGCGGCGGCGACCTGGGTGCGCGCGGGAAGACCCGAGGCGGCGTTCGAGTGGCTTCAGCGGCTCTGGCAGATGGGGAGCTGCCTGACGCCCAGCGCGAAGTCCTTCGCGGCGATCGAGAGCGACCCGCGCTTCAAGGACGCGGACGCCATCATTCGCGCCCAGGCCGCGAAGGAACATGGCGCAGCCGTCGCGTTTACGGTGCCGGAAAAGGACCTCGTGCCGGAGAGCATCGCGTACGACCCGGTGGAGAAGGTCTTCTACCTCTCGAGCCTCTGGAAGCGGAAGATCGTCCGGGTGAAGCCCGCCGGCCCCGGAGCACCCGCCGTCACCTCGGACTTCGTGGGCGAGGGCGCGGACTCTCTCGACGCCGTACTCGGCATGAAGGTCGACGCGAAGCGCCGCCGGTTGTGGGCCGTGAGCGCGGCCGAGCCGGAAATGAAGGGCTTCACGCCCGAGACCTACGGGCGCTCGGCGCTTTACGAGTACGACCTCGTTTCGAAAACGCTCGTGAGGAAAATCACCCTCCCGGGAACGTTCACCCACCTCTTAAACGACCTCGTCATTGACGCGGCCGGCAACGTCTACGTGACCGACACCGAGTCGGGCGAAGTTCACGTTCTGAAGGCCGGCGACGGAGAGCTCAAGACGCTCGTCCCGAAGGGCCCTTTCGTCGCGCCGAACGGCATCGCTTTGAGCGCGGACGGGAAGCATCTCTACGTGGCCGATGTCGCGCAAGGCCTCTTCCACGTGGACCCGGCGACGGGCGAGGTCCAGCCGCTCGACCAGCCCGCGGGCCTTTTCCCCGCGGGCCTCGATGGCCTCGTCCTCCACGAGGGATGGATCATCGGGATCATGAACGTCGTGAGCGCCGGGCGCGTTGCGCGCTGGCGGCTCGCGGGAGACGGCAGGGCGCTCGAGGAGGGCGAAGTCCTCGAATGCTGCCACCCATCGTTCCATCAGCCCACGAGGGGCGTCGTGGCGGACGGCGCGTTCTATTTCATCGCGAATAGCCAGTCCGACGCGATCGCGGGTGGAGCTCTGGCCGCCGAAAAGCTCGAGGACGTCGTGATCCTCAGACTGCCGCTTTCGCGGCATAATCGTCGTCCATGAAAAAACTGATGCGGGTGGTCCTCATCGTGGCCTTCGGTCTCGTCGTCGTCGCGGGTCTCGCCGTCGCGGCGCTCGCCCTCCGCCGTCCCGCGCAGCGGCCGCCGTCGGCCGAGCGCATCGAGCTCACGCCCGAGCGCTTCGCGCGCGGTGCGTATCTCGTCGAACACCTCGCGGACTGCCTCACGTGCCACTCGGACCTCCGGGCCGACCGCTACGGAATGCCGATCAAGCCCGGCACCATCGGGCAGGGCGGCTTTCCGTTCGGCAAGGAATTCGCGGTTCCGGGCGTCGTCTGCGCCCAGAACATCACGCCCGATCCCGAGAACGGGATTGGCACGTGGACGGACGGCGAGGTGCTGCGCGCGGTGCGCGAGGGCGTGGACAAGAACGGCAATGCGCTCTTCCCGATGATGCAGTACAAGGCGTATCGCTTGTTCTCGGACGAGGACGCGAAGTCCGTCGTCGCGTACATCCGAACGCTCGCCCCGGTGAAGCACGCGGTGCCCGCGAGAAACCTCGACTTCCCGGTCAACCTCCTCATCAAGCTCGAACCCCAGCCGCTCGAAGGCCCCGTGTCGGCCCCCGACCCGAAGACGGACCGCATCGGATACGGGCGCTACCTCGCGGTCGTGGGCGGATGCCGCGAATGCCACACCCCGCACGACGACAAGGGGAAGCTCCTGCCGAAGAAGGACTACTCGGGCGGCTGGGAGATGAAAGGGCCGTGGGGGCGCAACATCACGCCCAATCTCACGCCCCATGCCGATGCGTACCTCGGCCGGGCCACGAAAGCCGAGTTCATCGGGCGCTTCAAATCCTTCGTCTCGCTCACGGGCGACAACGCACCGGTCGCGCCGAAAGGCCGCAACACCATCATGCCCTGGCTGCCTTTCTCGGGCCTCACCGAGGACGACCTCGGGATGCTCTACGACTACTTCAAGACCCTCGCGCCGATCGAGAACAAGGTGAACCCTTTCCCGGACGCCGCGCCGGCGCCTCCGGCGCTGAAGGCCAATCGTGATCGCCCGCGTTGAGACCTAGTCCCCGTCCTGGAACCTGCGGATCCGGGGGGCCGTGAGCGGCGCCGCGGGAGCCGTGCCGCGGCGCGCGAGGATGTGCTTCACGATGGCGACGGCGTGGAGCCGGCCGTTCTCGATGAAGAGCTTGCCGATCTCTTTGCCCGCGGCCACGACGCCGGCGACGTAGAGGCCGCGGACGTTCGTCTCCATCGTCTCCGGATCGTGGACGACGTGGAGGTCGTGCGTGACGGTGATGCCGCACGCGTCGAGGAGGGAAAAATCGGGCCTATAGCCCGTGAGGGCGAAGACGAAGTCGTTCGGGATTCCGAAGGTTTTCCCGGCCTTCTCGAGGACGACGCGGCGCTCCTCGATCCAGGCGACCGTCGTCTCGAAATGCGCGCGGATGGAGCCCTCCTTGACCCGGTTCTCGATGTCGGGCCTCAGCCAGTACTTCACGCTCGCCCCGAACGCACTCTTGCGGACGGCCATCGTGACGCGGACGCCGTTCCGGTGGAGGTCGAGCGCCGCTTCGACGGCGGAGTTCTTTCCGCCCACGACGAGGACTTCCGTGAGCGCGTGCGCGAACGGCTCGGTGTAGTAATGCGACACCTTCGGAAGGTTCTCGCCGGGAACGCCGAGGAGGTTCGGGTTGGCGTAAAAGCCGGTCGCCACGACGACGGCGCGGGCCGTCTCCACGCCGCTCGTGGTCGAGACGCGAAAGAGGCCTCCGTCGCGCTCGGCCGAGAGGACGCGCTCGTGAAGGCGGATCGCGAGCCCCTCGCGCTCGGCCACCTTCCGGTAGTAGACGAGGCCCTCGCGGCGCGTGGGCTTCCCCGAGGCGGTCACGAACGGATGGCCGCCGATCTCGAGCAGCTCGGGAGTCGAGAAGAAGATCGTGTGCGTGGGCCAGTTCACGAGCGTGTCGAGAAGCGCCCCTTTTTCGATCACGACGTGCGAGAGGCCCTGGCGAGCCGCCTCGAGTGCGCACGCGAGGCCGACCGGTCCCGCCCCGACGACGAGAAGGTCGAGGGGAGCGGCCGCGGTTTCCATGACGGGAGGATACGGGAGGCAAGCGTACACTTTGACGCCATGAAGGTCCTGTGCCGCCTCGCCGCCGTCGCCGCTTCCCTCCCGCTCCTCGGCTGCGCTTCGACGCCCGCCGCATCCGGCGCGGCGCCGGACGCGGCGCCGAAGAAGGCGATCGTCCTCGTGGAGGCGAAAGGAGCCGCACCGGAGATCGAGCGTTTCGTTCCGCGCTTTCTCTCCGCCGCGAGTGACCGCGGCCTCGGCGCGATCGTGGATGCGCGACTCTCGGGCGCGCGTCTCGCCGACATCGCGATGCCCGGCGAGGCCGGCGCGGAGTTTCGCAAAGCGTGGCCCGGCGACGTGTACCTCGGCATCCTGCTCGCCCCGTGCGACATCCGGCGGCACGAGGGCCGCGCCTACGAACGCCAGACGAACTCGGGAACAGGCACGCCCGTGCGCGTGGGGGACATCGTCGTCTCGTACGAGGCGGACTGCTCCGTCAGCGTCTCGATCGTGACCGCGCCCGGCGCGGCCGCGAAGACGATCGACGTCACAGGCCGCAACGGCACCGCCGAAGTGAGCGCCGCCGATACGGAGGCGGAGGCCCAGGCCGCCGAGGACGCCGCCGAGCGCGCAGTGAAAAAGCTCGTCTCGTCGCTGCGCTGACCGGCCCCCTGGCACGGGACACGATGGGCGAGTGGCGCTCCCGCGGGGTCTTCCTCCTCGAGGCGCTCGTCTCCCTGGCGATACTCGGGATCGTCCTGACGCTCGGCGCGAGCTTCCTCGCGCACCGCCGCGCGCTCGAGCGGGATCGCCTCGACCGCGAGCGGGTGGTGCGCGCGCTCGCGAGCGAGTGGATCTACCTGCGCACGTCGTTCCGGAACGACGTGTTTCCGAAGGACCGCCGGCCGTTCGTGGGCCCGGGCGATTTCGTGGACGCGCTCGACGCGCGAAATCCGTTCCTGAGGGTGAAGTCGACCGAGGTCGACGGGCTTTGCTTCGTCCACCTCGAGATCGGGTATGGCGAGAAGATGGCGAAGCAGATCGTGCAGGAGGGCTACGTCTTCCGCGGCGCGGGACTGCCGCAGTGAGAGCGCGTGGCTTCTCGCTCGCCGAGCTGTGCGTCGTCGTCCTCATCGGCGTGGTCCTGCTGTTCTCGCTGCTGCCAGTTTCCCTGGGTCTCCTGAGGCAGCAGGCGGGCCTCGATGCCAAGCGGCTGTCCGTCGAGATGTTCCCGCTGCTCTGGGAGCGCCTCTCCGCCGACCTCGCGCGTGCGTCGGCGGTCGCCGTCTCGCCGCCGTTTCCTTCGCCCGCCTTCCGGCTGGACCTCGTGCCGCTCCGCGAGGAGGATCCGGAGGTCTCGTGGGCGATGCACGGGAGCAAAGTGGAGAGGACGAGCACGAGAAAGAAACCGGACGGGGAGGTCGTGAGCGCGACCTCGACCTGGACGCTGCCCGGCACGTTCTCCCTCGACCCGGGCGAGCTCGCGAACGGGCGCCTCCTTCTGCGCTGGAACGAGGGGAAAGAGACCGAGCTGATCGCGCTTGCCTGCGGTCGCCCCACGGAGAAGGCGCCATGAGGTCCGCCGCGCGCCGCCGCGGGAGCCGCGAACGGGGAAGCTCGCTCCTTCTCGTGATGGGTATCCTCGTCGTCCTCGCTCTCGTCCTCGGCGTCCTCGCCTCGATTCTCTTGACAGATCTGCGCGAGACGCGGCGGCGCGCGAACGATCGCTATGCCGTAGAGCTCGCGCGCTCGGGCGTGGACTGGGCGCGCGCGTGGCTCATGGAGAAAGGGCAGCTTCCGCCGGGGCGCCTGAAGGTGGAGGGCGGCGAGATCGAGGTGCGCGCCGAGGAGCTGCCGTCAGGCGGCCGGCGGATCGTGTCCGTCGGACGCGTCGTGGAGCGCTCGGCAGTGCTGGCGGCGCGGGTCGAGGTCGCGGTGATGGAGGTTTCGGCTCCGCCCGCCTCGCCGGCCCCTCCGCCCCCCGCGGACGTCAGCGCGACGCCGTGAGCGTCACGTTCAGGGTCATCGTGCGGTCGTTCCTCACGAGCTTCACGGGCACGGTGTCGCCGATTTTCTGTTTCTCGAGCGCGGTAACGAGATCGTCGTAGCTCGCGACGTCCTTGCCGGCGACGCCGACGATGATGTCGCCGAGAACGAAGGACCCGTCTTTGTCGCGCTCGGTGCCGCGCAGCCCGGCCTTCGCGGCTCCAGTCCCGTCCTGCACGGCGAGGACGAGAACGCCCGAGACGCCCATCTGGTGCATGACGCCTTCGGGCGCGGGCACGACGCCGAGGCGCGGGCGCACGATGCGGCCGTGCGCGATGAGCTCGGGCACGACCTCGTTCACAGTGTCGACGGGCACCGCGAAGCCGATCCCGGCGCTCGCGCCGGACGGGCTTGCGATCTGCGTGTTCACGCCGATGAGGCGCCCGGCGCTGTCGAGCAGCGGGCCGCCGGAGTTGCCGGGGTTGATCGCGGCGTCCGTCTGGATGACGTTCTGGATCTTGCGGCCCGTCAGTGACTCGATCGTGCGTCCGAGCGCGCTCACGACGCCGGTCGTGAGCGTCTCGTCCAAGCCGAACGGGTTTCCGATCGCGAACACTTTCTGCCCCACCTGCAACCCCTTGCTCGTGCCGACGAGAATCGGCGGCAGCTTCTCCGGGGGAGCCGAGATCCTGAGGACGGCGAGGTCCTTGTCGGGCTCGACGCCGACGACGGTGGCCTTCCAGTTCGACTGGTCCGAGAGCGTGACGACGAAAGAGTCCCCGGCGAGGACGTGAACATTCGTGACGACATGTCCCTGCCGGTCCCAGAGAAAGCCCGAGCCCGTGCCCTGCGGCACGTCGGTCATCTCGAAGAAGTTGACCGCGCGCCGCGAGAGCGTCGTGATGTAGACGACGGACGGGCTCGCGCCCTTGAAGAGCGCGATCGTGGACTTCTCGTCCTCGGCGAGATCGCCGCGCGCGACGACGACCCGCGGTTCGGCGGCCGGGCCGCCCGAGACCTTCGCGGGAGCCGGACCGATGCCGTCCCGCCGCCCGAAGCCTCCGTTGAGGAAGAAGAACACTCCCCAACCCGCGAGAAGAGCGACGAGGAACGGCCCGAACAGGCCCCGCCGCCTCGCGGCCGGAGGGGGCGGGGGATACCCGATCGGGGGCGGGACGCTCGACACGAAGAACGCGCCCCGATCAGGGCGCGACGCGGATGGACTCGATGACGACCTGAGCGGTAGGGACGTCCTGGGCGCCCGTGGGCACGGCCTTGATCTTGTCCACGACGTCCATGCCGGCCGTCACCTTGCCGAACACGCAGTAGCCGATGCCCTGCGGCGAGGAGTCGCGGTAGTCCAGGAAGCCGTTATCCTTTACGTTGATGAAGAACTGAGACGACGCGCTGTTCGGCTCGGAGGTCCGCGCCATCGCGACCGTGCCAAGCTTGTTCTTGAGGCCGTTCGCGGCTTCATTCTTGATCGGGGCGCGCGTCGGCTTCTTGTTCATGGCCGCGTCGATGCCGCCACCTTGAATCATGAAATTGCTGATCACGCGGTGAAAGATCGTGCCGTCGTAGAACTTGTCGTTCACGTACTGCAGGAAGTTCTTGACGGTTTCCGGCGCCTTCTCGGGATAGAGCTCGATCGTGACGCTCCCGAGGGAGGTCTTCATGACGACGGTCGGGTTCTTCACGGGGGGTTCTCCCTTCAGGGTGGCGGTCAGAAGAAGCGCTCCGGCGAGAGCGAGGGCGAAGTGTTTTCTCATGCGCGAAAAGGTATCACGGCGCGACGATCTCGTAGGGCCCGAGCTTGGAACCGGCGGTAATGGCCACGGGAACGCAGGATTATGGACTGCCCGGGTGACGGTCCTAGCCCGCGCCGCCAGGCCCTACCATCTTCGAGGGATCGACCCACGCGTCGAACTGTTCGGACGTGAGGAAGCCGAGCTTGAGGGCGGCCTCCTTGAGGGTCAGGCCTTCCTTGTGGGCCGTCTTCGCGATCGCGGCCGCCTTGTCGTACCCGATGTGGGGATTCAGGGCCGTGACGAGCATGAGCGACTTCTTCATGAGGTCGTCGATGCGCGTGCGGTCGGCCTCGAGCCCCTCGGCGCAATGGATGCGGAAGCTGCGGCAGCCGTCTGCTAGCAGCCGCGTCGACTCGAGCACGTTGTGGATCATCACGGGCTTGAAGACGTGCAGGTCGAAGTTGCCCTGGCTCGCGGCGAACGCGACGGCGGCGTCGTTGCCGTAAACCTGGACGACGACCATCGTGAGGGCTTCGGCCTGCGTCGGGTTCACCTTGCCCGGCATGATGGAGCTGCCCGGCTCGTTCTCGGGGATGCGGAGCTCGCCGATGCCGCAGCGCGGGCCGGAGGCGAGCCAGCGCACGTCGTTCGCGATCTTCATCAGCGAGCCGGCGAGCGTGCGGAGCGCACCGGAGGCGAACGCGAGCGCGTCGTGCGCCGCGAGCGCCTCGAACTTGTTCGGCGCCGAGACGAAAGGATGGCCCGTCATTTCCGCGACGCGCCTCGCGACCCGGACCGCGTACTCGGGATGCGTGTTGAGTCCCGTGCCCACGGCCGTGCCGCCGATCGCGAGCTCGAGGAGGTGGGGGAGCGCCTGCCGGACGTGCGCGATCCCGTGGTCGAGCTGCGACACCCAGCCGGAGATCTCCTGGCCGAGCGTCAGCGGCACGGCATCCTGCAGGTGCGTGCGGCCGATCTTCACGATGTCCTTGAACTCACGCGCCTTGCCGTCGAGCACGTCGCGCAGCTTCTTCACCTCGGGAAGCAGCCGCTCTTCGATCTCCGAGACCGCGGCGATGTGCATCGCGGTCGGGAACGTGTCGTTCGAGGACTGCGACTTGTTCACGTCGTCGTTCGGGTGCACTGGTTTCTTCGAGCCCATGGCGCCACCCGCCATCTCGATCGCGCGGTTGCCGATGACCTCGTTCACGTTCATGTTCGTCTGCGTGCCGCTCCCGGTCTGGAAGACGACGAGGGGGAAGTGCCCGTCGAGCTTGCCGTCGATGACCTCCTGCGCGGCGGCCGCGATGAGCACCGCGCGATCCTCTGGCAGCAGGCCGAGCTCCTGGTTCACCTCGGCGGCGGCCTTCTTCAGGATGCCGAAGGCCTTGATCATCGGGCGCGTGAACCGGATTTCGCCGATCTCGAAGTTCTGGAGCGAGCGCTGCGTCTGCGCGCCCCAGTAGCGGTCGGCCGCGACCGCGATCTCTCCCATCGTGTCCTTCTCGATGCGTGTCGGCAAGG
>CALAQS010000152.1 GCA_937888435.1 uncultured Acidobacteriota bacterium
GTCGCCCGGTCGGACTTCGCGTGCGCGGGATTGTCGTGGACCTCGAAGAAGTAGCCGTCGACTCCCACGGACGCCGCGGCCCGCGCGAGCGCGGGCGCGTACTCGCGGGAGCCGCCCGTCTCTTTTCCGAGGCCGCCGGGAAGCTGCAGGGAGTGCGTCGCGTCGTAGATCACGGGCACGCCGAGGTTGCGCATCATGGGAAGGCCGCGGAAGTCCACGACGAGGTTGTGATACCCGAAGCTCGTCCCGCGCTCACAGAGCATGACGTTCGTGTTCCCGGCCGCGTGGCACTTGTCGACGATCTGCTTGCAGTCGTCCGGGGCGAGGAACTGGCCTTTCTTCACACTGACGGCCCTCTTCGTCGCCGCGGCCGCGAGAATGAGATCGGTCTGTCGGCAGAGAAATGCGGGGATCTGGAGGACGTCCGCGACTTCGGCCACGATCGCGCACTGCTCGGGCTCGTGGACGTCGGTCAGGATCGGAAGGTCGGTCTTCTCTTTGACTTCCGAGAGGATCGCCAATCCTCTCTCGATGCCAGGTCCCCTGAAGCTCGCTCCCGCGCTGCGGTTCGCCTTGTCGAACGAGGACTTGTAGACGAGCCGGTCGGCGACGCCGGCATCTTCGAAGACCTTTTTCAACTCTTTCGCCATTTTCAGGGCATGCGCGCGCGACTCGATGACGCACGGGCCCGTAAAGAAGACGGGACGGCAGCGGTCCCCGACGGAAAGGTGCGGCGTGATCGAGGCGAAGACCTTCACCGTGCCGATGTTACAGAATGAGGGGAGGGAGGTCCGACCCGATGGCGATCCGCATCCTCGTGACCGGCGGGACGTTCGACAAGGAATACGACGAGCTCACGGGCCGTCTCTTCTTCAAGAACACACACATTGAGGAGATGCTGCGGCTCGGCCGCTGCCGGGTGAGTGTTGCCGTCGAAACAGTGATGATGATCGACAGCCTCGAGATGGCCGCCGCCGACCGCGAGAAGATCGTGAGGCGCTGCCGCGAAGCGCCGGAGGAGCGGATCGTCGTCACGCACGGAACGGACACGATCGTGGAGACCGCGGCAGTTCTCGGCGCCGCCGCGACGGGGAAGACGATCGTCCTGACCGGGGCGATGGTGCCGTGGGCGTTCGGCAGCTCCGACGGCCTCTTCAACCTCGGGAGCGCGCTTTCTTTCGTCCAGTCGCTTCCCGCCGGCGTCTACGTCGCGATGAACGGACGCTGGTTCGCCTGGGACGACGTCCGGAAGGACCGGGTCTCGGGGGTTTTCGAGAGCGTCCGCTGAGCGGGCCTCAGAATGGGCCCATGCACAAGACCCCGACGTCTCCTTTCGCGAGCCTCGGCCTCGACGTGCGCCTCGTGAGCGCGCTCGCCGCCCTGGGCTACGAGGAGCCCACGCCCATCCAGAGCGCGGCGATCCCGCCGCTCCTCGATGGGCGCGACGTTTTCGCGCAGGCGGCGACGGGCACCGGGAAGACCGCCGCGTTCGCGCTCCCGATCCTCCACCGCATCGGAGCGGAGGCCGAAAGGGGAGTCGCGCCCACGGTCCTCATCCTCGTGCCGACCCGCGAGCTCGCGATGCAGCTCGCCGAGGCCGTTCACCGGTACGGCCGGGAGATCGGCGTCCGCGTCCTCCCCGTTTACGGGGGCGCGTCGATGGAGACGCAGCTCAGGGCCCTGAAGCGCGGCGTGGACGTCGTCGTCGCGACGCCCGGGCGCGCGCTCGACCACGTGAACCGCCGCTCGCTCGCCCTCGGCAGCCTCCGCACGCTCGTCCTCGACGAAGCCGACGAGATGCTCGACATGGGCTTCGCCGAGGACCTCGACGCGATCCTCGCGGCGACTCCGAAGGCGCGCCAGACGGCGCTGTTTTCCGCCACGCTTCCGCCGCGCATCGCGACCCTCGCGTCGCGCCACCTTCGAGAGCCGGTCCGGATCGAGATCGAGAAGGAGAAGACCGCGCCGGGGAAGATGCCCAAGGTCCGGCAGACGGCGTACGTCGTCGCCCGCGGCCACAAGCGTGCGGCGCTCGGACGCATCCTCGACCTCGAAAGTCCCCCCGGGGCGCTCGTCTTCTGCCGCACGCGCCTCGAGGTCGACGACCTGACCGAAAGCCTGAAGGGCCGCGGGTTGCGCGTGGAGGCGATGCACGGCGGGATGTCGCAGGAGCAGCGCGACCGCGTGATGAAGAAATTCCGCGCGGGGACGCTGGAGCTTCTCGTCGCCACCGACGTGGCGGCCCGCGGCCTCGACATCGGGCATCTCTCGCACGTCGTCAACTACGACGTGCCGTCCTCGCCCGAGCTCTACGTCCACCGCATCGGCCGGACCGGCCGCGCCGGGCGCGAAGGCGTCGCCATCACGCTCGCCGAGCCGCGCGAGCACTGGCAGCTCCGCAACATCGAGCGCCTGACGAAGCAGAAAATCGAGGTCGCGAACGTCCCCACGGTCGCCGACCTGCGTGCCAAGCGCCTCGAGCTGACGCGGGCGTCTCTCCGTGAGTCGATCCTCGCGGGCGGGCTCGAGGACTATCGCGTCGTCGTCGAGTCGCTCGCGGAGGAGTTCGACCCGATGGACGTGGCCGCGGCCGCCGTGAAGCTGGCGGACCCTTCGGCGGCGGGCTCGGGCTCGGTCGCGGACGAGCACGAGATTCCCGCGATTGCCGCACCCCCGCCGCCGCGTTCGGCAAAGTCCGGGACGAAGTACAAGTCTGGGGGGAGAGAGCCGGGCAACTCCGCGAGTATTTTCGTCGGCGCCGGCCGCGCCGCCGGCGTCCGGCCCGGAGATCTCGTGGGGGCCATCGTCAACGAGGCCAAGGTGAGCCCCCGCGACGTCGGCTCGATCCAGATCGCCGAGCGGTTCTCGCTCGTGGAGGTGCCGGAGAAGATCGCCGAGTCGGTCATGCGCGCTCTCCGCGGCACGATGATCCGCGGGCAGAAGGTGGT
>CALAQS010000153.1 GCA_937888435.1 uncultured Acidobacteriota bacterium
CACACTCTCGGAAATCCCTTCGACGTCGACGCGGTCCTGGAGGTGGCACGGCGCCACAAGCTCTGGCTCATCGAGGACACCTGCGACGCGCTCGGAGCGACCTGGCGGGCCCGCAAGGTTGGAACCTTCGGAGATCTCGCCACGATCAGCTTCTACCCCGCCCACCACATCACGCTCGGGGAAGGGGGGGCGGTCCTGACCTCGGACCCGACGCTGAAGAGGATCGTGGAGTCGCTGCGCGACTGGGGCCGCGACTGCTGGTGCGACACGGGCGTCGCCAACACCTGCAAGAAGCGGTTCGGCTGGCAGCTCGGCGAGCTGCCGTACGGCTACGACCACAAGTACATCTACAGCCACATCGGCTACAACCTGAAGGCTACCGACATGCAGGCGGCCGTCGGCGTGGCCCAGCTCAAGAAGCTGCCCCGCTTCATCGAGCGCCGCCGTGCCAACTTCGCGCGGCTGCGGCGATGCCTGGAGCCGCTCGAGGAGCAGCTCATCCTGCCCGAGGCGACGCCCGGCTCCGAGCCGAGCTGGTTCGGGCTTCCCCTGACCCTTCGCGAGCCGTCGACTGTCTCCCGGAATGCCTTGATCGAGTTCCTGGATTCGCGCCGGATCGGGACACGACTCCTGTTCGGAGGCAACCTGCTGCGCCAACCTGCTTACCGCGCCATCCCCCATCGCCAGGTTGGGGCACTGGAAGAAGCCGACCGCGTCATGAGGCAGACCTTCTGGGTGGGCGTCTACCCCGGGCTTACCACGACGATGCTCGACTACGTCGCGGCCTCGCTCCGGGAGGCTCTCGGTTCTACTGGCTAGTCGCTGACACGTCGGAGAAACCGGTAGCCCCACGCCGAGTCGGCTGCCACATACGGAGCAAGCGCATCGGACACAACCGGCGCCCGCCGCAGGTACTCCGCCATGTCGAAGCCGAGCGGGCATCCTTGGAGTCGCGGCCCCTCCGCCACGACGACGAGCCGGGGCCGCCCCTCCCCGATGTCTCTTCCGAGCTGCTCAAGGAAAGTCCGCTCGGCGGTCGGCATCTCTTCCATCCGGCGATAGGGGAAGCCGGTTCGCGTGCTCCGCAACCCCGCCTGGAAAAAGGCGATGTTCATCATCGGCCCCCAGTATCGGCCGAAGGGTCGTCGACCGAGCTCCAGAAGCGCGGGATACATCGGATAAACGTTCGTCGTGACAAACAGAATCTCCTGACCCGGATCCGACAGCTTCGCGAGCGCCTCATGAAAGGGCGTGCGAAGAACCGGCCGGATGCCGGTTCGAGCAAGGTGGAATGCCATCGTGACCGCGTTTCCGAGGGCGAGCAAAGTGGCTACCGCGGCCAGCCAGGACATCCCCATTTCCACGGCCCGCCGCATGCGGGGCATACCGTCGGCCCGGGAGGGCATGGCTCTCCCGAAGCGCCAGCGAGTCAGGAGGAGCGCCGTCGTCAGAACACCCGCGCTGTACGCAGGAATGGCGTGATAACTCCAGCCCTTATGTTGAAGGAAGTAGATAGCAACCGAGACGAGCGCCATGACGCCGAAGGTTCCCGCAAGCCGGAGACCCGCCGTCCGATACATGGCGAGGAGCAGCACCGAGGCAAGGCCGACCACGAGTGCGAAGCGAATCGATTCCCGGTCCCCAAGGTAGCCCCATGGCATGTTGTACACGTCGTAGCCGCGCGCCGTCTCCGTGATGGCGCCCAGAAAAGCGTTCCGGAGCTGCGCCGGAAGAAGAAAGATATGTGCGACGAAGGCAACGCCCGTGGTGACGTAAGCGACGACGTCGGCGGAGAAGACCGGGGACAGTCGGCGTCGGCCGAGAATCCAGGCGCCTTCCACGACCGCCGGAACGAGAGCGAAGTGGGGCTTCAGGCAGGTCCCCATGCCGGCGGCGACTCCCAGCAGGATCTTCATCGCCCGCGACGGCGGTGCGCCCTCCCATCCTCTCCAGCGCCCCACGAGGTAGGGAACGAGGAGGAGAGCGACCAGGTATTCGCGCTGTCCGAAGTTGAAGTCCTTCTGCGCGAATGGGACCGACAAGGTGCCCGCCCATGCGAGCGCAACGAACGCCGCCGTGGGAGCCGACAGCAGCCCGCCGCCTGAGGCGACCCGGCGAAGGGTAAGAACCGAGCCGGCTACGAGAAGAAAAACGAAAAGAAGAAAGACGAAGATCACATCGGTACCGAGGAAAACCGCTATCCGGGCCACGAGCACGTTGAGGTACGTGATCAGCGGCGGGTTCATGCTCGCGAAAAGCGACGAAAGCGACATGCGGTTCTCCTGAACCATCACGGCGCCCATGAGGAGGCACGCGCAGTCGTGGTTGATGCGTGTCGGGTCGGCGAAGATCCGCGCCAGCATCGTCGCGAGGATCGCGGCCGTCGCTAGGTCCAGCGTCCGCGTCCGCTGGCGCGCCGACGAGGCCGGAGCCTGCATGACATCGTCAGCGTCTCGAACTCTTTTCAAGGTGATCATGGCGCACGCCTAATATGACATGGCCTATCAAGGAACAGGCTTTACACAAAGGGTAATCCGATCGACCTCCACCGGGTATTCCGGGAGGCCTGGAACGGACATTCCCAGGTCATTGCCTCAGGCTTTGGCCACGGTGCGGTACGAGACGGGCCCGGGCGAGCAGACGCAGGCCGACTTTGGCGAGAAGAAAGTCTGGATTGGCGGCGCGCTCGTGAGGGTGTTTTCCCTCGTTGCGGTACTGGGTTTTTCGCGGCGCATCTTCGTGCGGGCGATGCTCTCTCAGCGCCAGGGTGAGTGGCTCTCGGGGTTGGCCGAAGCTTTCCGTCGGGCCGAAAAGCCCAAAAGAAAGCTGGGGGGCTTAGTACATTCCGCCCATGCCGCCGCCGACATTCTGTGAATCGCAGCCGGGACAAAACATCGCTGGAATGTCAGCTCGGCAGATTATGGGCGGCGGCCGGGCCGCGGCGCGAAGAGCAGCCCTTCCGACGCGTGCCGGAGCGGAACTGGTCCCGCCTCCCCCCCGATCCGCTGCACCGGCACGTAACGGCGGGAGACCTCCACAAAGAACCGATCGAGGAGCCCGTGTCCGTAAATCGCGGCCCCGAACTCGGGGTAGGCCCGGTTCGTCACGAGAAGCGCGTCGGGCGGGCGCTCGCGAAGTCGGCGGATCATCAGGTCCTCCGCCGCGGCGTCCTGGATTCCGGGGACGAAGAGCTCGTCGACGAAGGGGTTCTTGCGGCCTGTCACGAAGAGAAGGAACCCGGGCTCCGGAAAGATGCCGATGGTTCCCCCTTCAGGCACGGTTTCGCTGATGACCCGCGCCGCCTCGGTCACGAAGCGCGACTCCGCCGGAACGAGGGACAACGACGCGCCCGGAAGATCAGTCCGTGTCATGGCAGCCATGCCGATTCCCTGAACTCGGAGCGCGACCTGGGCGGTCGAGAGGCCGAGAACGAGAGCCGTGAACGCCTTTCGCGCATGCGCGTGCCGGCCGATCCAGCAGAGCGCGACCACGAGCGCGAGAGGGGCCGAGAAAGCGCCGTACACCGGATTTCGAAGGAAAAAGGGTTGGCGTATGAGCGCGGGGAGCATGACGAGGGCGACTCCCACGGCTGTCGGGTCGGGCGAACAGTCTCCGCGCCGCCAGGCAATCGCAGCCCGGACGAGGCCGTCGATCGCCACGCACGCCGCGAGAGGCAGGAGCGCGTGCAGCCACCCGTTGCCTGGCGAGAGGAACGTGAGGCCCCCCGCCACGAAAAGGAGCGGCGAAAGAACGAGGTTGGACGTCCTACCCCCGCCCCGAAGCAGAAGGACAAGCGCGATTCCGACCGCCGATGGAAAGAGGACGTCTTGAAATCCTCCGCGCGCGAAGTCCGCCGGAGTCAGCCCGCCGAAGAGCACGCGCTCATAAACGCGCCGCCAGGATTCCGGGACGGAGAGCGCGATGAGAAAGCCTTGCCGCTTCATCAGGTCCTCGCCGAACCGGACGATCGGAACCGCGTACGCGATTCCGGCCGCTCCCAGCATCCACGCAACCGCGGAGAAGGCTTCCTTGCGCGGGCGGTGAAGAGCGAGGACGAGGAGAGGGCCCGCAAGAGCGAGTGGCACCATCTCGAGCTTGGTTCCCGCCGCGAGGCCGGCCACGACCGCGGCGGCCATCGACCCCGCCGGCGACTCCGAAGCCAGCGCGAGCTCGAGCGCCCACCACGCGCCGACGGTCCCGGCCAGCGCCGCTGCGCTGTATGGAAACGGCCACGAGCCGCCCACGCCGAATGCGCACGCGGCGATCGCGAACGAAGAGATGGCGGCCGCGAGCGATTCACCCGGAGCGAGCCGGCGCGCGAGCCGCCGGAGAGCCTCCACGCCGAGGAGGGCGAGGACCGTCCGCCACGCGACGAGGACGTCGAGGCTTCGACCGAACGTTCGGAGCAGGAAACCGTCGATGAGGGGGGAAAGCGGACCGTAGGAATAGCCGACATCGCGATAGAGCACTTCGCCTTCGGCGAGGCGCAGCGCCGTATTCATCTCGCGCCCGGAATCTTCGAACGGCAAGATCCAGCGCTTGAACGTCGCGATGAAGAGGACTGTGAAAACGAGGTACGGCAGGAGCGTCCAGAAGAGACCCGCCCGGCCGGCCGTTCTCGAGCTCTCCGACATCAGTTGAGCTGAGGGTAGCGCAACACCCGAAAAAGAAACCGGCCCGGCGTTTCCGCCGGGCCGCTAAGAATAAGTTCGTTGGGGAGGGGGTGCGGGGGAACCCAGACGTCCCGCCGCATAGCGGCGGGGGCTCCCCCGCGGCAGATTAATACATGCCGCCCATTCCGCCGCCGCCGCCCGGCATCGCGGGAGCCTTGTCCTTCTCCTTGATCTCGGAGACGAGCGCCTCCGTCGTGAGCATGAGGCCGGCGATCGACGCGGCGTTCTGGAGCGCCGACTTCGTGACCTTGGCCGGGTCGACGATGCCCGCCTTGAACATGTCCTCGGTCTTCTCGGTCTGCGCGTTGAAGCCGAAGTTGC